>JBJXGK010000005.1:0-42442 GCA_046153705.1 Gemmatimonadaceae bacterium
ACGGTGAACAGCCGAAGCACCCGGACGCGCATCGTCGCCGAGGGCCCGACGAATCGATGATAGACCTCGGTGGGCAGTCCGCGCATCCGCGCGCGCATGAAGAACAGCCGTCTGGGCTCGGGTACTGTGTTCACCTGCTCGGCGACGAAGGACATCCATGGGTCTTTCGGGCCGCTCCGGATCTCGCCGTGCATCTGCACCCTGAAGTTGTGGATGCGCGGTGCTCCCACCGCACCGCTGACGCGCAGATAGCGCTGCACCAGCGGTGGCAGTCGTTGGAAGTCGGCGTCGGTCTCGAGCAGGAGGGTGGAGTCGCGTGGATCCTCGTCGAGCGCGTCGAGTGCTCTGCGATACTCCCTGCCGAGACTCGAACTCGGCAGCCCGGCATAGAGGGCGAGGAGGAAAACGAGGCCGCCAAGGGCGGCGAGGAGTGCGAGCAGATATCGCATGGTGTTCTGTCGAGTCCCCCGGCCTCAACGCGGGGAGATTCCTGCATGTTGGAGTGGACGGCTGGCGACGGTCATCCACCAGATAAGCAGGCCGATCGCCGCAGCGCGGATGACAGACACCATCACGTGCGGCAATCCGATGGCTCCCACGATCACGTCGGCGGCGAACCAGTAGTAGAGCGCACCGCTGATCACAGCGAGGCCACCGACCGCCCCCATCGCGGGGATGCCCAAGACTACGGCCGCCGAGAAGACGGCGAGATAGCTCAGCAGGGACGCACCCAGCGTACTCGAGTAGAGCACGAGCGCATCGGCCCCCCGAGTGTCCGGGAGGAGGCCGTAGGCGATGATGAAGCCTGGCAGTGACGCCGCGAACACGCCGAACGGAGTGCGCAACCAAGCGCGCTGGTCGCGCGTGCTCCCGACGAGCTGACGCATGGCCTTCGGGCCCGCGAGGTCGAGGCAGCCGCGCGGCGTACACACATCGCAGGTCGCGCAGCGGCTGCGTGAGAGCTGGACCAGTGGCGCCTGTCCGTAGAGCCGCTCCACCGATGCCACCGGGCAGAGTGCGTTGCAGAAGGCGCTGCGCGACGCGAACAGCGCACCACACACAAGGGCGACGCCGCCGATCACGACCAACGTGATCGCGAGTAGGGGGCCGTCAGTATTGAGCGCCAAGTGCCGAGCCGGGACCAGCAGGTGGAAGAGCAGCAGTCCCCCCACTGCGAACGCGGTCGACTCTCGGTCGGTCATCGGTCTGGGCGCGCCGAGGCGATTCCCCCAGGCGTTGAGCGTCGCGAGCGGACAGACACCGCGCCACAGCCCGGGGGAGATGAAGAACGTCGCGGGAAGGAGTGGGACCGCGATGCTCCAAAGCGTCAGCAGTGCGACACGCGGCGAGAGCACGAGCGTGACGATGAGCGCTACGAGCCCGATGACGCCGAGGGCGCGGCCGGCGGACCAGAGGACTCCGCGTGCCACCGAGGGCTCAAGGACGTGCAGGCGCGCCATTGTGACAAGTTGGTTCGCGCGGTCGAGATCGGACATACGGGAATGCCTCACATGCTGTCAGCGGACTTGCCATGTGCTTCCGCCTCGAACCGGCTCAAGCCGCTCGGCCGGGTGGCCGATACCAAGTTCGGAGGGTTCCCCGTGACGACACCTGTACCCAGCGACCTGCTCGCGCGCCTCCGGGTCGCCACGGCGGGACGCTATGAGATCTCCCACGAGCTGGGCCGCGGCGGCATGGCCACGGTCTTCCTCGCGCGTGAGTGCGCGCTCGACCGCCAAGTCGCCATCAAGGTCATGGCGCCACAGCTCATGGCCGTCGAGGGCATGGCCGAACGCTTCGTACAAGAAGCCCGCGTCGCCGCGGCGCTTTCACACCCGCACATCATCCCCATCTACGCGGTCGATCGCGCGGGGGATCTGCTGTACTTCGTGATGAAGTACGTTGCCGGGCGTGCCCTTGACGAGATCCTCGCGCAGCAAGGCCCTCTCACCGTGCCGCAGGTCCGCGCCATCCTCACGCAGGTGGGCGCCGCACTCGACGCGGCGCATCGACGCGGCGTGATCCATCGCGACGTCAAACCCGCGAATATCCTGCTCGATGAACACGGCGACGCGGTCGTCGCGGATTTCGGCATCGCGCGCCTGAGTGAACAGCCGGGCAAGACGCAGGTCGGACAGACGGTCGGTACACCTGCGTACATGAGCCCCGAGCAGTGCGCCGCCGAGCCGCTCACTGGCGCGGCCGATCAATACGCACTTGGCGTGGTCGCGTACGAACTCCTCACGGGGGCGCCGCCGTTCGTCGGCGACTCACTGCTGCAGATCGTCTGGAAGATGGTGCACGAGCCATTCGTTCCCGTCGACGCGAAGCGCCCGGACGCCGGGGGTAGCATCGCGCACACCGTCCACGGGATGCTGGCCCGGCAGGCCGACGAACGCTTTGCCTCGGTCGCCGACGCCATCGCTGCGCTTCCCGAGCTCACACTCGGTCCCAACGACCCGGTGCGCGCCTCGTTGGTGCGGCTCGCGACACGCCCCCTCGACGTCCGCGCATCCGCGGAGCTGCCGGCAACGCGCGGCTATTCGGCACCCACAGCCGTGCTCGCGCCACTGAGCGAACTCTCCATCACGCTGCACACGCATGCTGGCACCATGACGATCGACGACACGGTCGACCTCGTGCCTGATGTGCGCGATGCCCACGGCGCGGCGGTGCCACACGCCGGCGTGGTCTGGGCGTCGACCACGCCTGCTGTCGCGCGAGTCTCACCGGGTGGCCGCATCACGGCGGTGGGAACCGGGCGCACGACGATCACGGCCGCGGTGGTGAACCCTGACGCCGAGGCGGACGCGCCCCACGACTCGGCTGCGTGTGCCTCGCTGACGCTCACAGTCACGCGCGCCGGAGTGCGACAGCTCACCATCTCGCCGCGCCTCACGTCGGTCGAGGTCGGCGACCGCATCGCGCTCTCGGTGCACACCGGTGAAGCGGCTGGCCTCATCGCGGATCCCCGCCTTGTCGCATGGACCAGCTCCACGCCGAGCATCGCCACGGTGGACGGCGCGGGGAAGCTTCATGTGCGAAGCGAGGGGACCTGCGACATCACCGCCCGCACGGGTGGCGCAGAGGCGACGATCATCCTGCGCGTCACCCGTGCGATGATCGCCGCGGTCAGCGTCACCGCCCCGGCACCACGCCTCACCATGGGCGAACGCATGCGCCTCGGTGCGACGCCGGAGAACACGAAGGGGCACCCGTTGGAAGGGTACCCCGTTCGATGGGACGTCTCGGACCCTGGCATCGCCGCCATCTCCGCCGATGGCGTACTCACCGCCCTCAAGTCTGGTCAGGTCCTTGTGGCGGCGCGCGTGGACGGCAAGGTGGGGACGACGAAGATCAACGTCGACGCCGCCCCGTACCCGTTGCCACCTCAGCGCACGTCGGCCGCCGCCATCTCACGCGTGAGTTCGCCGACCATCCGTACGTAGTAGGCCTTCTGTTCGGCCTGTAGGCCCGTGAGCGGGCCGATCGCACCGTTCACGTCGCCGTAGAGTCGCTGCGCGCGTGACGCCAACTCGCCCGCCTGCCGGGCGAACTCGGCGATTGTTGCGCGCCGGCCGGCCGGCGCATCGTTCGCGAGTGCGCGCAGCGCGGCTGCGGCGCGACCTGCAAGTGCGCGGCTCTCGGCACGCAACGTGGCCAGCGAGCGCATTTCGGTATCCCAGGCGCGGCGCACGTCCGCCCCGACGACGATGCGCGGGTCATCGCGGACGTCGATGGAACCAGTGGCCATCACCGCGCTCGTCGCGGCCGAGGCGGCGTTCGCTCCGACGCGCACCTCCACCTTGTAGCTGCCGGGCATAACGAACGGTCCGGTCGGAGCACGGTCCACCGATGCACCCGTCTCGGAGTAACTCAGGTTCCACACCGCGCGATTCACCCCCGCGCGCGCATTCATCTGCATCTCCGCCACGGTGCTGCCGCTCGCGTCCTTGAAGGCGAGGCGCGCGACACCAGCCGACTTCGACCAGAAGTCGACGATGCCGCCGGCCGGAGCATTCTCTCCGGTGAAGAAGATCTCTCCCACGTGTCCGAGCGCATCTCGGTAGCGGATCTGTTCCGCCGGACGCGATGAGAACACGTGGATCGGCGACGCCACCACGCGCGGCGTCAACTCGGCCAATGTGCGTGCGTTGTCGAGGATGAAGATGCCCCGCGAGTGCGTACCCAGCACCAGGTCATGTTCGCGCGGATGCACCACGAGGTCGTTGAACGCCAGCAGCGGCATGCCACCGCGTAGTTCGGCCCACGACGCACCGCGGTCATTGCTCCAGAACAGCCCGAGTTCGGTGCCGAGGTAGAGCACGTCGCCATTGCGCAGATCCTCGCGCAGGGTGCGCGCGACGCGTTTGGCCGGCAGACCGCTGTCGATGCGCGTCCACGTGCGCCCGTTGTCATCGGTGCGGTAGACGTAGTTGCCGAAATCGCCGTTGCGGTAGTTGTTCGCGACCACGTACACACGACCGTCCACGTGACGCGACGGTTCGATGCCGCTGAGCCAACTCCCGCGTGGCAGACCCGATAGGCTGCCCGCGAGTTCGGTCCACGTCCGCCCGTCGTCGCTGCTGCGCTGCAGGTTGCCGTCATCGGTGCCCACCCACAGCGTGCCGCGCTTGGTCGGCGACTCGGCGATGGCGCTCACCGACGGCCAGTAGGGTACACCGTCGTCGAGCGAGCGCGTGCTGGCGGAGGGGCGTTCGCCCATGATGGGCAGCGTGCGACGGTCGATCCCGGTGGTGCGATCCCCCAACGCGGTCCAGGTGTCGCCGCGGTCGTTGCTCTTCCAGAGGATGTTGGTCCCGGTGTAGATCGTCTTTGTGTCGTGGTGCGAGATGATGACGGGTGCGTCCCAGTTGGCTGGCGCCATCGCATTGCCGAGTCGCTGCGGCGGCACCGAGGGGTCGCCCCATGTGGTCCAGTTGCGGCGCGCGGCGATGGCGCCGGTCGGATCGCCCGGGCGGATACTACGCTCTTCGCCGGTGCGCATGTCGATGCGCGAGAGGCCGAGGAACTGCGACTCGGAGTACAGCGTGCGGTTGTCACTCGTGTCGACGATGTTGAAGAATCCGTCGCCGCCGCCCCATTTCACCCAGTCGGCGTTGGTGATGCCCTCGCTGCGGTACACCGAGGACGGTCCGGCCCAACTCCCGTTGTCCTGCAGGCCACCGTACACCTTGTACGGCTTCTGCATATCGACTGCCACGCGATACCACTGGCTCACCGGCAGGTGCGCCATGAATTGCCAGGTCACCGCACGGTCATAGCTGATGCCGATGCCGCCGTCATCGGCTTTGATGAGGTGCGACGGATTCGTCGGATTGATCCACAGGAAGCGGTCGTCGCCGTGCAGCGATTGCCGCAGCTGGCGAGACGTCTTGCCGCAGTCGGTGGACGTCGAGAAGAAGTTGATCATGTAGATCCGGCAGGGATCGACCGGATCGATGATGACCTGGCTGCCGTACATCGGCCGCGGGTTCCACGTGCTCTGTTGGGTGAACGACTCGCCGCGATCGTCCGAGCGGTAGAGCCCGGCCTCCGGCTGCTCGTAGTTGGTGGATGCCGTGTAGCGCTGCCCCTGTTCGATGCTCACGTAGACGATGCGTGGGTCGCCGCGGAAGATGCCGATGCCGATGCGTCCGTAGTCGCCCGCGGGGAGTCCTTTGGTGAGTTTGCGCCAGGTGGTGCCTCCATCGGTGGACTTGTAGAGCGCGCTCCCTGGTCCGCCGCCGTTGAAGCCGAATGCGGTGCGCCGACGCTGGTAGGCGGCCGCGTACAGGATGTTCGGGTCGGACGGATCCATCGCGACGTCCACGACGCCCGTGTTGTCATCGATGTAGAGGAGTCGCTTCCACGTCGCGCCGAAGTCGTCGGTGCGGTAGAGCCCGCGCTCGTTGTTCGCGCTCCAGAGCTGTCCCATGGCCGCGACGTAGGCCACCTCGGGCCGCGCCGGGTGCAGGACGATCCGACCGATGTGTCCTGATTCCCGGAGACCCGTGTTCCGCCACGTGCGGCCGCCGTCGCGCGAGAGATACACACCGTCGCCCCACGACGAACTCTGTCGGTTGGCCCGTTCGCCCGAGCCGAGCCAGATCGTGGACGTGTCGCGCTGGTTGAGCGCGATGGCGCCGATGGAATGTGTTCCTTCGTTGGTGAAGTGTAAGGTCCAGGTGCTGCCGTTGTTCGTCGTCTTCCAGAGCCCGCCGGTGGCCGACGCAGCATAGAACACCGTCGGTGACGACTCCATCACCGCGAGGTCGACGAAGCGGCCGGACATCGACGCGGGGCCGATCGTACGCGGCTGTAGCCCTCCGGTCAGTTCCGCAGATGGCGTCTGGGCGAGGAGCGACGCCGGACCGAGGATCGCGGCGAGGGCGAGCAGGCTGGAATGGCGGAGCGCGGAGGACATCGCGAAGGGGCGAGAGGTTGGGTCAGGATCTGTCGGCCGTCGACGCTGGTAAGCTGCGCCGTGGGCGTCGCGGTCGCCACCCGCGATCATCGCATCGCGAGACGCGGGCGCCGCCGCTCCTTGGCGTGGGGGCATCGACGTAAATTGGGAGCATGAGCCGGCCACCCGCCATCAGCATGACCTTCGCCGAGGGTCGCTACTTCGACCTCTGGATGCTTGTCCATTGCTTGGGCGGCATCACTGGCGGGTTCTCGAATCTGCTCTTCGGCTTGAGCCCGGCACGTGTGTACCTGATCGGGCTCGGGCTAATGGTCCTCTGGGAAGCGGTCGAGCACGTCCGCGGTATCCGGGAACAGTTCATCAATCGAGTACTGGACATCGTGGCCGGTTTGGGCGGTGTCGCGTTCGCGCTGTGGGTCAGTGGCAAGCTGGACGACCGCGGCCGTGTGGCGGCACTGGTGGTGAGTGGGGTATTGTTTGGCGCGGGGAGCCTGTGGGGCTGGCTGGCCTATCGCCGACGTGTTCGGGACTCGACCACCACTTCATCGACGTGACGCCATGAAGATGAGACTCTCAGCGTACCCCGGCCGCGTGGTCCGCGCCGCAGCTGCGGTGGCCGCGTTCGTGCTGCCGGCCGTCGCGGCTACCGCGTGCGAAAAGGACGACAGCCCCTTTGGATTGGAGGGACTCGCGGACCGCATCGCCGTCGTCGAATCGTGGCGCGCCCTTGAGGTCGATGGCCTCATGCCCGACACGGTGCCAGGCGTCCGAGACGGGCGATTTCGTTTCCAGCGCTGGCGCGATACCGTGGGTGTCGGGTGGTATGTCGGCTGCAACGGCTGGGGTGCGAACTTCGAGGCCCGCGGCGATTCGCTGCGCTTCATGATCGCGTTCGGCACGTACCTCGGATGCTCGGCACGCATGTTTGAGCTTGACGCTCGCATCCACGACGCGCTCGCCGCGTCGACTCGCTACCTACGGCGCGACAGTCTCGTGACGTTCCTTGATGCAAATGGGAGCACACGAATCAGGTTTCGTGTGCTCCCCGATACGATGCCCCCATACGGCATGACGCCCTACGTACCGCCTGCGCCCTGAGCGCTCAGCTCCCGACGGCCTGCGCCGCCGCCAGTCGCGCGATCGGCACACGGAACGGCGAACAACTCACATAGTCCAGTCCCGTGCGATGACAGAACGCCACGGACCGCGGCTCGCCACCATGTTCGCCGCAGATGCCGACCTTGAGGCCCTCCCGCGCGCCCCGGCCCTCCTTGGTGGCCATCTCGATCAGGCGACCCACACCCTCCTCGTCGAGCACCTGGAACGGGTCGTCGCGGTAGATCCCGCGCTCCACGTAGAGCGGGAGGAACCGTCCCGCGTCATCGCGGCTCAGCCCCAACGTGGTCTGCGTCAGGTCGTTGGTGCCGAACGAGAAGAACTCGGCCTCCGCCGCGATCTGCCGCGCGGTCAGCGCGGCGCGCGGCAACTCGATCATCGTGCCCACCAGATACTTCACGCTGGTGCCCGTCTCCCGGGCCACCTGGGCGGCCATGCGATCGACGATCGTGCGCTGGTGCGCGAATTCCTTCACGGTCGAGACGAGCGGGATCATCACCTCGGGCATGACGATCACGCCGCGCTTGGCCATCGCCGACGCGGCTTCGAAGATCGCTCGCGCCTGCATCTCGGTGATCTCGGGATACGTCACACCCAAGCGGCAGCCACGATGGCCCAGCATCGGGTTCGACTCGCGTAGCGATTCCACGATGCGCATCATCTCGCGCCGCGTCACACCCACGCGCCGTGCGAGCAACTTGGCTTCCTCACCGCCATGCGGGAGGAACTCATGCAGCGGCGGGTCGAGGAGGCGGATGGTGACGGGGTAGCCGTCCATCGCCTCGAATATCCCCTCGAAGTCCGCCCGCTGCATCGGCAGCAGCTTGGCGAGTGCGCGACGCCGTCCACCTTCATCGTGCGCGACGATCATCTCGCGCATCGAGTGGATGCGATCACCGTCGAAGAACATATGTTCGGTGCGGCAGAGGCCGATGCCTTCGGCACCGAAGCCGCGCGCGACGCGCGCATCGTGCGGCGTGTCGGCATTGGCGCGCACCTTGAGCCGACGACGCGCATCCGCCCAACCGAGCAGCTCGGCGAAGCCGCGGTACACCGGCGCGTCCTCCTGCGACAACGTGCCCGCGTTCACCTGCATCACTTCGCTCGGCATGGTCGGCAGGTCGCCGAGGAAGACCTCGCCGGTGCCACCATCGAGCGTGATCCACTCGCCTTCGTGGACTTCGACTTCACCGACGATGAAGCGCCGGTGCGTCGCGTCGACACGGATGGCCCCGCAGCCCACCACGGCGCACTTGCCCATGCCGCGGGCGACCACGGCCGCGTGGCTGGTCATGCCGCCGCGCGCCGTGAGCACGGCGCGCGCTGCGACGATGCCGTGGAAGTCCTCGGGTGTCGTCTCGTCACGCACCAGGATCACCGAATCCCCGCGAGCCGCCTTGAACTCCGCCTCGTCCGCATCGAACACGGCGATGCCGCTGGCCGCACCCGGACTCGCCGGCAACCCGACGCAGAGCGCGTCCGGCCTCGACGCGGGGTCGATGATGGGGTGCAGCAGCTGGTCGAGCTGGCTCGCTGGGACGCGCTGCAGCGCCTCGGGTCGCGAGATGAGTCCTTCGTTCACCAGGTCGCGGGCGATGCGGACCGCGGCAGCTGCCGTACGCTTGCCGATACGCGTCTGCAGCAAGTAGAGCTTGCCGCGCTCCACGGTGAACTCGAGGTCCTGCATGTCGCGGAAGTGCCGCTCGAGCAGCGACTGCGTACGGAGCAGGTCGCCGTACGCCTCGGGCAGCCGGTTGGCCATCTCGGTGATGGGTTGCGGCGTGCGGATGCCCGCCACCACGTCCTCACCCTGCGCGTTCACGAGGAACTCGCCGTAGAAGATCTTCTCGCCAGTTGACGGGTCGCGTGTGAACGCGACCCCGGTGCCCGAGTCCTCGCCGAGGTTGCCGAAGACCATCGAGACGATGTTCACCGCCGTGCCCGGTGCCTCGGCGATACCGTTCACTCGCCGATAATCCACGGCCTTCTTGAGCGTCCAAGACCCCCAAACGGCCTCGGTCGCGCCCCAAAGTTGCGCGCGGGGGTCGTGCGGGAAGGGACGGCCGGTCACACTCTTGATGAGCTGCTGATACTCGATCACCAAGGTCTGCAGCGCCTCGGCGGGGAGCTCGGCGTCGGTCTTCGCGCCGGTGGTGAGACGCTTCGCCGCGAGCAGATGCTCGAAGTCATGCATCGGCACGCCGAGGACGACATCGCCGTACATCTGCAGCAGTCGCCGATACGAATCGTACGCGAAGCGCGGGCTCCCGCTCAGCTTGGCGAGCCCCAACACGGTCTCGTCGTTGAGCCCGAGGTTGAGGATGGTCTCCATCATGCCGGGCATGGAGACGCGCGCACCGGAGCGCACCGAGACGAGCAACGGGTTCGCCGGGTCGCCGAAGCGCTTACCGGCCGCTTCTTCCAGCCGCGTGAGCGCACGCTCCACCTCGTCGCGCAAGCCGGCGGGGATCGTGCGCGTCGCGAGGTACGCGTCGCAGAGATTGCACGCGATTGTGAACCCCGGCGGTACCGGGACGCCGAGATTGGTCATCTCGGCGAGGTTGGCACCCTTGCCGCCCAGGAGATCCTTGTCGTCCTTCGTCGCTTCGGCTTTTCCGTTGCCGAAGAAGAACACTGACTGCGTCACGACTGCGCCTCCGCGAGGTGCGGTGCGCCGCTAGCCGAGCCGGAGCTTCTCCGGGACGGACGGCGGCTTGGTGGGGTATTGCCCGCTGAAGCACGCGTGACAGAAGCCGTCAGGGCCGTTGGGGACCGATTGCAACATCCCGTCGAGCGAGATGTAGCCGAGCGAATCCACCCCGATCTTCTTGGCGATCTCCGCCACGCTGTTGTTGGCCGCGATCAACTGCTCGCGGTCGGGTGTATCGATGCCGTAGTAACAGGGTCCCGTGATCGGGGGAGATGAGACCCGCATGTGGACCTCGCGAGCACCAGCGGCACGCACGAGCGCGACGAGCCCCCGCGTGGTCGTGCCGCGGACGATGGAGTCATCGACCATCACCACGGACTTCCCGTCGAGGATCTCGCGCACCGCATTGTACTTCACCTTCACCTTCGCATCGCGCCCGCTCTGCGTGGGCTGAATGAACGTCCGTCCCACGTAGTGGTTGCGGATGAGCGCCAGCTCCAGCGGGATCCCACTCTGCTCGGCGAAGCCCAGCGCCGCCGAGTTGGACGAGTCTGGAACCGAGAAGACGAAGTCGGCCCCGGGAGCGGGGTGTTCCTTCGCCAGACGACGCCCCAGTGCCCGGCGGGCGCGGTCCACCGAACCGCCGAAGACCCGGGAGTCCGGGCGTGCGAAATACACGTACTCGAACACGCAGCGGTGCAAGTTCGGTGCCGCCGGCCGGTTGAGCGTCCGAAAGCTGCCGTCCGGCTCCACGGCCACGATCTCGCCCGGCTGGATCTCGCGCTCCACCGTCGCGCCGACGATGTCGAGCGCACAGGTCTCCGACGCGAACACCACAGCCCCGTTGAGCCGCCCCATCACCAGCGGGCGCCAGCCGAACGGGTCCCGAGCCGCTACCAGTGTGTCGCCGATGATGACGAGCAATGAATACGCACCTTCCACGCCCGCGAGCGCTTCAGCGAGTTTCTCCTCGGGCTTCTCGGCGCGGGACTTCGCAAGCCTATGCACGATCACTTCGGAGTCCATCGTCGAACTGAAGATCGAGCCATCATCCTCGAGCTCGTGGCGGATCTCCGTCGCGTTGGTCAGGTTGCCGTTGTGGGCGAGTGAAATGTGCCCGCCCTTGAATCGCACCAGCGCCGGCTGCGCGTTCTCGATGGTGCTCGAGCCGGCGGTGGAGTAGCGCGTGTGGCCCATCGCCACTGGTCCGACGAGAGCGGCCATCTTCTCCGGCGCGAACTGATCCGAGACCAGCCCCATCGCGCGGATCGCGTGGATGTCACCGCGCTCGGTGGCGACGATCCCCGCCGACTCCTGCCCACGATGCTGCAACGAGTACAGGCCGAGGTGCGTGAGCGCCGCAGCGTCCTTGTGCCCACTGATTCCGAAGATGCCACACATCAGGCGGTCCCTCCCGCCATCGCGGGGTCCTTCGTGACAGCCTCAGCCGCCGCGCGCTGCATCGCGCGGGGCAGGGCTTCGTGATAGGCCTCGCTCAGGGTCGCAACGCGCGCGCTGAGCTTGGTCGTCCCGGCGTCGATGAGGAACCCGTCGCTCGCCGCCGTGACCTTACCGACCACCCGAGCGGGAACTCCGTGCTGTTTGGCGATCGCCAGCACTGTGTCCGGCGCGGCCGTGGAGACGATCACGCGGCCTTGCGCCTCGCCGAACAGTAGCGCGCGGGCGGGGAGGGAAGACCACGCGCTCAGGTCCACCGACGCACCCATGGGCTTCGCACGGTCCGCCATGCAACTCTCGGCGAGTGACACCGCGAATCCGCCTTCGGAGCAGTCGTGCGCCGAACGCACATGACCGCCGCGAATCGCGGCGAGCAGGCCGTCGATGAGCCTCTTCTCTCCCTCGAGGTCGCAGCGTGGCGGCGCGCCAGCAACGACGCCGTGCACCCACGCGAGGTATTCCGAGCCGCCGATCTCGTCCGTGTTCTCACCCAGCAGCACGATCGCGTCACCCGCGGTGGTGAAGTTCATCCGCGTCGCGTGGGCCGCGTCGTCGAGCACGCCCACCATGCCGATGGTCGGCGTGGGGTACACTGCACCCTGCGGGTTCTCGTTGTACAGCGAGACGTTTCCGCCGGTGACCGGCGTTTCGAGCACGCGGCAGGCGTCGCCCATCCCGAAGACCGCTTCGCGGAACTGGAAGAACACTTCGGGCTTCTTGGGATTGCCGAAGTTGAGGCAGTTGGTGATGGCACGCGGTGTGCCGCCGGTGCAGGCCACGTTTCGTGCGGCCTCGGCCACGGCGATCCGTCCACCGACGCGCGGGTCCAGGAACACGTAGCGGCCGTTGCAGTCCGTCTTGAGCGCGAGCGCCTTCTTAGTGCCGCGCACGCGCACCACGGCGGCGTCCGCGTGTCCGGGACCCGCCACGGTGTTGGTGCGCACCGTGGAATCGTACTGCCGATGGATCCAGTGTTTGCTCGCGATCGTCGGTGCCTGCAGCAGTCGCTCCAGCGTCCACGCGGGATCGTGCTCGCTCGGTAACGGCGCGATGGCGTGCACGTCGCGCTCGCGGCGGGCGATGGCCTCTGCGCTCTCCTTCGCCTCAGGCGTGTACATCGGGCAGTCGGTCACCAACCGAGTACCCGGGAACTCCGCGACCACCTTGTCGCCTTCTGTTACACGGTAGACCGGCTCGGCGATCACTTCGCCGATCACCTCGGCGACCAAGTCCCACTTGTTGAGGATCTTCTTCACCTCAGCGTCGTGGCCTTTCTTGGCCACGACCAGCATGCGCTCCTGCGATTCGGAGAGCAGGATCTCGTACGGCGTCATGCCCGTCTCTCGCACGGGCACCTTCATGGTATCGATGGTGACGCCGACGTCACCGCGTTCCGCCATCTCGGCGCTCGACGACGTGAGACCTGCCGCGCCCATGTCCTGGATGGCGACGATGTGCCCCGAGCGGATCAGCTCGAGCGAGGCTTCGAGCAGCAGTTTCTCGGTGAACGGATCGCCCACTTGCACGCGCGGCCGCTTGGCCTCGTTCTCCTCGGACAGGTCCTCGGAGGCGAAGGACGCACCGTGAATGCCGTCCCGGCCGGTGCGCGCCCCCACGGCGATCACCGGATTGCCCACGCCCTCGGCCTTCGCGCGGATGAGTTCTTCTTCCTTGAGCAGGCCCACGCACATCGCGTTGACCAGCGGATTGCCCTCGTAGGCCGCGTCGAACATCACGTCGCCGGCAACGGTCGGGATGCCGACACAGTTGCCGTAGTCGCCGATGCCTTTCACCACACCCGCGACGAGGTATCGCACGCGCGGCGTCTCCAGAGACCCGAAGCGCAGCGAGTTGAGCATCGCGATGGGTCGCGCGCCCATGGTGAAGACGTCGCGGAGGATGCCGCCGACGCCCGTGGCCGCGCCCTGATACGGTTCGACGGCGGACGGATGGTTATGCGATTCGATCTTGAAGGCCACGGCCAGCCCGTCGCCGATGCTGATGACACCGGCGTTCTCGCCGGGTCCCTGCAAGACCCACGGCGCCTTGGTCGGCAGCGTCTTGAGCACGGGCCGCGAGTGCTTGTAGGAGCAGTGTTCGCTCCAGAGGGCACTGATGATCCCGAGTTCGGTGAACGTGGGCGTGCGGTCGAGCATCTTCACCAGGCGGTCGTACTCATCCATCGTCAGCCCGTGCTCGGCGACGAGCGCTGGCGAGATGGTCGGATCGCCCGGGCGGGGCGTGGCTCCAGTGGTCACTTGTTGCGCAGTCCCTTGAAGAGATCGCGGAGGAATCCGCCGACGGCGGTTTCGTTGATGCGACCGACCATCTCGAGTTCGCCTGCGTCAAGCCACAGTCCCTTGCAGTCGGGGCAGGTGTCGATCTTCACGTGATGGAAGTCGCGCTCCTGGAGATCGGCGCCGCACTTGGGGCACCTCATGTAATGCACCTTGCGTTCCGCCGCCTTGCGCTCGGCGTCGAGCTTCGCGCGCTGCTCCTTGATGAGCTCCGCGTCCTGCTTGAGGAAGTACTCGTCCTCGTTGCGGCTGGGATTGAAATCTTTCGACATTAGAAAGGAGATGTGGGATGTGGGATGGTGGAGAAGAGCACTTAGAGCTTCTTCAGCAACGATTCGAATAGCACCTGCCCGTCCACCGACCCCAGGAGCGGCTCCATCGCGCGCTCCGGGTGCGGCATCAAACCGACCACCGTGCCGGTCTCGTTCGTCACTCCGGCGATGTTGTTCATCGAGCCATTGGGGTTCGCGCCCTCGCTGGGCTCACCCTCGGCGTCGACATAGCGGAAGGTGACGTGGCCTTCACCCTCGAGACGCGCGAGCGTCTGCTCGTCCGCCGTGTAGCGGCCGTCGCCGTGCGCGATCGGCATCGTGAGCGTCGCACCCGTGGTCGCGGCGCGCGTGAACACCGTGTTCGTGTTCTCGACGCGCAGCGTCACCGGCATCGAGCGGAACTGCAGGCTTGCGTTCCGCAGCAACGCGCCGGGGAGCAGTCCCGCCTCACAGGCGATCTGGAACCCGTTGCAGATGCCGATCACCGGCCCGCCACGCTTCGCGTGGGCGACGACCTCTTGCATGATCGGCGAGAACCGCGCGATGGCACCGGCGCGGAGGTAGTCCCCGTAACTGAAGCCGCCAGGCAGGATGATGACATCGGCGCCCTGCAGGTCGTGATCCTTGTGCCACAGGAGCACGGCCTCCTCGTGCAGTCGCTCGACGACGGCGAGCAGTGCATCCTCGTCGCAGTTCGAGCCAGGGAAGGTGACGACACCGACCTTCATGCCGCGACCACGCCGGCGATCTCGTAGTCTTCCGTCACCGGATTGGCGAGCAGGCGTCCGCACATCTCGCGCACGGAGGCCTCGGCGGCTTTGGCGTCACCGGCGTGCGTCTCGATCACCAGATGACGCCCGACATGCACGTCACCCACCGAAGCGAAACCGAGGGTGTGGAGGGCATCGGCGACTGCCTTGCCCTGCGGATCGAGCAGCCCCTTGCGAGGCACGATATGGACCGACACACGGAACCGCGTCACGAGCGAGCACCCTCAGGAGTAGGATCGTCCTCGCCGGACCCGCCGTCCTGCGAGTCGTCGAAGGGCGGTGGGACCTCGAAAACACCACGGAGGATCGCGAGCACGATGCCCACGGTCACATAGAACACGCCCACCGGGAAGAAGAACTCCCGCGGCAGGAAGAAGAGCGCGTAGACCGACGAGAACAGCACGATGATGCCGAGTGTGCCGTGCAGTGTGCGGAAGCTGAACTTCGGCCATGCCGGATACGGCACGTTGGAGATCATCAGGAAGCTCAACGTCACCATGAGGAACCGCAGGATGGTCTCCCACGGCCACTCGACGAAGAACTCGTTGTAGAGCGGCGTCTGGCTGAACCAGTAGTACGTCGCGAGGGTGCCGCCGGCCGCGGGGCTCGGCAGACCGGTGAAGTAGGCGGGCTTCTTCGCCTCGCCCGCCTGCTCGACGTTGAAACGCGCCAACCGCATCACGGCGCAGGCGGAGAACAGGAACACGAGGATCCAATCCCAGCCGGAGTGCCGCAGCACCGCGAAGTACATCATCAATGCGGGTGCCAACCCGAACGAGATCGCGTCGACGAGAGAATCGAGTTCCTCGCCGAACGGCGTTCCCGTATTCGTCGCGCGGGCGATGCGTCCGTCGAGGGCGTCACAGAACGCCCCGAGCACGATGTAGAGGCTGGCCTGCGCGTGCTGTCCACGGGACGCCGCGACGATCGCGAAGATGCCGAAGAAGAGGTTCGCGAGCGTGAAGCCGTTGGGCAGCATCACGAGGGACGGGCGCGGGAACCGCCGGCGTTCGCGCGTCACTGCGGGAGCTCGGCGAGGACCGTCGTCCCGGCCTGCGGCTTCTGCCCGAGCTTCACCTTCACCGTGCTGCCCACCGGCACGAACACGTCCACACGGGAGCCGAAGCGGATGAGCCCCATCCGGTCGCCCTGCGAAGCGGTATCGCCGACCTGACTGTAGGTCACGATGCGTCGCGCGATGAGGCCGGCGATCTGGCGGAAGAGCACCTTGTGTTTGGCTGTCTGGACGCCGATGGACATCTGCTCGTTCTCCAGTGACGCCTTGTCGGCCGCCGCATTGAGGAACTTGCCCTCGTTGTACTGCACGTACGCCACGTTCCCGCTCACCGGGTACCGGTTCACGTGCACGTTGAAGACGTTCATGAACACCGAGATGCGGATGGCACGGCCCTTGAGGAACGACGGCTCGTCGACCTCACTGATGTCGATCACGCGGCCATCGGCCGGCGAGATCACCAAGCGGTCGCCGCGTTCTCCCGTGCGCTCCGGATCACGGAAGAAATACGCCACCCACAGCACCAGCAGGGTGAGGACGAATGCGAGCAGCCACAGGCCCCACGAGCGGCGCGCGAGTGCACCTGCGTACCCACCGGCGGCGAGTGCCGCGGCGATGAGGATGAATGGGATCCCTTCGCGGGCGAAGTTCACGGGAGTCGGGTCAGGTCGAGGGGAGAACCGGTGAGGCGTTCGTACGCCTCGAGGTAGCGGCGACTCGTCGCCTGGACCACCTCGGTCGGAAGGGTCGGGGGTGGCGCGTTCCCATCCCAGCGGCCAGCGCGCCGCTCGGCGTCGAGCCAGTCACGCAGCGGCTGCTTGTCGAAACTCGGCTGGCTGCGGCCCGGTGTGTATTGATCCGCCGGCCAGAAGCGCGAGCTGTCTGGGGTCATCACTTCGTCGATCAACAACACGCGACCGTCGCTCGTCGCGCCGAACTCGAACTTGGTGTCGGCGATGATGATGCCGCGCGCAGCGGCGATGTCGCGTCCGCGACCGTACACAAGGCGGGCGAGCCGTTCCAGCGTCGCTGCCGCTTCGGTACCGATCACAGTGGCCATCTTGCTGCGCGTGATGTTCTCGTCGTGTCCCGACTCCGCCTTGGTCGCGGGGCTGAACACCGGCGGGTCGAAGCGGTCGCTCTCGCGCAGCCCGGGCGCGAGGCGCTCGCCGGCGAGCGTGCCCGAGGCCGCGTACTCCTTCCACGCCGACCCGGCCAAGTACCCGCGCACCACGCACTCGATCGGGAAGACCTTCGTACGGTGCACCAGCATCGCGCGTCCGGCGAGTTCGTCGCGATGCATGCTGATCGCGGGCACCGCCTTCACGATGGTCTCGACGTCGCAGGTGATCATGTGATGCGCGACCTCGGACTCGAACTGTCGCAGCCACCACGCCGTCATCTGCGTGAGCACCGCACCCTTGTACGGCACGAGCTCGTTCATCACGACGTCGAACGCGCTCACGCGGTCGCTGGCGACGAGCAGGAGGCGCTGGGCATCCACCTCGTACACGTCGCGCACCTTGCCGCGGAGCAGCATCGGGAGTGGTAGCGCGGTCTGCCCCACGAGCATCGGCGTCATACGCGCACTTCCTCGCGTGCCGGTGCCGCGTCGCCCGCCGCCACCAGGATCGGGTCGATCACTTCGGCGAGGAAGTCATCCACCTGATGGGCCGCGCGGCCGATGAACCGGGACGCGTCGGTCACCGCCGACAGGTCCGCCGCCTTCACGGGAAACGCGGCGTCGGCCGCCAACCGCTCGAGCATATCGTTCGGCTTGCCTTCGTCCTTCATCGCGCGGGCCGCCGCGATGGAATGCCGGCGGATCACCTCGTGCGCTTCTTGCCGGTCGCCACCGGCCTGCACCGCACGCACGATCAACGATTCCGTGGCCATGAACGGCAGCTCCTCGTTGATCCGCTGCCGGATCCGCGCCGGGTGCACCTCGAGCCCGCTCGCGATGTTCTCCCACAGGATCAGGATGGCGTCGGTCGCGAGGAAGGCCTCGGGGATCACCAGCCGACGGATCGCCGAGTCATCCAACGTGCGCTCGAAGTACTGCACGCTATGCGTCTGGTTGGCCGTGGGGGTCACCGACTGGACGAACCGCGCGAGGGAGTTGATGCGCTCGGAGCGCATCGGGTTGCGCTTATAGGCCATCGCCGACGAGCCGATCTGGTCCTTCTCGAACGGCTCCTCGATCTCACCGAACGACTGCAGCATGCGCATGTCGCTCGCGAACTTCGCGGCGCTGGTCGCGATCGCCGAGACGATGTCGAGCACCTGCGCGTCGATCTTTCGCGAGTAGGTCTGCCCGCTCACCGGGATCGAGCCGGGGAATCCCATCGCGTGGCACACGCGCGTGTCGAGCTCGCGCACCTTCGCGTGATCGCCGCCGAACAACTCGAGGAAACTCGCCTGCGTGCCCGTGGTGCCCTTCACGCCGCGCATCGGCATGGTGGCGAGGCGATGGTCGAGCTCCGTGAGATCGAGCACCAGGTCCTGCATCCACAGGGTCGCACGTTTGCCCACCGTGGTGAGCTGGGCCGCCTGCAGATGCGTGTAGCCGAGCGTCGGCTCTGCGCGCCACTGCTTGGCGAACACCGACAGCGTGCGGATGAGCGAGACCACACGCCCACGCAACAACTCCAGACCGCGGCGCATCTGGATGAGGTCGCCGTTGTCGGTGACGTAGCAGCTCGTCGCGCCGAGGTGGATCACGCCCTTGGCCGCCGGTGCGACGTCCCCGAACGCATGGACGTGCGCCATCACGTCGTGCCGGAAGCGCTTCTCGTACTCGGCGACCTTCGCGAAATCGATGTCATCGAGGTGCGCCCCCATCTGCGCGACCGCCTCGGCGCTGATGTCGACGCCGAGTGCCCGTTCATGCTCGGCCAGCGCCAGCCAGAGCCGACGCCAGAGGCCATGACGGGTCTGCGGACTCCACAGCTCCAGCATCGCCTTGGAGGCGTACCGTTCGGCGAGTGGGGAGCGATACTGCGCGTGGCTCATGAGATGCGGAAGTCCGTGGAGTAGATGGTGCCATTGCGCTCGAAGAACATGCGGATCGGCCCCCGGCCGCTGTAGTACTCGAGCGTGCTCGCCGCCTGATTGGCGTCGGTGACCGGCGTCCGGTTGATCTGGATGATCACGTCACCGACCTGGAGCCCCAAGGCCGACTCCACCCGTTCGGTGACCTTGTAGACCACCGCGCCACGTTCGCTCTGCACGTTGCGCTCGGCGCGGATCGTCGGCGTGAGCGAGACCAGTTCGAGTTCGCGCATCACGGCCACCTTCTCCGCACCCACTTCAGGCAGATCCTTCACGCGCACACTCACCCGCTGCTCGCGCCCGGCGCGGCGGATGACCAGCGGTGCGGTCTCGCCGACCCGCAGGTCGAGCAGCTCCGCCTCCCAGTCGTACGCATTGCGGATCACGCGGTCGCGGGACCGCATGATGACATCACCCGCACGTAGTCCGGCCTCAGCGGCCGGCGAGGTCGGGACGATCGTCTGGATGGTGGCGCCGGCGTTGAGCGTGCCGCGCCCCGCGGACGCGCCCGTCTGCTGCACCTTCACGCCGATCCACGGCCGTCGGACGCTGCCGTGCGCGAGCAGATCCTCCGTGACCCGACGCGCCCGGTCGATCGGAATGGCGAAACCGAGTCCCACCGAACCACCCGTGGGCGTGTAGATCGACGAGTTCACTCCGACCACTTCGCCGGCCGCCGTGATCAGCGGTCCGCCGGAGTTGCCCGGATTGATCGATGCGTCGGTTTGGATCATGTCCACGTACACGCCAGGCCCGTCGCCGCGTCCGGTGAGATTGCGTCCCACACCGCTCACCACGCCTGCCGTCACACTCGGCTCCGAGTTACCCAGCAGGAACCCGTACGGGTTGCCGATCGCGATCACCCACTCGCCGATCAGCATGTCGCGCGATGAGCCCAGCGGTGCCGTGGGCAGACCTTTCGCGTCGATCTTGAGCACCGCGAGGTCGTTGAGCTCGTCCTCGCCGATGACCGTCGCCGGGTAGGTGGTGCCATCGCGCATCGCGATCTGCACCTTGCTGGCCCCGGAGATCACGTGGGCGTTGGTGACGATCACGCCGTCTTCGCGCACGATGAAGCCGGAGCCGATGCCCGACGCGACCTGATCACCGCTGCGGCGGCCGAAGAAGAGATCGAACGGGGACTGCTGCGACCGCTGCAGTCGTTCGGTCTGCACGGTCACGACGGCGGGAGAGACCCGTGCGACCGCTTCGGTGATCGCGGTGCGTCGCGAGCGATTGATGGCTTCGGGCGATGGATCCACCGTCGGCAATGCCGCGCCGGCACGCGGGCGCGCCGCGCCCTGCGCTTCCGACGTCTCCGGGTTCGCGCCTTCGCAGGCCACGAGCGCGAGGAAGCCCAACATGGCGATCGGGCGGGCACAGCGAGGCATGGCGACGCTCACCGTGCGCGGCGCGGCTTCGCGCGCCGGCTGATGTCACCGAGGAACCGATCGAGACCACGGTCGGTGAGCGGATGCTGCAGGAACGACCGCAGCGACGCACTCGTGACGACGGCTGCGTCGGCACCGGCCGCGGCGAGTTCGCCGAACCGTGTCGCGCTCGCCGGTCCCGCGACGACGATGTCACACTCGAGTCCGGAGCGGTCGAGTGCCGAGCGCAGCCCGCGGACGATCGGATCCGCCGGTTGGCCGATGGCTTCGAGCGCATCAACGGCGATCACGGCGTGACTGGCACCGGCCTTGGCGGCGAGCACACCCTGGGCGACCGAATGCACGAGCGTCGCGGCGCAACTGATGCCGTCGGTCGCGAGCCGGTGCAGGGCGGGGAGTGCATCTTCGATGAACGGCACCGCGATGATCACGTGCTCGGCGATGCGCTGCAGGGCCTTCCCGTTGCGCGCGATCTCCACCGGATCGATCGAGGGCACACTGGCGAAGATCGGCAGCGAGGTGCGCTCGGCGAGTTCGCTGAGCACCTCGCGCGGGTCCGCCTGCGGCAGCTCGGCGGTGAGCACCGCTGGAGTGGCCACGATCCCGTCGAGCAGCCCGGCAGCATCAGCCCAGCGGATCTCTTCGGCGGCGACAGTGGCGAGGTAGAGGCGCATCAGGGCGAGGTGAGATACAGGTCGGAAGGATAGGTCACCGCTTCGAGGCAAAGCCCCACCGCCGCGACCGGCGGAGAGACCTCGTCGTTGCGATCGGCGACGAGCAGGGCGGTGAAGTCCTCCTTCGGCCGCTTGCCACTCGCGGCGTCGAGCATCGTGCCAACCAGGAATCGCACCATGTGGTGCAAGAACCGATTGGCGGCGATATCGAACACCAAGCCCTCCGGGTCCGCCGCACTCGCGGGTCGCCAGCGCGCGAGAGTGATCTCGCACGCGTGGTCGTCATCGTCCGGTGCGGTTCCCCGCACGGCGAATCCCCGGAAAGTGTGCCTCCCCAACAACCGCGACGTACACCACTCGAGCACCTCGCGGTCGAGGGCCCGGGACCAAGGGAGCGTCCACCGTCGCCGGAATGGCGAGGCGGCCCCCTCGTCGAGCCCCACCGCGTAACTGTAGCGGCGAGCGGTCGCACTGAAGCGCGCGTGGAACCGCGGATGCATCTCGTGCGCCGCCGCGACCCACAGATCATGGGGGAGCTTCTCGTTCAGCACCTTACGCAGCTTCTCCGGCGTCCAATGCTGGGCGACGGTGATCCCTGCGGCCTGTCCCCGGGCGTGCACACCGGCGTCGGTCCGACCGGCACCGGTCACGCGCACCGGACTCCCAGCCATGCGAGCCAACGTCTGCTCGAGGACCCCTTGCACGGTGCGCTGACCGGGTTGGATCTGCCAGCCGGCGAAGTCCGTGCCGTCATAGTGCAGAACCAGCTGGTAAGTGCGCTCCTCCATCGACGGGAAACCTACCGTGCGCGCGGGGTGACTTCAAGGAACGCAAGTACAAAACGCGCGTTCTGATTGACATCGCCTGCTGCACCGGGCAACGTTCCTCCATCCCGCGCCTCGCACCGGTGGACACTGCCACACGGGCGATGGGTCTGCGCGCCGGTCCTCTCATCCTCCCCATGTCCGCCCGCACGCTCACTTCGTTGGCGCAGGCTCTCGGCGCGGCGACCGATCTCGACGCCGCGCTCGTCGCGCTCTCCGGCGCGCTCGCCGAGAGCGATCGCGACGCGATGGTCTCGCTCCTGCGCTACGACTCCAAGCAGGGGCTGCTGCGCGAACGGCTCACCGTCCGCGACGGCCGCGTCGATCACGCGCCGCTCGAGACTTCGCTCGAGCAACTCCCACGACTCACCCTGCGGGCGGTCCAAGATGGCGGCACCTTCGCCGACGTCGCGGAAGAGCCGCCTGCATACGCCCGCTTGCTCCGCCTCCCCGAGCTCGAGGACGGAGGCACGCTCGCCATCCGCGGCATCAAGGTCGATGGCCATCTGATCTGCCTCCTCGCGCTCGGTGAGCCCCGTCGCGTCTTCGGCACTCGGGCCACCGAACGCCTCGCGCCGCTGAGTTCGCTCTTCGAGCTCGCGGTCGCGCGGTTCGTCGATCGTGAAGCGCGCGAAGAGGCCGCGCGCACGCTCGAGGAGGTCACGCAGCGCGTGCACGGTGAGTACCTCACCAAGCTCGGGGCGCTGGAACAGCAGATGGCCTCGGCGCGGAAGGCCGCGAACACGCCGGTCGAGGACCCGGCCGAGACGGTCCAGCGCGAAAAGGAGGACGCGAAGCGCGCCGAGGAGGCCCGTCGACAGCTGCGTCGCCTCGCGGCGCTCGAGCACCAGCTCACCGCGTCGGTCGGCCAGCTGGAGCAGGCGCACATCGAACTCCACCGCCGAAGTGAAGCCCTGCGGCAGCGCACGCGAACGTTGTACCTGCTCGATCGCGTGATGACGCTCGCCGCCGACACCAAGGACCCGCATCGGCTCGCCGAAGGGTTGCTCTCGATGGTCGGTGATGATATGCAGGCGCTACGCTGCTCGCTGTTCCTTGCCGGTCGTGAGCCGGACACGCTGTACCTCGCCGCCGCGCGGGGGCTCGCACCGCACGTGCAGCTCGGCAAGGTCATCAAGGTGGGCTACGGCGTCGCCGGAAAGGTCGCCGAGCGTCGCGAACCCATGCTCGTGGTCGATGCGGTCGATGCCAAGCAGACGCCACTCCTGGGCGACGACTATCTCACCAGCGGCTCGTTCATCTCGTTCCCGTTGGTGCTGCACGGCGACTTGGTGGGTGTGGTGAACCTCACCAACCGGGCGCAGCGTGGGTTGTTCGTCGAGGAAGACGTGGAGCGCGTGCGCATGCTCGGCCTGGTGATCTCGCTCATCGCCAGCGAGGCGCGCCTCCGCGACGAACTACACGGTTCGCAGCGTGAGCGGTAGTGCCCTCCAGCCGACTCTGAAGAAACTCGCGACTGGCGCAGTGCTCTCAGGAGCCGAAGCCGCCGACGCGTTCCGCACGGTCATGCAAGGAGAGGCGACGCCGGCGCAGATGGCAGCGCTGCTGATGGCGCTGCGCGTGCGCGGAGAGACCCCGAGTGAGGTAGCGGGCGCGGCTCGCGCGCTACGCGACGCGATGACGCGGCTCGTCGCGCCGGACGCGGACCGACTCGTGGACACCTGCGGCACCGGCGGCGGTGCGTTCGGCACTTTCAATATCTCGACCGCCGCCGCTTTGCTCGCCGCCGGCGCAGGCGTTCGGATCGCGAAACACGGCAATCGCTCGTTCACCTCGCGCTCCGGCTCCGCCGACGTGCTCGAGGCACTCGGGGTGCGCATCGATGTGCCGGTCGACATGATGAAGCGCGTCCTCGACGAGGCCGGGATCGTGTTCATGTTCGCCCCGACGATGCATCCGGCGATGAGACATGTCGGCCCGGTGCGCCGCGAGATGGCCATCCAAACGGTGATGAACCTCGTCGGGCCGCTTGCGAACCCCGCCGGTGCGGGGCGTCAGGTGATCGGCGTCGCGGATCCCGCCCGACTCGAGCTGATCGCCGGTGCGCTCGCCGAACTCGGCACCGAGCACTCGCTCGTGGTGCATGGCGCTCCGGGCATGGATGAGATCAGCCCACTCGGCATCACCACCGTGATCGAGATCCGTGGGAGCGAACGCTCCGAGACGCGGATCGATCCGTCGGCCCTCGGGTTCGACGGAATCCGCCCCGAGGAACTCGCGGGCGGCGAGCCGTCCGAGAATGCCGCGGTGATCGAACGCGTGCTGTTGGGCAAAGGTCCGCGGGGCGCCGAGGCGGCTGTCCTGCTTAACGCCGGCGCTGCGATATATGTGAGCGGTGTCGCGCGCACCATCGCCGAGGGCATCGACGCGGCGCGCACCGCGCTCAGTGAGAAACGCGGGTGGGACGCGTTGGGGCGGTTGAAAGGGGTCTCGATCTGACCCGCGCCGATCAGTATCGCCGCATCACCCCGACCACGATGCCCTTCACGTGCACCTGGTGCTCCTGCACATAGATCGGCGACATCGAGGCGTTGGCCGGCTGCAGCCGCACGCGCCCGTCGCGCTCCCGGTAGTATCGCTTCACCGTCGCGCCCGCATCGTCCAGCATCGCGATCACCATCTCGCCGTTGTCGGCGGACGGGCGATCATGCACGACGACGTAGTCCCCATCGCTGATCTGGTCCTCGATCATCGAGTCGCCGCGGACCTTCAATACGTAGTGGTTGCCGGCGCGGCGCACGAAGTCGTCCGGGACCGCGATGGTCTCTGAAGACTCGAACGCTTCGATCGGCACGCCGGCGGCGACGGCGCCGAGGATCGGCAGCTCGATCGCCTTCGGGAAGATGTCCGAGGGCAGGATCTCGATCGCGCGCGACTCATTGTACGAACGTTTGATGTAGCCCTTGCGTTCGAGATTGCTCAGGTGCTCGTGCACCGTCGCCAACGAGTTATAGTTGAACTGTTCGGCGATCTCCTCGAAGCTCGGGGCATACCCGTGCTCGCCGGCGTAACTCGTGAGGAAATCCAGGATCTGGCGTTGGCGCTTGGTGAGCGGCATCTCGACGGTCCCTGGCAGCTAAATGAAGTGATGGAGGCGAAGGCCGGAATGCCCTCGCGAGCTTGACTACCGAACAGTACCCGAAGTAACGGTATCCGAACATTGCCCGAAGCACAAGCACCGATCCATTCATGGGCCCTCACGGGTCCCCTGGGTGAGCTCACCGCCGCCTCCCGCCTGCGTGCGCGCGAGGCGGAGTCGACGCGGGCGTCGCTCGAGTCACAGCTGCCGGCGGCGCCGCGCCCGGCGTCGTTCGCCGATGCCCTCCGCGGCTCCCACGTGCGAGTCATCGCGGAGCTCAAGCGCCGCAGCCCCAGCAAGGGGGTCATCAACGATGCCATCCGCGCCGAGGTCCGCGCGCAGGAATACGAGTCCGGAGGCGCCGCGGCGTTGAGTGTGCTCACCGAGCCGAGCCGCTTCGGCGGCTCACTCGACGACCTGCGCGCCGTGCGCGCCGCGGTCGGCATCCCGCTGCTCAGAAAGGACTTCATCACCGCGCCGATCCAGCTGCTGGAGGCGCGGGTGGCCGGCGCCTCGGCGGTGTTGCTCATCGCGCGTGCACTCGACCGAGCCGAGGTGCTCGAACTCGCCGCGGCGGCCAGCCAGTTCGGGCTCGAGCAGTTGATCGAGGTGCGCAGCGAAGCGGAACTCGCGACCGCTCTCGATGTGCCGCGCGCGGTCATCGGCGTGAACAACCGCAACCTTGAGAGTCTGCTCATCGACGACGCGATCGGTGCCCGCTTGCTCCCCATGATCCCGCGCGACCGCGTCGCGGTGTATGAGAGCGGGATCGCGACCACCGAGGACGTGCGTCGTGCCGCGGCGATGGGTGCGGATGCGGTGTTGGTTGGATCGGTATTGTCGGTTGCGCCGGATCCGGTGCGGGCGGTGCGCGACCTCACGACGGTGGGGCGCCGTGGGCGCCCCTGAGCTCAAGTTCTGCGGACTCACGCGCGCAGAGGATGCGCGTGCGGCCGCGGAACTCGGTGCCGCCTACGTCGGCGTCATCTTCGCTGGCGGCCCGCGACGGCTTGACGTGCCAGCGGCCGAGCGGGTGCTGCGTGGGGTCGAGACGACTTCGGTGCAACGGGTGGGGGTGTTCGGTCCTTCGCAAGACGTCGGAACGATCATCGAGATCTCGCACGCGTTGGGGCTCGATGTGGTACAATTGCATGATAGCGGGACTGCGGACCGCACTCTAATGTTGCGGGAACGGTTCTTCGGCGCGATCTGGGTGGTGCTCGGCGTGAACGGGGCCACATTTCAGGGTGTTCCGGTGAATGTGGACCGGTCAATGGATGCGTTCGTGCTCGATACCGCTGTAGGTGGTCGTAGTGGTGGTACGGGAGTGACCTTCGACTGGGCGGGTGTGGCTCCGGCGGTGGCGGCGCTGCGAACGACCCATCGAATCGTGTTGGCGGGAGGGCTTCGACCGAGCAACGTCCGCGAGGCGGTGCGCACACTCGCGCCGCACGTGGTGGATGTCTCGTCCGGTGTGGAGTCCGCACCGGGCATCAAGGACCCAGAACTGATGCGAGCGTTCGCTGTGGCGGCGCGCTCGCCCGAGGAGCGATGACGCAGGTTGTGACCGATCGATTCGGCGCCTTCGGTGGGCGCTACGTACCCGAGACGCTGGTGCCGGCGCTCGATGAACTCGAGCGTGCCTTTGCGCTCGCCGTCGCGGACCCCGCGTTCACCGACGAGCTCGAGCACATGCTCAAGCACTACGTCGGCCGCCCGACGCCGCTCACCGAGGCGCCGCGCTTGTCGGCGATGGTGGGCGCACCGGTGTGGCTCAAACGCGAGGACCTCAACCACACGGGTGCTCACAAGATCAACAGCGCGTTGGCGAACGCGCTGCTCGCCAAACGGATGGGCAAGAAGCGCATCATCGCCGAGACGGGGGCCGGACAACACGGTGTCGCCACGGCGACCGTCTGCGCCCGTCTGGGGCTGGAGTGCGTCGTGTACATGGGCGAGGAGGACATGAAGCGGCAGGCGCTCAACGTCTTCCGCATGCGCCTCATGGGTGCGACCGTGGTGCCGGTCACCGCCGGTACGCGCACGCTCAAGGACGCGACGAGTGAAGCGATCCGCGATTGGGTCTCCAGCTGCGAGCATTCGCACTACATCATCGGTTCCGTCGTCGGACCGGCACCGTATCCGCGCATGGTCCGGCACTTCCAGGCCGTGATCGGCCGCGAGGCGCGCGCGCAGATGCTCGAGCGCGCCGGACGCCTTCCGCACACGGTCGTCGCCTGCGTGGGCGGCGGGTCGAATGCGATGGGGATCTTCCACGCGTTCGTTCCCGACGCGGGTGTGCAGCTCGTCGGTGTCGAAGCCGCGGGCGAAGGGGTCGACACCGACCGGCACAGCGCCTCGCTCTCCAAGGGTGTGCCCGGGGTGCTGCATGGCACGTTGAGCTATCTCCTGCAGGACTCCCACGGGCAGGTCCACCCGGCGCACTCCATCAGCGCCGGGCTCGACTACCCGGGCGTCGGTCCGGAGCACGCGTTCCTCAAGGACTCCGGGCGCGCGACCTACGTGGCGGTGACCGATGACGCCGCACTCGAAGGGTTCGAACTCTTGAGCCGCGCCGAAGGCATCATCCCGGCGCTCGAGACCGCGCACGCGATCGCGTGGATCGCGTCGCAGTCGGGACGCTGGAAGGCGGATGAGCCGGTGCTCCTCTGCCTGAGCGGGCGGGGCGACAAGGACGTCGCCACCGTCGCGCCGATGCTCGAGCTCGGAGGCATCGCGTGAGTGCCACGCAGGCCGTCGCGGTGGAGCCGATGGAAGAACCGCCGTGCCCGCCATCGATCGTCGAGGACATGTTCAAGGTCCTCGACAAGGCCATGCGAGCGTACCAGTTGTACATGCACAACAACCCGACCTACCAGAAGTCGCTCGAGAACGCGAAGAAGGCGTTCGAGCCCGTGTGGGAACACACGGGCAGCCTGCCGATCACCGTCACCGACACGCAGTTCAAGTATTTCGGGCATGTGGTGCACGAGATGTCGGACAAAGGCGGCGATTCGATGCCCTGGTTGTTGTTCAAGGACGGGCTTCGCGAGATGACGCTGTTCCCCGGCTTCGAGGATGAGGAGCTGGCGAAGTTGCTCGCCATCTTCCCCCGTGTGCGGCGTGCGAAGCCGGACGAGGACGACCTGCTCACCATCCTCTGGGAGCAGGACTTCCAGACGATGCGCTATCGGTACGTGGAGATCGCCGATCCCTCGGCGCCGCTCGATACCAATGCCGAGCCGGGACGGTGGCCGGCACCGGCGGGCAAGGAACTCGAGCCGACGTGGAAAGCCGTCGAGGAGGCGCGGAAGGAGTACGAGGAGGGCGGCGCCGCCGGCGATGGCGCTTCGAATGCGCCGCGCCCCTCGGGCATGGTACGCATGGAGGACTTCGACTCCACGCTGTACTTCCTCGATCCCAACGAGATCGAGTATCTGCGGCAGGAGACGGAGCGTGAGTACGCGCTCGACCTGCGCCGGCTCGTCCTCTGTGCGTTGCTCGACATCTTCGAGTTGCAGGTCGATCCGCTCGTACGCGCCGAGGTCGGCAACGACCTCGAGGCGCTGGTGCTCCATCTGCTCTCGGCGGGTGAGTTCTCCTCGGTCGCCTTCCTGCTGCGGGAGATCGACGGCACCATGGAGCGCGCGCGCGAGGTGAAGCCGGCGGACCGCGAGCGGCTCGGAAGACTCGCTGATCGCCTCAGTCATCCGGACTCCCTCGCGCAGATGCTGCAGGCGCTCGAGGAGACCACGAAGATGCCGGCAAAGGACGACCTCGCGCAGCTGTTCGCGCAGCTCAAGCCCGCGTCGTTGCCGGTGTTGCTCGAGGCGATCGACCGCACGCAGAGTGCCGAGCTGCGGCCGCTGCTGGAGTCGGCGACCGAGCGACTCGCGCAGTCGAACACGGCGGAGTTGGTGAAGCTGATCAAGCATCCCAAGATCGGCGTGGCGCGCGAGGCGATCCGTCGTGCCGGCGCGCTACGGACCGCGGCGGCGGTTCCCTCGCTCGGCGAGCTCCTCGGCTCCGGCGCTGAGCGCGCGCTGCGCGGTGCTGCGGTCACCGCGCTCACCGATATCGGGACGCCAGGCGCGCTCTCGGCGCTCGAGCCCGCGCTGAACGATGAAGACCGGGACATCCGGGTGTCGACCCTGCGCGCGTTGACGGCGCGCATGCACCGTCCGGCGCTCGCGAAGGTGGAGGCGCTGGTGAAGGGCAAGCTCAGCAAGGACGCGGATCGCACCGAGCGCATCGCACTGTTCGAGTTGTACGGCAGTATCTGCGGCGACGGCGGCATCCCGTTGCTCGAGGGCATCCTCAGCGCGAAGGGCGGGCTCTTCGCGCGCAAGGAGGATCCGGAGATGCGCGCCTGCGCGGCGATCGCGCTCGGGAAGATCGGCAGCGGTGCCTCGCGGTCGGTGCTCGAGAAGTCGGTCGGAGAGAAGGACGTGATCGTGCGGTCGGCGGTCACGCGGGCTCTGAAGGGCCAGGCGGCCGCGTCGTGACGAACCCCGGTTCACCTCCTGGTCGCCAGTCGGTCGCGCGCGCCACTCCGGTCGCGGGCGGGGCCACGGGACTCGGCGAAGGCTCGGTGCGTCGCATCGGACGCAGCTGGGTGCTCGGCTTCTACGTGGCGTTGCGCAACCTCAAGATGTATCCGGTCGAGAACCCCGTGGTGCAGAAGGGGCTCGAGGACCTGAGCAACCTCTCCGGCGAGCTGCTCGCCGGTGACGGCGAATGCGATTTCCGTCTCGCGGGGGAGTTCCTCTTCCTCAATGCGACGCGCATGAAGCTCGATCTCGATAACTACACGAGCTTCTCGTACATCCTCGGTCGCTGCCGCGATGCGGGTGTCGGCGTCATCCGATTCGTCGACAAACCGTCGTTGCGCGACTGGACCGTGCTGCTCTCGTTCCTCTCGTCACCCACCGGCCGTGCTCCGGCGGAGCGATTCGACGCGTTGGTCAAGCGTCTCGCCGACACCGGTGTGTCGGTGTTCGACGTGACGCCACCGGTGGAAAGCGCGGATGATCCCGCAGACGCCGGTGAGGCCAAGGAGCGGGCGAAGCGCACATACCAGCAGTCGGTGACCACGACGAAGGAGGTCATCAACTCCGTCCGCATGGGGCAGAGCCCCAACATCAAGAAGATCAAGCGCGTGGTGCAGGGTATCGTCGACCAGATCCTCTCCGAGGAGACGTCGTTGATCGGCCTCACCACGATCCGTGACTACGACGACTACACGTTCACGCACTGCGTCAACGTCTGCATCTTCGCCGTCGCACTCGGTCGACGGCTCGGGCTCACCCGCCTGCAGCTCTATGACCTCGGCTTCGCCGGCCTGTTCCATGACATCGGCAAGTCGCGCGTGCCGATCGACATCATCCAGAAGCCCGACATGCTCACCGAGGAGGAGTGGCGCCTGGTCGCCGCCCATCCCTGGCTCGGCGTGCTCGCGCTCTTCCAGTTGCGCGAGCAGTCGGAGTTCCCGTACCGCTCGATGCTGGTGGCGTACCAGCACCACATGAAGCGCGACCTCACGGGGTATCCGAGGTCGCTGCGCATGGCGGAGATCTCGTTCTACAGCAAGATCGTCGCGGTCGCCGACGGATTCGACGCGGCGACCACGCGTCGCGTCTACCAGTCGGAACCGCTCGATCCCGCCGTCGTGCTGCAGGAGATGCGCGACAACCCGCGTCGCGGCATGGATCCGGTGGTCGTGAAAGCGTTCGTCGCGCTGCTCGGCGTGTTCCCGGTCGGCACCTTCGTCGTGCTCGATACCTTCGAGCTCGCCATCGTCCACGGCGCGAACCCACTGCCGGAGTTCGTCTCGCGCCCCATACTCCGCATCGTCAGCGACGCCCTCGGCAACGTCGAACATCCGGGGCGGTTGGTCGACCTCGCGGAGCGCGACGAGGAGGGCAACTTCGTCCGGACCATCATCAAGACGGGTGACCCGGAGCGGTACGGCATCCGTGTCGGAGACTACTTCCTCTGAGCGTCTCACTCTCTGCACGGCTTGAGGCGCTGCGCGCGTCCGGGCGTCGTGCGCTGGTCTGTTATGTCACGGCAGGGCATCCCGACCGCGCCGCCTCCCTGCGCCTGCTGCGCGAGCTCCCCGCCGCGGGCGCCGACGTGATCGAGGTCGGTGTCCCCTTCTCCGACCCGCTCGCCGACGGCCCCATCATCCAGCGCAGCTCGCAGCGCGCGCTCGACCAGGGCATGACGCTCGCCGGAACGCTCGCGCTGGTCGCCGAAGCGCGCTCCAGCGTACCGATCGTGCTCTTCAGCTATCTCAATCCGCTGATGGCGGCGGGACCGGATGTGCTGCAGGTCGCCGCACGCTCGGGGGTGCACGGGGTCCTCGTGACCGACCTTCCGGTGGGCGCGGACCCGGAGCGTGAGACCTGGCTCGGTTCGAGTCCGGTGGAGTTCGTGCGGCTCGTCGCGCCCACGACGCCCGTGGAGCGGATGGCGGAGATCGCGCGGCACGGTCGGGGGTTCGTGTATCTCATCAGCCGGCTCGGTGTGACGGGGGTGCAGGACGCGGTCGCCACCGATCTGCCCGAGACGCTGGAGCGTCTGCGTGGTGTGTGCACTTTGCCGATCTGCGTCGGTTTCGGAATCTCGAGGCCCGAGCATGCCAGACAGGTGGGGGCGCTCGCCGACGGCATTGTGGTGGGGAGCGCCTTGGTGCGTGCGGCGGAGACGAGCGTGGACGACGCGCTCGCGCTCGTGCGGAGTCTCCGCTCTGCGCTCGACGCGGTGGTGCCGGCGTGAATCGCCTCTTGAACCTGTACCGTCTCGCGCTGCCGACGATCGGCGCGGTACTGCTCGCGTACGGGATCTTGTTCACGACCGTGTGGCTCGACCAACTGCTCTGGATCGTGGTCGTGGCAGTCGCCGCTGGCTATCTGCGGCGCGATCAATTGCCTGTCACCAAGTATACGGCGATCCACCTGCTAGGTGTGATCGCGGTGACCGGGGCGCTGGTCGTGGGTCTCGTGCCCACGATCATGGCCTTGGCCGTCGGTGTCTACTCCGCCGATCGCATCTGGCTGCGACGCAACGGCTCAGCCGCATGGATCAACGCGTCCCGTGAGATGGTGGCGATCGCCTCCGCGTACGGGTGGTATGCCTTCGCGCGCGGACCGCTGGGGGCTCAGGCGAGTGTGCTCGACGGACCCAGTGTGCCCTCGGTGGCGTTGCTCGTGCTGCTGCACTTCCTGATCGCGAAGGGGCTGTACTACTTCACGCTCGCGGTGCGCGGGAAGCTCTCCCCGGAGGAGCGCTCGCTCATCCTGCGCTACGAGGTCATCGGGCTCGGTGCGGTGGCGGGCGGCATCACCACCATCCTGCTCTCGCTCGCGTTCCTCGGGTACGCGGGCACCGGCGTCGTGTTGCTCGTGCTCGGCTTCGCCGGGTTGCTGCTCAAGCGCATCCTGGAGGAGAGCATCGCGGCGGAGGAGTTGAACACCGTGCTCGCGATGGAGTTGGCCGTCGCCGCTGACGCCAACATGGGCGAGGCGATCGCGCGGATCGAACTGCTCGCGAATCGTCTGCTCGAATGGAAGGAACTCCGTGTGCTGCGCGCCGATCGCGGGGAGATCCAGCTCATCTACCGCAGCGGACAAGGACTGATCACGCCGCCCGCTCCCGAGCCGCGCGACGGTGAACGGTTGCGTCGCGAGGTACTGGAGACCGGACGTCCCGTCGTGCTCGTCGATGCCGACAAGGACCCGCGCGTCGAGCGCCCGTTGCCGGACGCCGCTTCGCGTGCCGTCGTCCCCCTCCGCTTCGGCGACCACACCATCGGCCTGCTCGAACTCGATACGCACAAGCGCGGCTCGTACGGCGTCAAGGAGTCGCTGCTCATCCGGCGCGTCGCCAACCAGTTCGCGACCGCGATCCACATCCTCGACCTCCGCAATCCGCTGCTCGAGACGGTCGATCGACTGTCGCGCGAACTCGCGACGCTCACCGCCTCTGCCCGCACCCTGCGCAGCGGAGGCGAGGCGATCGCCCGCACCGCGGGCGAGATCGAGCGCGCCGTCGCCGAGGAAGGCGACCAGCTCAAGCGAGGGCTCGATGCGACCACGTCGCTCGAGTCGCGGTCGCGCGCCGTCGCGGTGGACGCCCGTGACGCTCAGGACGCCACACGCAAAGCCAGCGTGATCGCGACGGAGAATCGGCAGACGGTCGACGCGGCCATGGAGCGTCTGGTCGCGGCCAAGGGATTCGTCGCCGAGAGCTCGGCGAAGGTGCGGGTGCTCGCCACGACGACCTCGCAGGTGACGGGCTTCATCGCGGTGATCCGCGAACTCGCGGTGCAGACCAACCTGCTCGCGCTCAACGCCGCGATCGAAGCCGCGCGTGCGGGTCACGAAGGACGTGGCTTCGCCGTCGTCGCCGACGAGGTCCGCAAGCTCGCCGAGGAGAGCGGCAAGGCTGCCGACGACGCGCAGGGTGTGCTCCGCGATTTCGAGGAACAGATGCGCGAGACCGCAGCACTCATGGGCCGCGGAGAGTCGCTCGTGGCCGATGCCGAGTCGTTCTCCGGGGGATCTCGCGAGGCGCTGAGCGCGATCGTCAGCGCGACGAGCGGTGCCGCCGGCCAGTCGGCGCGCATCGCAAGCTCCGCCGACGACCAAGGCGTGGAGGTCGCCCGGCTCCGCGAGCGCGTGAACCGCGTGGTCGAGATCGCGGCGAAGAACCGCGCGGGCGCGCAGCAGGTCGCGGCGGCGTCCGGTGACCAGGCCGCTGCGCTCCGGGAACTCGAAGCCGCCACCACCGTGCTCAAGCAGGTGGTCGGCGAACTCGCGGACCTGACTAAACGCATCACCAACACCCGATGACCGCGCGACCGCTCGACATGCCCGACTGGGCACAGGTCGGTGAGAAGCGTCGCGCCCACATCGCACGCGTCACCGAACTCCTCGACCGCTGGGCCGATCAACTGCAGCTCGACGCCGAGGAGGCACAGGCGTGGCACGATGTGGGGCGATTCCACGATGCGCTGCGCGATGCCCCGGATGATGAGCTCCGTCGACTGGCGGGGCCGCTCGAGTTGCCGCTCGAAGTACTGCATGGACCGGCGGCGGCGAACTACCTCGTGTCGATCGGAGAACGCCGAGAGAGCGTGTTGAACGCGGTGCGGTATCACACGATCGGGCAAGCCAACTGGGATCGCACCGGACGGGCGCTGTACATGGCGGACTTCCTCGAGCCCGGCCGCAACTTCCAGCGAGCGGACCGTGCCTTCCTGGCCGATCACCTCGTGCATGACTTCAACGGCGTGTTCCGGCAGGTCGTGCGCAAGCGGTTGGAGTGGACGCTGCGCGAGGGCAAAGCTCTGTTCCCGGAGTTCGTCGGCCTGTGGAACTCGGTGCGATGAAGGGCCGGGGCCGCTGGATCATCGGCGGCCTGCTCGCGCTCGCGGCCGTCGTGTTCCTGGTGCGCGACATGTTGCCACGTCCCGAGGTCGCGGCGCGGGGTGAGGCACCTGTCGCGCGCATCAAGCGCGTGGTCCCGGCGTCCGATCGCGTGCGCGTGGAGGTGCTCAACGGCACGAGCACCCGCGGCCTCGCACGACGCGCGACGGCGGCCATGCGCGACGCGGGATTCGACGTCGTCAGTTCGGGGAATGCGACCGAGCGCCCCGACAGCTCCTTGGTGATCGTCCGCACCGGTCGCGAGGACTGGGCCGCGCTCGCGGCGAAGGCGTTGGGCGGGGCGCGGATCCAGCTGCGCCCCGACACGTCACGCTACGTCGATCTCACGATCGTGATCGGCAGCTTGTGGCGGCCGCCGCTTCAGCCGCTCGACCCGTAGCTGACCGCAGGCCGCGGCGATGTCCATCCCGCGGCTCTTGCGGATCGCCACCTCCACGCCTGCGTTGCGGATGCGACGAGCGAACTTGGCGATGGCCTCGGGCGACGTCGGCGTGAAGCCCATCGCGCCGCCCGGGTGCAGCGGGATGAGGTTCACGAACGCCTTGCACCGGCGCGCCAGCGCGGCGAGCTGATCCGCGTTCGTCGGCGAATCGTTCACGCCGCCCAGCATCACATACTCGAACGTGACGCGCCGGTCGAACTCCGCCGCCGCCTCGATCACGTCGGAGAGCGGGTACTTGATGTTCACGGGCATCAGCGAACGCCGGAGCTCGTCGGTGGGGGCATGGATCGAGAGCGCCAGCCGGAACTGCTCCTTGCGCCGGCCGAGCGCGACGATCCCCGGCAACACGCCGACGGTCGAGACCGTGATGTGGCGCGCGCCGATCCCGAATCCCTTGGGGTCGTTGAGGATGGTGAGCACCTCGGCGACCGCCGTCCAGTTCATGAGAGGTTCGCCCATCCCCATGAACACGATGTTCGTGGCACGCACGGGCGGATCGAGGAGTGCGAGTTCGCGGACTTGGCCGGCGATCTCGTGCACGTCGAGGTTGCGCGCGAATCCCATCGCTCCGGTCGCGCAGAACGCGCACTGCAACGCGCACCCCACCTGCGACGAGATGCAGAACGTCATGCGCTCGCCGTCCGGGATGGCCACCGTCTCGATCGCTTGTCCGTCGCGCATGCGGAAGAGGAACTTCCGGGTCCCGTCGACGGACCGTTGTTCCGTCTCCAACGGCAACCGGGGCAGCGTGAAGTGGGCGCCAAGGAGTTCGCGGAACGCCAGCGGGAGGTCGGTCATCTCCGCGAAGGAGCCGACCGGTTTGGCCCAGAGGTGGGGCACGACCTGGGCGCCGCGGTATGCCGCCTGGCCGTGCGCGACCGCGAACTCGCGCAACACCTTCTCGGCGTCGGCGGGGGCCAAGTCCAACAGATTCATCATGTTGGAGAGTACCCGACCAGCTCCGGCCGGTCAACCACATCCGCTACCACCAAGTTGGTACGTGGGCTAGATTTACGTCCTGTCTATGACCACTTCGAACCGCTCGCGTTGGCGGCCTCCCATGTTCTGGGCCGCTGCGATCTTGGTCATGACGTCGTGGCCGTCGCCGGGCGGTATCCCGGACGTCACCGGGATCGACAAGGTCGCGCATTTCGGCGCGTATGCCGTCCTCGGCTTGCTGGTGGCGCGAGCGTTGCTCCCCGTCAGGCAACTCTCGGTGCTCGGCGTGGCGTTCATCGGCATCGCCGTCTTCGCGGCGCTGGATGAGCTGCACCAGAACTGGATCCCGGGACGCGATGCCAGTATCGCCGACTGGGTCGCCGATATCAGCGGGGCCATCGCGGGGCTCGCCGTCGCAACCACCCTTCTTCGACTGACGCTCGCGCGCCAGGACCAGCCGTCGTGACTTCCGCCATCACCACCCCGCTCGCCACAACCCTGCGCAGCCATTTCGGCGGCGCGCTCCGTCGCACCGACAGCGGCACCAACGTGGTGCTCGGCGGTTGGGTGCATCGTTCGCGAGACTTGGGCGGACTGCTCTTCATCGACCTCCGCGATCGCGAGGGGCTGGTGCAGGTCTCGTTCAATCCGCACTGGACCTCGCCCGAGGTGATCGCCGCGGCGACCGCCATCGGCGTCGAGAGCGTGGTGCTGGTCGAAGGCGTGGTGGCCGAGCGGCCGCAGAACATGCGGAATCCCAACATGGCCACCGGAGAGATCGAGGTGCAGGCCACGGCGATCCGGGTGGTGGGCCCCGCAGTCACGCCAGCGATCCCGGTCGCGCTCGACAAGGAAGGCAAGCTCCCGGCCGAGGAACTGCGGCTGCGGCATCGCGTGCTCGACCTGCGGCGCGAGGAGTTGCAGCGGGCCCTCATGCTCCGCCATCGCCTCATGCAGGTCACACGGCGCTTCCTGAGCGGGCAAGGGTATCTCGAACTCGAGACGCCGATCCTCACCAAGCCCACACCGGAGGGCGCGCGCGACTTCCTCGTTCCGAGCCGCGTGCATGCGGGTGAGTTCTACGCGCTGCCGCAGTCGCCGCAGATCTACAAGCAGCTGTTCATGTGCTGTGGCTTCGACCGCTACTTCCAGATCGCGCGCTGCTTCCGTGATGAGGACCTCCGCGCCGATCGCCAGCTGGAGTTCACGCAGATCGACATCGAGGCCTCGTTCATCGGGCGCGAGGACATCATCACGATGTCGGAAGGCCTCATGCAGGCGCTCTGGGCGGAAGCGGGCTTCACCGTGCAGACGCCGTTCCCGCGCATGAGCTACGCCGATGCGATGGAGCGCTACGGCTGCGACAAGCCGGACCTGCGCTACAGCCTCGAGATCCGCGATGAGACGGCGATCTTCAAGACGAGCGAATCGGGCATCATCCAGGGTGCGTTGAGCGCCGGCGGTCGGGTGCGCGGTTTCCGGGTTCCCGGTGGCGTGGCCTGGAGTCGCAAGCAGGTGGACGAACTCGAAGCGATCGCCAAGACGGCGGGCGCCGGCGGATTGGTGCGTCTCAAGGCCGCCAACGGGCAACTCGAGGGTCCGCTCGCGAAGTTCCTCTCGGTCGATGCACAGACCGCGCTCGGGCTCGCCGACGGCGAGCTGTTCCTCGGCGTGGCGGGGCTCGATCGCGTGTCGAGCCCGGCACTCGATCGCGTGCGGCAGGAATGCGCCTCGCGCCTGGGGTTGATCGATGAATCGGTGCGCCGCTTCGTCTGGGTGCTCGACTTCCCGATGTTCGACCAGGATCCCGTGACCGGCGCACTCGCGGCAGTGCACCATCCGTTCACGTCGCCCAATGCAGACGACATGCGCTCGTATCCCGAGGCGCCCGAGCGCTGGCGCGCGCTCGCATACGACTGCGTGCTCAACGGCACGGAGCTGGGTGGTGGCAGCATCCGCACGAGCGATCCTGCGGTGCAGTCGCGCATGTTCCAACTGCTCGGCATCGGGGATACGGCCGAACAGGAGCGACGCTTCGGCTTCCTGCTCGAGGGCCTGCGCGCCGGCGCGCCACCGCATGGAGGCATCGCGTTCGGATTCGATCGCATCGCGATGCTGCTTTCCGGTGTGGGTTCGTTGCGGGATGTCATCGCGTTCCCCAAGACGACGGCGGCACGCGCCCTCTTCGAGGGCGCGCCCAGCATCGTACCGGCGAGCGACCTCGACGAACTGCATATCCGCACGGTGGAGAGCTGATGTCCGACGCGACCGTCTCAGGCGAACAGATCACCCAGCGGCTCTCGACCGAGGGCGCCGACCTCTTGTCGCTCGCGGGGCCGGGCGACAGCAACCTCGCCGAACTCCAGAAGCTGTTCCCGGTGCGGGTGACGTTGCGCGCGGACGCGATGGTGATCACTGGCACCGCCGAGGCCGTGGAGCGTGCGGTCGCCGTCGCGACGCGCATGCTCGACCAGACGCGTCAGCGCCAGTCGATGGATCCGGACGATGTGTTGCGCTTCTCCATGGAGGGGCCGATCCGCGAAGGCACGACCCCCGGGCGGATCGTGTTGCCCGGGGTGCGCAAGATCATCCAGCCCAAGACGCAGGGGCAGGGTGAGTACATGCAGAAGCTGTTCGACAACGAGATCGTCATCGGTATCGGCCCGGCCGGCACCGGCAAGACGTATCTGGCGGTCGCGGCGGCCGTGGACGCGCTCGCGCGCAAACGCGTCAAGCGCATCGTGCTCGCGCGGCCGGCGGTGGAGGCGGGCGAATCCCTCGGGTTCCTGCCGGGCGACATGCAGGCGAAGGTCGATCCCTATCTCCGCCCGCTGTACGACGCGCTCGATGATCTGATGCCGGCGGAGCGCACACAACGCGCGTTGGAGACCCGCGTGATCGAGATCGCGCCGCTGGCCTATATGCGCGGCCGCACGCTCGCCGACGCGTTCGTGATCCTCGACGAAGCGCAGAACGCCACCAACGCGCAGATGAAGATGTTCCTCACCCGCCTCGGCGTGAACTCGCGTGCCGTGATCACGGGCGACAAGACACAAGTCGACCTGCCCAAGCGCGAGGAGAGCGGCCTGCTACAGGTGGAGCGCATCCTGCAAGGCATCGATGGCATCGCGTTCCACTACTTCGGTGAGACTGACGTGGTCCGTCACCGTCTCGTGCGCGAGATCGTGAAGGCCTACGCAGCCGACGCAGGGACCTGATGGCCTCGCGTTCGCCGTCGGTGCGGGTCGCGGTGCAGTCGGACGGCGTGCGCAGTCCGGTCGCGGCGGCGCGGCTGCAGGCCGCCGCGCTCGCGGTGCTCAAGGCCGAGCGCGCGGCGGCGGCGTTGTTGTCCGTCACGCTGCTCACCAGCCGTGCCATCGCCGCGCTCAATCGGCGGCACCTGGGGCACAGCGGACCGACCGATGTGATCTCGTTCGGATTCCGTGACCCCGAGGGCGCGGTGATCGGCGACGTGTACATCTGCCCTGCGATCGCGTCGGAGAATGCCAAGCGCTTCGGTCGGCCGGTGCGCGAGGAACTGCTGCGCCTGGTGGTGCACGGCACGCTGCATGTGCTCGGATACGAACATCCGGACGGAGCAGCGCGCACGTCGTCGAAGATGTGGAAGCGTCAAGAGCGCTTGCTCGCGCGCCTCACCGCGACCACACGCGCGTGAACATGGGCGCAGCGCTCTTCGCCTTGGGTGCGGCCCTCGTGGCCGCCCTTTGTGCGTTCGCGGACGGCGCGTTGCTCGGGATCGATGAGGAGGAGCCTCCCTCCGATCCGTCGGTGCGTACGCTGCTCGCGCGGCGGGAGCGCACCCATCGGGCGTTGGCCTTCGGTCGCATCCTCGCACAACTGGTCGCCGGTGCGGCGACGTCCGTCGCGCTCGTCACCAGCGGCTGGGTGCCCGCGACCTTGCTCGCACCCGTGGTCGTCGTCGCAGGCATCGCCCTGGTGATCATCACGGAGGTCGCCACACGCGCGGTGGGTGATGCCGCCGGCGCGCGCGGCTTGGCCGCGGTGTTGCCCGTGGTGGCGGCGGTGGAGGTCGCGCTGGCACCGGCCGTCGCGTTCGGGGCCTGGGCGGACCGCGTGCTGCATTCCCTCTTGCCGCCCCCCACACCTGATGAAGCCGACCGAGAGGATGCGGTCGAACGATTCCGGGAGGTCGTGGCGGCGGAGACTGAAGTGGAGGGCGCCGGTGAGGTGATGCTGCACGGCGTCTTCTCGCTCGGCGATACCCAAGTGCATGAGATCATGGTGCCGCGGGTCGACATCATCGGGATCGACAAGGACACGGCGTGGTCGGAGGTGGCGGACCGCGTGCGCAGCGCGCGCCATGCGCGGCTCATCGTGTATGACGGCACGCTCGACGAAGTGGTCGGTATCCTCTACGCGAAGGACTTGTTGGGCGGCTTGCTCGCCGACGAAGAGCCGGCCTCGGGGTGGCAGTCGTTGGTGCGGCCCGCGTTGTTCATCCCCACGTCCAAGAGCGTCGAGGGACAGCTGCGCGAGTTCCGCGCGACGCATCGACACCTGGCGGTCGTGGTGGACGAGTTCGGCGGCACCGCGGGGCTGGTCACCCTCGAGGACGTGCTCGAGTTGATCATCGGCGATGTGCAGGACGAAGGTGACGTGGAGTTACCGGAGGTGGAACGCGGCGAGAACGGACGCCTCTGGGTGGCGGCCCACGTCACGCTCGAGGTGCTCTCCGATGTCACCGGCGAGGACCTGCGTCGCGGCGACGTCACGACGATCGGCGGACTCGTCATGGAGTTGCTCGGGCGTGTGCCGCGGGCCGGCGAGGAGTTGGTGGTCGGTTCGCGTCGGTTGGTGGTCGAACGCGTCGTGCGTCGACGGATCGAGCGCGTGTATCTCGAGCCGCTCGTCGCCGTGACCACCGAGGAGGACGACGGATGAGTGCGCTCATGCTCACCGTGCTGCTCGTCGGTGTGGTCGGCGTCCTCACCGGCGCGGCCACGGCGCTGCGCAGTGTCAGCCGGATCTGGCTCCGCCACTGGGCCGAGCAGCGCATGGCGGGGGCGGGTACCGCGACACTGTACCTCGAACGTCCACAGCGGTTGCTCATCGCCGCGGGCACGGGGATCGCGGGGACGGTGTTCGCGCTTGGCGCCATGCTCGGCCTGCACCACGGCGACCAGCCGGTGCCGCTGCTGCGCGCGATGCTCATCGCCGTGCTGCTGTTGCTGACGGTGGGGCAGTTGATCCCGCGGGCCTTCGCGATGCGGTGGCCGTCGCAGGTGCTGCCAGTGCTCCTGCCGCCGCTGCGCGCGGTGGAAGGCTTGGTCTCGCCGCTGGCCGGGCTCGCCACGCGCTTGGCGGGACGGTGGCTGGGCGAACCGGTCGCGGTGGTGCCGTCGGCGACCGAGTCACTCGAGGACCTGTTGCGCGAAGGCGAGATCGAGGGAGTCGGCGCCGCCGGCGAACGCGAGATCATCTCCGGCGTCGTGGAGTTCGGGAGCAAGCGTGTGCGTGAGGTCATGACCGCTCGCGCGGACATCGTCGCGGTGGAGCGTGAGGCGCCGGCGAACGAAGTCGCACGCGTCGTCTCCCAGTCCAAGTTCAGCCGCCTCCCGGTGTATACGCGCACCATAGACAACATCGTCGGGTTGGTCACGAGCTGGGATGTGATCGCCCGGCCCGAGGCGCCGCTGCGCACGTTGCGTTCGGTGTCCTTCGCCACGGCGGACGAGCCCTGCCACACGTTGATGGGGCGGATGTTGCGCGAGCGTCGCCACCTCGCCATCGTGCGCGGCGGAGCCGGCGAGACGCTCGGGCTGATCACGCTGGAAGACCTGGTGGAGGAGTTCGTGGGCGACATCCACGACGAGCACGACGACGTGCCGGGGGCGCGATGACGGGGTCGGTGATGCGTCCGGCGATGGAGATCCCCGCCGTCGCCTCGCCGGCGTTGCGATCGGTCCTCACGGATTTCGTCGCCGGCAAGAAGGCCGCGCTCGCGCGCGCGGTGAGCATCGTCGAGGATCAACGCCCAGGTCACGACCTGCTCATGGCGGCGTGCCATCCGATGCTCGGGCACGCGCGGCGCGTCGGCATCACCGGGCCGCCGGGCGCGGGGAAGAGCACGCTCACCACGCTGCTCGCGGAGATGTACCTGAACGCGGGGCTCCGGGTCGGTATCGTCGCCGTCGATCCCACCTCGCCATTCACCGGTGGCGCGCTCCTCGGCGACCGGGTGCGCATGGAACGGGTTGCGCTGCACCCCAACGTCTTCATCCGCTCGATGGCGACCCGGGGATCGCTGGGTGGACTCGCGGCGATGACGCGCGAGGTCTGCGATCTCCTCGATGCGTTCGGCGTCGATCGCATCCTCGTCGAGACGGTCGGCGTGGGACAGAGCGAACTCGATATCGCGCGCCTCGCGGACACGAGTGTCGTCGTGCTCGTCCCGGAGTCCGGCGACTCCATCCAGACGTTGAAGGCGGGCGTGATGGAGATCGCGGATCTGTTCGTGGTGAACAAAGCCGATCGTCCCGGAGCGGACCGGCTCCGCAACGACATCGAGCTCATGCTCGGCCT
>JBJXGK010000010.1:0-14090 GCA_046153705.1 Gemmatimonadaceae bacterium
AGCGGCATGGGGGCGGACAACATCAACTTCTCCGTGCCGGAGATCAACGACTTCCGCGAGCAGGCACAGAGCTTCTCGGCCATCGCGGAGTACTCACCGACAACGTTGACGCTGCTCGAGGAGGCGGACGCGACGCAGATCGACGTCGGGCTGGTCACGGCGAACTACCTCGAGGTGATGGGCCTGCGTCCCGTGCTGGGACGCGGATTCACCAGCGAACACGACGGCGCCGGTGCCGCGCCGGTGATCGTGCTCGGCCACGCGTACTGGCGTGCGCACTTCGGCGGCGACAGCGCGATCATCGGCAAGACGTTGCGCATCGGGAATCGTCCGGTGGAAGTGCTCGGCGTGCTTCAGCCTGCGCCGTTCTTCCCCGCGCGCATCGATGCGCTCATGAACATGTCGATCAGTGAGCACCACGTGAGTGCGATGATGGTACAAGGACGCACCCATCGCATGACGGAGATGATCGGGCGGCTCAAGCCCGGGACCTCCGTGGAGCAGGCGAAGGCGGACGTGGCGACGGTGACCGCGCGCGTGCATGCCGCCAATCCCGAAGTGTACGACAAGGCCTCGGGCTACGGGGTCTCCGTCACGCCATTCAAGGAAGTCCTCGGCGCCGAGGCGCGGACGACGCTCTTGTTGCTGATGGCCGCTGCCGCCTTCGTGCTCGTGATCGCGTGCGCGAACGTCGCCAACCTCACGCTCATGCGCGGCGTGCGACGCGAGCATGAGATGACCGTGCGCGCGGCACTCGGCGCCGGCACCGCACGACTACGGAAGCTGCTGCTGCTCGAGAATGCCGTGCTGGCGCTGGCGGGAGCGGCGCTGGGGCTGGTCATCGCGTTCGGCGGCGTCGGCATGCTCTCGGCGTTCACGGCGCGATTCTCGCCACGGGCCGATGAGATCCGGGTGGACGGCATGGTGCTCGGCTTCACGCTCGTCTTGGCGCTGCTGGTGGCCGTCCTGCTCTCGTTCGCGCCACGGGTCGGTCGCGAGACGGAGCTGGGTCAGGGGCTCGTGGCCGGCGGAACGCGTTCCAGTGGCGGCGTACGGCGGCGGCGCCTGCAGCAGGCACTGGTGGTCACGCAGATCGCGGTCTCGGTGGTGTTGCTCACCGGCGCGGGATTGCTCGTGCGCTCCATGCAGCAGCTCGCTGCGGTCGATCCCGGCCTCAACGCCGCCGACGTGCTCACCATGGAAGTCCCGCTCGACTTCACCACCCTCACCGATCCGCGCGCCGCGGTCGTGAAGTACGAGACCATGCAGCGCGAGCTGTCAGCGCTGCCGGGCATCGACATCGTGGGAGTCGGCAACACGATGCCGCTACGCGCGGGACAGGTCCAGCTGCCGCTCAAGGCCGAAGGGCGTCCCGTGTCGCCGAGTGAACCGGCGCTCAATGCGGAATACCGAACGGCAGACCCGGGGTACTTCCGCGCCTCAGGCATCCCCGTCCTGGCCGGACGCGACTTCGCAACCACCGATGTGAAGGACGCCGGCAAGGTCGTCGTGCTCAACAAGCATCTCGCGGACATGCTTTTCCCGGGGGTCGATCCGATCGGCCGTCGTGTGGGCTGGACCGGAGATGTGCTGCGGTTCATCGGCGTCTCCGATGAATGGCGCACGATCGTCGGTGTGGTGGGCAACACCAAGGACGGTGGTCTCGACCGCGCACCGCTTCCCGTGGTGTTCGTCCCCTTCGCCCAGGGCGATTTCCCGACCGGTGGTCTGGTGATCCGGTCAGACGTCGACGCGGCAGCGTTGGCTCCCGCCGCGCGTGCGATCGTGCGTTCCGTCGCTCCTGACCAGCCGATCGAGAACGTGATGACCATCGACGACATCCGCGACGAGAGCGTTGGACCGCGACGCTTGAACGCATTGCTCGTCGGTTCGTTCGGGCTGCTGGCGCTCGTCATCGCGGCGATCGGCATCGCGGCGGTGCTGGCCTTCAGCGTGAGCGCGCGGACCAACGAGATCGGCATCCGCATGAGCCTCGGTGCGGCGCCCGGGCAGGTGCTCGGCATGATCCTGCGCGAAGGTGGCATCCTCGTCGGACTCGGCCTGGCCTTGGGCGTCGGGGGGTCGATCCTGCTGTCGAAGCTGATCCAGGGCATGCTGTTCGGCGTCTCGCCGACCGACCCAGCCACGCTCGTAGCGGTGGCCTTGGGCATGGCGGCCATCGGCGTCGCAGCATGCTGGGTGCCGGCGGTTCGGGCGGCGCGCATCGATCCGTCGGAGGCGCTGCGGGCGAGTTGATCGGCACGCCGTGCGAAGCGGGTAGATTGTTAGGCGCCCGTGATCTCTTCCCACCCCGCCTCCCAACCGCCGCCGCACCCCGCTGACCGCACCGCCCGCCGCCTCGGGCGTGCGATCATGGCGCAGTTGGCGATCATGGCGACCGTCATCACGCTCTCGCCGCTGCGGTTCGCTTCCGCACCGGTGCACGGCCTTTCGTCGGTGTGGAGCCTCGAGGACATCGTCCTCAACGTCGTGTTGTTCCTGCCGTTCGGATTCGTTCCCACTCTCACGCGGGCGCGCAGCACGCCAGTACCGTGGGGGCGCGTCGCGCTCATAGGCTTCGGGCTGAGTCTCGGTATCGAGACCACGCAACTCTTCACGCCCCTGCGCTTCCCGTCGTTGTTCGATCTCGCCGCCAACACGACGGGCGCACTCGTGGGTGCCTACTTCGCCGAGCGACTCGCACCGCGGGTCGATGGCGTCGGCGCGCTGCGTGGACTCGCGCTCGAGTACCCGCTCATGGGCATCATCCATCTGCTCATCCCCGTGCTGTGGCTCATCGGCCTGGGAAGCACGGGGCCCCAGCGCGCATGGCTCGTGCTGCCGATCGTCGCGATCGCGGGAGTCGTCGGCGGCACCGTCTTCGCCGCCGAACGGCTCACCGAGACCGCACCGCGTCTCCGCAGCCTCGCTGTCGCAGGCGCGGTATGGCTGCTGGTAGGACTCGTGCCCGGCATGGTGCGGGAGTGGCGCCTGATCGGTGGTGCGGCCGTCGTCTTCATCGCTGCCGCTTGGCTCGGACGCGTGATGCAGCGCCGCCATACCGTCGTCGAGCGGCGATTCGAACGTGTCGCGCTGCGCCGCGTGATCCCGATCGCGCTGGCGTATCTCGCTGTGAGCGCCTTGCATCCGATCACGTTCGAACTGGTCCCGCTGCACGGCACACTCGCGCTCTTCGACACCACCAGCCGGCTGACCACGATCGAGATCTTCCGCGCGATGGAACGCGTCGCCGCGTTCGCCGCGGTGGGCTATGCCGTCGGCGAGTATCGTGGACGCCGCGAAGAACCCTGGTCGGCGCTCTGGCCGCGGATGGTACTCACCTCCACGGTGCTCGCGTGCGTCCTCGAACTCGCCCGCGGCCTGCATCCCATCTACTACGCGTCGGTGTCACTGATCGGGCTGAGCGTGCTCGCCGCGTTGTTCGGCGGCTGGTTGTACCGCCTGCAGATCGATCACGTGCGTGCCCTCATGGGGAGATCGTCAGGCTGAAGTGACCACCCCACTTCTTCGCGAACGGCCCGTCGAACGAGTAGAGCGCGCCCGCGCTGATCTTTCCGTTCGGGACGCGGAGTGCGGCCACTGAAGGGATCGCGAAGTCCCCCACGATGCCGGCCGCGCGGTTCGCGGCTGCGAGGTCGTACGATCCCACACCGTACCATTCGTGGAAGAGGCGGAGCGCTCCGGTGGTGCTCGCGCGCGCGGTGAGCACCTTGCTCCCACCCACCACCGCGAACGGCAGGCCCGGCCGGATGATGCGCTGCGAGAGCAATGACTCATCCACGAGTCCCGGAGCGGCACCGCCGACGGTGAACCGCTCGAACACGGGAGCGTCGTCGTCCACCCATCCGGCCGTGGCCTCGATCTGCAGCCCGTCGCCGCCGATCCCGGTCACACCGTACACCAAGTGACCGACCACGCGCTGCCAATCGTCGCCGAGCGTCGTGCCGCGACTGTAGTTCACGTCGAAGCTGTTCCGCAGACGCATAGACCCACCCGGCGTCCAGACATAGCTGCTGCCGACGACGAACGCAGCGAGCTGCCGGTCGCCGTCCGCCACCCCGATCAGTCCCGCCGGCCGATCGAGCCTGCCGGTGCTCCACTGCAGCGCCGCGCGCGACCCGCCATGCATCGTGGAGCGCAGCAACTCGGCGCCGATCACGCCGCCCGTGTAGCGCACATCGAACGCCGACACGCCGAGCCCACCGAGCCTCCACTGCTCGCTGGGGCGTTGCTCGACCGCGAAGGCGCTTGCGAGGATCGCAGGCCGCGTCCCCCGCCACGCCACGCCGAGGTTGGCACCCTGCATGAGACCGCCACGCGCCGCACCGCCACGAGCCAGCACGCTCAAGCGCCCGAGCGGGTCGCCGAGCTGCAACGCGAGGCCGCCGAGCGAACCTTCGGTGGAGTTGTTGGTCCAGTAGAAGGGCCGCCCTGCGAGTGCGCCCACGCCATAGCCGCGCGGCGCGGCGGCGGTGCGCGGGACCAGCGGCACCATCTTGGTGGTATCGCGACGCGGTGCCACCGCACCCATCGACGCCACCAACGCTCGGGTGGTCGCCAGCGGCGCGATGGAGTCCGGTGCGATGGCACGCAGGTCGAAGCCGCGCGCATGAAGGTCGAGGAACCACACGCGACCGTCAGGCGCGCGGTCCGGCGACGTCGCCGCACCAGTCACGCGGGTGATCTGGCGGGTGCTGTTCGCTGCGTCGCCCGCGAGCGCGATGCGCTCGATGTTCGCCGCCCCGCTCGCGTCGCTCACCACGAGCAAGTCGCTGTCGCCTTCCCACGTCGGTGCCCAGCGTGAGTGTCCGTCGCGCGGTCCCACTTCGGTGAGCGTGCCGCTGGCGATCTCCACCACCGCCGCTCGCCAGGTCCCAGCGCGCGCGATCGACGTCGCCACTCGTTTGCCGTCGGGCGAGACGCGCGCGCCGGCGAGCGGATGCTCCACCGTGCCCGCGTACAACGTGCGCAGCGCACCGCTCGCGAGATCGACCATGACCAATCCACACGTACCCGCCCCACACGTCACCGCTGCTGCCGACTTCCCATCGGGCAGCGGATCGACCTCGCGGACACCCGCGCGCTCCGTGACGCGGTCCACGGCGCCGGTCTTGGTGTCCCAGCGGTAGACGTCGGCGCGCGCGCGGCCGTCGCTCAGCGGTGAGCTGCGGACCACGAGCAACTGGTCCGTCCCCGGGATCCAACGTGGTGCGTCGAAGCCGACGCCTGCCACCGGCATCAGCGTCGCCAGCCGCTTGAGCGGGAACGGATACACGTCGATCGGCAGCACGTCGAGCGAGTCTCGCTTGAGGAGCTGCATGCGCGCCCTGATGAGATTGCTGTCCGCATTGACCGGCTTGGTTTCCATCACGACCACGCGGGTCGGCTGCCCCGGCGCTGAGAGGCGCACAGCGATCTTCTCGCCATCGCGTGAGAGCGCCGGCGCGCCGACGTACCAGTTCTGGTGCTGCCGCAGTCCGCCCTGCGCGAGGCCCTGCGTCGCGAGCGCCTGCTTCGCCGCCACAGCCTGCGCGGTGACCTCGGCGACGAAGCGACCGTAGAGTACCCACGGCGCATCGCCGAACACTCCGGCGAACGCCGCATCGAACGTGCGGTCCTGCCTCGCAGACATGCGCCGCCACAGGTGCACCAAGGCGGAGTCGCCGCGCTGCGCCTGCAGCCATTCGAGGTACGCCGATCCCACCAAGTAGCGCATCGTACCGCCGAGGAACGGCCCCGCGTTGTCGAGCATCCCATAACTCGGCAACGCGCCCTCGAGTGCGAGCTGTCGGATGATCGACGGCCGCGCCACGCCGTTGGGGCGTCCGCTGCCCGTAAGCTCGCCTTCGATCAGCGTGGCGTATCCCTCGGTCACCCACGCCGGCGACTTGATCGCCACCGGACCGAGCGGCACCGGGGAGAGCTTCCAGAGGAGATTCGTACGCGTGTTGCGCGACGGCCGTGTGAGATGCGCGATGTGCGCGAACTCGTGGATGCCGAGCAGTCCACCCCAATCCGTGAGGTGTCCGATGACCGACCCTGGGTCGGGCGGCGTCGCCCAGAAGCGCATCGACGGCACGGGCAGCGACGGCCACGCGGAGCCATTGGGTTGATTGACCGGGTCCTCTACGATGATGTCGACGATCGCGTTCGGCGCGTAGCCGACGCGCTGCGCGACGATCTCGCGCATCTGCTCGATCCGCTCGGCGAGTGACGTGGACCAGGCCTCGAGTCCGGGTTCGTAGTGGATGCGGAAGTGCGGCGTCGTGATGGTCTGCCACCTGAGCGCGGCGTTCACGGAACCTTGCGCCGCGAGCTCCGCGGATGCGGCGGAGAGCACGGCGGCGAGCGCGAGTGTCGCGGCGACGGTCGAACGACGGAGGCGGTTGGTCGGCATGTGGTGGAGCTTAAGCGGTGAATCGGTTATCGTCATGGGGACTCGCTCTTAACACCTTTTGGACCGTCATGGAACACGTCTCGCAAGCGCTGTCATTCTTCGTCGTGTTCCTGTTCTCGACCACGCTGCATGAGGCGGCCCACGCGTGGGCAGCCCTCAAGGGTGGCGACCGCACGGCGTACGAGGGTGGACAGGTCTCGCTCGACCCACGCCCGCACATCAAGCGCGAACCGTTCGGCATGGTGATCCTGCCGTTGCTCAGTGCACTCGCGACCGGTTGGCCCATGGGGTACGCGAGTGCGCCGTACAATGTGGCGTGGGCCCGGGCGTTTCCGCGCCGTGCCGCGTGGATGGCGTTGGCGGGTCCGGGGGCGAACCTGCTGCTGGCGGTGATCGCAGCGGTGGCGCTCCGCGGTGGGGAGATCGCCGGCGTGTTCTATGCGCCGTCCTCCATCCGCTTCGGCGACATCGCGGGCTCCGACGCCGGCGTTCTCTGGCTCTCGCTGGGCCGGCTGCTCAGCGTGTTCTTCTCGATGAACCTGCTGCTCATGGTTTTCAACCTGCTGCCCTTCCCGCCGCTCGACGGCAGTGCGGCCATCACGCTGCTGATGGACAAGGGCACCACGACCAAGTACCAGGACTTCATTTGGTCCACCCCGATCCTCGGCATCGTGGGGTTGTTCGCGGCATGGCAGATGTTCGACTACGTGTTCCGGCCGTTCTTCATCATCGCGGTGAATCTGGTCTTCTCAGGGGCGAACTACGGCTGAGCGGGCCGTCCCGAGCCGTTTCAATGGTCCCCACGCCCGACCAACCGCACGCCGAACGTCGGATTCCGCCGATGACTGAAGATCAACGACGTCTCCAGGTGCGCTACCTCGCTGCGCGTTGAGAACGCGGTGAGCACGAACTCGCGCAGGTGTTCGGCGTCGCGCACTCCCACGTGCACGAGGTAGTCGTTCGCCCCGGTGAGATGATGCACGTTGCGCACCTCGGGCAACGTGAGCACGTGCTGCTCGAACCCGGAGATCGCGTGCCGTGCGTGTTTCTCCAGCCGCACCGCGATCAGCGCCTCCAGCGTCACGCCGTACACGCGCGGATCGACCTCGGCGTGATACCCGAGCAGTGCGCCGCTCTCCTCCAGGCGTCGCACACGTGCGAGACAGCTGGAGGGCGCCAGACCGACTTTGGCCGCGAGCACCTTGTTCAGAATCCGCGCATCCTTCTGTAGAAGGGCGAGAATCGCGTGATCTATTCGGTCGACCGCGGCCGGATCTGGCTTCCTCCGAACATTATTCGGCATTTCTGGCTCCTTTGGGATTCTGAGCGGAATATACAACTGTCCACCGCCACGGAGCCCCCATGTCTGAGTCCTTCGCCACCCGAGCCGTCCACGCTGGCCGACGGGACTTCGGCCTGCTCGGCGTCCACGCGCCTCCGATCGACCTGAGCACCACCTACCCGACACCCGATCTCGAAGAGGCCGGGCGGTCGTTCGACAGCTTGGGAGCCGGCGATCGCCCGATCGGCACCGGCGTGTACGCACGGCTGTTCAATCCCACGGTCGATCGGTTCGAGCGGGCCTTCGCCGAACTCGAGAACGCTGAGGATTCGGCGACGTTCAGCTCGGGCATGGCGGCGTTCACGGCCGTCCTTCTCGCGGCCAAGTCACGGGGATCACACGTCGTCGCCGTCCGTCCCATCTACGGTACTGCCGACCATCTGCTCGCCTGTGGATTGCTCGGCACCACGGTGACCTGGACCACGCAGGACCGCGTCGCGGAGGCGATTACTCCTGAGACCGGCCTCGTGGTGATCGAGACACCGGCCAACCCGACACTCGAGTTGGTCGACATCGCGCACGTGGTCCGCCAGGCGGGCGCGGTTCCGGTGATGGTCGACTCGACCTTCGCAACACCGGTGTTGCAGCGCCCGCTCACGCTTGGCGCGGCACTCGTGCTCCACAGCGCGACCAAGTTCATCGGCGGGCACGGCGATGTGATCGCCGGAGTGGTCGCAGGCCCGCACGCGCTGCTGCGAGAGATCAAGCATGTGCGCGCGATGACCGGCGCACTCGCACATCCATTGAGTGCGTACCTGCTGCAGCGTGGTCTCCCCACGCTGGAACTGCGCGTGCTGCGTGCACAGTCCACGGCGCAGGACCTCGCGCAACGTCTCGCCGCGGATCCGCAGGTGGCACGGGTGCGGTATCCCGGGTTGCCGGGGCAGGATCCGCGCGGCCTGCTCTCGACGCAGATGTCCGGCCCCGGCAGCATCCTCAGCTTCGAACTCGTGAGCGATGCACCGTCCGCGCTGCAGCGTTTCATCGGCGCACTCACGCTCATCACGCCTGCCGTCAGCCTCGGCTCCACCGACACGCTCATCCAGCCGCCGTCGATGCTCACCCATCGCGTGGTCGATGCCGACGCCCGACTGCATTCGGGCATCGCTCCTGGGCTGCTGCGCTTGAGTGTTGGGCTGGAGTCGGCTGACGATCTCTGGCGCGACCTCGCTGCCGGGCTGCGCGCCTCGGCTTAGGCGCGCGGCAGCAGCGTGAACTTTCCGAGCGACTGCACTGCACCGTTGAGTTGCAACTCGACGCGGTGTGCGCCCGGGTAGTGCCTGCGCGTGGTGAGATTGGCGAGCGAGACCGTCTTCCGCAACGTGATCCGCTCGCCACCGCGCAACGAGACGTTCGAGAACTTGAATACTTTCGCACTCGTGCCGCCCTTCGCCTTCACGAAGTGCACCACGAGGTCCACGACCACCTGCTGCGGCCTCTTCGTCGGGTTCTCCAGCGTCGCCGTGATCGCGACCTTGCCGCCCATCGTCGGTTTGGCAGGCGTGATGCTGTGCTCCACCACCTTGAGCGCTGACTTCCTCCCGAATCCGAGCACCTTGAGCGCGGCCGTGTCACCCTGCTTCACCGATGAGCGCAGCGCGTGTCGCACGATCCACTCGCGCTCGGCGCTCGCGTCCTTCATCCACGCCGCCGCGAGGGCGATGAGGCGCTTCGGGTGGTCCTTGCCGATGTCGTTGAGATTGTTCGCGACCGATCGGCGGACATAGAGTTCGGGATCGTCCTTCAGTTTCTCGAGCAGCGCAATCACCGGCGTCGGATCCTTCTCGAACGACCTGAGCCGCGGCGCCCAGGGCAACCGTGCTCGCGTGCCCTCGGAAACGAGTCGCCGTACGTGTTCGCTCGGATCACGCGTCCATGCGTGCAGTTGCTTGAGCGTACGGGCTTCGTGCTGTTCCAGGAACGGACGCAGGGCGAACTCTCCCGTGAAGACCTGCGTGAACGCGTGCAGCGCGCGCATCGAGGCTTCGAAGTGCGCCACGCCGAACTGCCGCACGAACTCCATGTGCGGCAGGTAGAAGAACGAACTCATTCCGCCGGCAGGGGCTTTGTGCTCCGGGAGCGTCGCGAGGAGCACGTCGACCGCCTTCGGGAACTCCGCGGGCAGATGTGCCGCGAGCACGCGGCCAAGGTGACGACCGCGGTCGAGCAACTCCATGGCCTCGAATCCGGCCAGTGCCTCGCGCTCGAACGCCTTGCGATCGAATTCGCGATACACCGACGCGATCTCTTCGCCGAGGCGCCGGACCACCGGCGCCCCGAACTGGTTCTTGAGCGGCTCAGCCACGGCGGCCGATGCTCGTCACCGATTGCCGCCTCAGGTCAGCGACGGATCGTCCGCAGCAGCGCCTCGATCGCCGTCGCCAACTGCTGATCCTGCCCCTTGTTCACCTTGTCATACTCATTCATCACGAGGATGTCGGGTTCAGTCTGAAGGTTCTCCAGGTACTTGCCGGTTGTGGCGTCCTTCACGCCCATCCCTGGCACGCCCCAGCGGATGCCGCCCTGCAGTCCCTCCCACCCGGCGAAGGTGCAGGTGCCCGGCACCGGCATTCCGACGAGCTGGCCGATCTTGAGGTCCTTGTACGCATACGCATAGCAATGACCGTCGGAGTAGTTCGCCTCGTTCGCCAGTGAGATGCTCGGCTTGGTCCAGCGGAAGTTCGGCTCGAAGCCCGTGCTGCGGTTGTCCACGGTGTAGTCGAAGAACCGTTTGCCGCTGAGGAACATCGCAAGGTCGGCCACGAGGTCGCCCCCACCGTTGAACCGTGTGTCGACCACCAGCGCTTCTTTCATGGTGTACTTGCCGAGCACTTCTTCGAACGTGGTGCGCATGGCGCCGTCGTTCATGCCCGGGATATGGATGTAGCCGAGCTTCCCTGCGCTCGCGCGCTCGACCTCGTCGCGGTTGCGCTTCACCCAGCGGGCGTAGAGCAGTCGTCCTTCGTCGCCGAGCGTCACCGGCTTCACCACGATCTCGCGGCGCGTACCGTTGAGGGAGAGCTCGAGCAAGACGTTCTTGCCGGACTTGCGGTTGAGCAACTGCGCGATGTCGGTCGCGGGCGTGATGGCCTCGCCATCGATCGACTCGATGATCGTGCCCGCCACGACATTCATGCCGGCCATGGCCAGCGGCCCGTTGGGCAGCACTTCATCGATCTTGGCGCCCGCTGCCGCCCACGTGGGGTCGAACATCGCGCCGAGTGACGCGGTGGCGTCGTTCTCCGCCCCGCTCGCCGCCCACCGTGCGCCGCTGTGGCTCACGTTCAGTTCGCCAAGCATCTCAGCCAGCATCTCCGCGAACTCGAAATCGTTCCCGATGTGTGGCAGGTACTTCGCGTAGACCGGACGGATCGCCTGCCAATCGATGCCGTGGTAGCCGGCGGTGTAGTACGTGTCGCGCGTCTTGCGCCACACGTGATCGAAAGCTTCGGCGCGTTCGGACGCGGCGTCGACGATCATCTCACCGCGGATGCCCACCATGTCCCGCTTTCCACTGGCGGGGTCGATCTTGGAGATGGAGCCGTTGGCGAGCAGGAAGATCGACTTCTGCTCCTTGTCCCAGGCCATGGAGCCGCCGCCGGCGTCGAGCCCGACGAGCTGCTTGGTCTCGCGCGTGCGAAGATTGGTGGTCCAGAGGTTGAAGCCGCGCTCGAAGCGCGCGAGGTAGTAGAGCGACTCGCCGTCCTTGCTCACGAGCGCATCACCGAGCGAGGACGAGTGGATGGTCAGCCGCGCCTTGCGCTCTTCGAGGTTCGCGAGCTCGAGCTCCACCACCTTGGGCTTGGCCGCCGCCGCAGCCGCCGCGGCGCTATCGAGCTTTGGCTTCGGCGCCTTCGCCTCGGCCTCCTTCACCAGCGCGAGTTCTTCCTTGGTGAGGCGGAAGCGGTCCCAGGCGCCCTGAGTGAAGAACATGCCGTACACGTCGCTCTGTCCGCCGCCCGTCTGCGCGACCGCCTTGAGGCCATCGCGGTTGGAGAACCAGAGCATCGCCTGGCCTTCGAGGATCCATCGCCCACCGCCATCGTTGAAACCGCTTTCCGTCAGATTGATGACCTGGCCGCGGCCATCGGTGGCCACAAGGCCGATCTCGCCAGGCGCGTTGCCGGGTACCGAATAGTCGAACAGCATCCACTTGCCGTCCGGGCTCCACTGGAAATCGACATTGGGCCCGGTCGCGAAGATGTGCCGGCTGTCGGCGAGTGTGCGTGTGGTTCCACCGTCGATGGTCCGCACACGCAGCGTCGTGCGGTCCTCGATGTAGGCCAGCTCCTTGCCATCAGGCGAGTAGGAGGGCTGGTAGTTCTGCTTGTCGTTCACCACCAGCGGTGTCTCGCGGACCACCGTCGACGCATAGAAGTACGGCTCCGCCTCGCGCGTGCGGCGCACTTCATAGATGCTCCAGCGCCCGTCGCGCTCGGAGGCGTAGGCGATCGACTTGCCGTCCGGTGAGAACGAGAGGCCGGTCTCGACCGCAGCCGTGCGCGTGAGCTGCTTGGTGACTCCACCCTCCACAGACGTGACGAACACATCACCGCGGAAGATGAAGGCGACTTCCTTGCCGCTCGGTGCCAGTTCCATGGCACTCGCGCCGCCGGTCACCGCCACGACGCGTGTATCGTTCACCTTGGAGTCGACCCGTAGGGTGACGTCCACCCGCTGCGGCTGTCCGCCGGCGCGCATGGTGAAGAGCTGCCCGTCGTGTCCGAACGCGAGGGTGCCGGTGTTGCTCATCGACAGGAAGCGCACCGGGATGCCGCGGTAGCGCGTGAGCTGCTGCGCACCTGAGCCGTCGATGTTGCGCTTATGCACGTTGAACGTGCCGCTCTCTTCCGATAGGTAGTAGAGGGCGCGGTCGTTGTCGGCGAGGATCGGCGTGCGGTCCTCACCCGCGAACGTCGTGACCTTGCGATGTGTGCCGGCACGCGTGTCCATCACCCAGATGTCGCGAGCGATCGCGGACGTATGGTGTTTGCGCCACTGGTTCTCGCCGCCTTTGCGATCGTGGTAGACCATGAAGCGCCCATCCGCGCTGTACCGTGCGTCTTCGGCGGACGTCGTGATGATCTGCACGGGACGACCACCGGCCACCGGCACTTGATAGAGCTCCGGTTGCGACCCGGTCGGATACTGCCGGTTCGAGGCAGCGTCCATCCGCGCGCCACCGAACACCACCGTGCGTCCGCCGGGGGCGAAGCTGTACGGGAACTCGTCGGCGGAGTGGAAGGTCAAGCGCTTGGCTTCGCCGCCGGCCGAGGGCATCGCGAAGAGATCGAAGTTGCCGTGGCGATCACTCGCGAAGACGAGCTGCGAGCCATCGGGACTCCACACCGGCATCATGTCCTGGGCCGCGTGTTGCGTGAGCTGCGTGGCGACGCCGCCGGTGACTGGCACGCGCCAGAGATCACCCTGATACGTGAAGGCAAACGACTGCCCGTCGGGCGAGATGGCCGGGTACCGCAACCACGTTGGGGCCGCTTGTGAAGACAGCGGCGCGATGGGGGCAGCGAGGACGGTGAAGGCAAGCGCAGAGCGCAGGGCTGAGCGGAGCATCGACAGGCCGGTTGAGGGGTGAGTCCCAGCAATCGGCGTAATCTACCCTCGACACGGGGGGGTGGGGATTCGGTTCGTGACGAACCGATCGCCCACTCCCCTCACGAGCGCTCGATCAGATGCGTCATCGTTCGGCATGACGGATGCTCGGCGGAAGGTCGGTGGGGAGGGCGCGGGATGCGCACTGCGCGGCGGAGTTCGCACGCTGCCCACGAGTCTAGGGAACTCGAGTCAGGTAAGCTATCGCGACGTCGTCAACTTTCGTCGCGATTCCGCCATCACGCCTTGATCTTGGAGATCGTGCGCCCGCGTACCTTCGTCGGCGACTCGAGATCGTCGGCCGCATGCCGCATCGCCGCCGTCACCAGGGCGCGGACCCGCGCATTGCGGTAGTCCTTGGGCGCCACGACCGGCACATGGCGGATGAGCGTCCCGGTCCCGGTCAGCAACCCGTGCGGATCAGGGAGCTGGGTGCCTTTGTTGAAGCCGAGGTTCACGTGGTTCGTGTAGATCGGCAACATGCAGAACGCGTCGGACAGCTTGTCCGTGAGCGAGAATACCGTGGTCAGCGCATGCGTGTGATAGAGCAGTTCGTTGCTCTCCGGAGCGAGTTCGAGCATGAACGCGCGCAGATCGGTGAAGAGGGCGATGAGCGGCGCCTCCTTCCGCTGCAGCAGTCGCGCGAAGTCGGGATTGATCGGTCGGGGCATACGACATCCAACTTGCTCCGGCGCTCGTTCGAGCGTAAGGTCTGCCCAT
>JBJXGK010000028.1:0-54551 GCA_046153705.1 Gemmatimonadaceae bacterium
ACCGAGTGAGCCGACGTGCGCGACGACGGAACCGCCGCCCGGCACCGGTGCCGACGACGCGACATCGGCGACGAAGCCGTTGAGCGATTCACCGCCGGACGCGGCTTTGCGTACCTGCCGCTCGAGCCCGAGCTCGGGAGTGTAGGTGCGCCCGCGGAGATGCCGCGCGGCGGCTTCGAAGAGTGAGCGCTCCGGCACGAGCCCGACGATCTCGCTCCACGTCGGCGTGACGCCCTGCGCCTCGGCTTCCATCTTCACCATCTCGTACGCGCGATGCAGCGGGGTGGCGTCGAGATCGACGAGGTTCATCGAGACCTGCGCCTGGCCATCGACCTCGAGACCCAAACCCTTCACTCCCTTGAGGCCGCCGGAGGAACCGCGCACGGCCTTCGCGACGTTCTTCGCGACCTGGAGATTCTCCCTGCCGCCGAGGTAGACGTTGAAGGCGACGAGGAACGGGCGTGCGCCGATCACGGTGGCGCCTGCAGTCGTGTGGATCTTGTTGGGCCCGAAGTCGGGGACACGATTGGGATTGCTGCCGATCTCGGTCTTGGCGAGTTCGAACTCGCCGCGACGGATATCGGCGAGGTTGATGCGATCGGGGCGCAGCGCCGCGCGCTCATAGAGGAACACCGGGATGCCCAGTTCCTTGCCGACGCGCTCGCCGGTGGTGCGCGCGAGGACGATGCAGTCTTCCATCGACGCGCCTTCGAGCGGGATGAAGGGGCAGACGTCGGTGGCACCGATGCGCGGGTGTTCGCCGCTGTGGTGATTCAGATCGATCAGTTCGCTGGCCTTCTTGATGCCCGCGAACGCCGCAGCGGAGGCCGTGGCGACGGGCGCGACGAACGTGACGACGGTCCGATTGTGCGAAGGGTCGCTGGAGACGTCGAGGATGACGACGCCCTCGACGGCGGCGATGGCGTCACGGATGGCCGCGATGACTTCGGGGCGGCGGCCTTCGGAGAAGTTCGGGACGCACTCGATCAGGGACATGATGCTGGATGGCAGAAGGGGGAGGGCAGATTCCAGCGGAATTTACTGCGGGGCGGGGGACGGCGGTTATCACAGAGGTCAGAGAGGGCACAGCGGGCCTCACAGAATCGGGAAAGGTGAGACCATCTGGAGTGCGAAGACGAAAGAAACAAAGAAGGACCGATCGAGAAGCCACGCGAGTCCTCAGGCACGCTTCATCCCTGTGTTCCCCTGTGCCCCCTGTGCCCCCTGTGTCCCCATGTTGAAAGCAGTTCCTCCGCCCCTCTTTGCAGTTCTCTGCGCCCTCTGTGCCCTCTGTGGCGAAAGCAGTTTCGATCCCTGCCTCACCCCACAACCTTCCCCAGCCACCCCCGCATCACGGGATTGCCCGCCAACACCCCGGAGGGCCCCACGGCCCGCAGATGCCCCCCGCGCAGATCCGTGACCTCCCCACCGGCCTCACGCACCAGCAGCATCCCGGCCGCGAAATCCCAGGGTGAGAGCATGTGCTCCCAGAACGCATCGAATCGGCCGGCGGCGACGCTCGCCAAGTCGATGCTCGCTGCACCCGGACGGCGCACGCCGGAGACCTGCGCCATCACCCGAGACATGCGCTCCTGGTACGCCGGGATCTCGGCCGGGTCCTTGAAGGGGAATCCCGTGCCGATGAGCGCTCGCGTGGGCTCGGTGATGGTCGAGACACGGATCGGGCTGCCATTGAGGTGTGCGCCACCGCCCGCCGTCGCGGTGAAGACCTCATCGCCGGGGACATCGTACACCACGGCCGCGACCGGCTCGCCGTCGCTCAGCACGGCGATCGAGACGGCGTACTCCGGGTAGCCGTGCAGGAAGTTCGTCGTGCCGTCGAGGGGGTCGATCACCAACGCCAATCCCGAAGCGACCTTCTCGGGCGGCGTGTCGGCCGCCGACTCCTCGGCCAGCACGGTCGCCTGGGGAAGCGCCCTGGTCAGCACCTTCAAGATGCGCGCCTCGGCGGCCAGATCGACCTCGCTGACGAAGTCCGTGACCCCTTTCGACTGCCAATCGATCGTCCGGCGGCGAGGGGCAGCGTCGCGGATCACCGCGGCCGCCTCTCGCGCCGCCTCCGCCACAAGGAGCAGCAGTTCCTGTCGCTCCGGTTGATAGCCCATCGTATGCTCCATAACTTCGAGTGATGCCACGGACATTCAGCGGGATCCAGCCCTCGGGTGAGCTCCATATCGGCAACTACCTGGGGGCGGTCAAGAACTGGGTCGCGCTGCAGCATGTGCACGAGTCGTTCTTCTGCATCGTAAACTATCACGCCATCACCATCGCATTCGAGCCGGCAGAGCTCCGTCGCCGCACCCGCGAGATGGCCGTTTCGCTCATTGCGTCGGGTCTCGATCCTGCGAAGTGCGTCGTGTTCGTGCAGTCCGACGTGCCTGAGCACACGGAACTCGCCTGGATCTTCAACACCATCACGCCGCTCGGCGAACTCGAGCGGCAGGTGCAGTTCAAGGACAAGGCCGGCCGTTCCGAGCAGGTGATGGCGGGGCTGCTCAACTATCCGGTGCTGCAGGCGGCGGACATCCTCCTTTACCTGGCCGACACGGTGCCGGTGGGCGAGGACCAGGTGCAGCATCTCGAGCTCTCGCGAGTGGTCGCGCGCAACTGGAACGCGCGCTTCTCACCCGATGCGCCGTATTTCCCGGAGCCGCAGCCCAAGCTCACGCCCACACGGCGGATCGCCGGACTCGATGGCCAGGCGAAGATGTCCAAGTCGATCGGCAACACCATCGGCTTGCTCGAGTCGCCTGAAGCGATTTGGGAGAAGCTGCGCCCGGTGGTCACCGACCCCGCGCGCCAACGGAAGACCGACCCGGGTGAACCAGAGAAGTGTCCGGTGATCTATCCGTTGCACAAGGCGTTCTCTCCGCCGGAGACGGTCGCGCAGGTGGAGACCAACTGCCGCGGCGCCGGCTGGGGTTGCATCGAGTGCAAGAAGGTGCTGCACGAGAACATCGCGGCGGAGTTGGTGCCGATCCAGTCACGTGCGGCCGAGCTGCAGGCGAAGCCGGCGATGGTCGATGACCTGATCGCCGACGGCGGCCGTCGCGCGCGCGCGGTGGCGCGTACGACTATCGCTCACGTGCGCGACGCGATGGGGCTCGATGCCCGGGCATCGGCGTCGATCGGAGCCTCGGCATGAACGAGCTCATCGTTGATGCCTTCAGACTGGATTTAGCCGCGAAACTGATCGCCGCGATTCTCATTGGCGGCGGCATCGGCTTGGAGCGCGAACTCAAGGGCAAGCCGGCAGGCCTGCGGACCAATATCCTGATCTGCGTGGGCTCGGCCTTGCTGATGGACCTGTCGATGAACCTCGCGGCGCTGCACGGCGGCGACCCGGGGCGCATCGCGGCGCAGGTCGTCACGGGCATCGGGTTCCTTGGCGCGGGGACGATCCTCCATACGCGGGGCCAGATCACCGGCCTCACGTCGGCGGCGACGATCTGGGTGGTGGCCGCACTCGGCCTGACCATCGGCGCGGGCTACTTCGTCGAGGCGCTCGGTTCCACCGTGACCGTGATGATCGTCCTCGTTGGGCTGGGCTGGGTGGAGCGTCGATACTTGAACGAGGCGCAACAGGCGTCGCAGGACGCGGTGATCGCGTTCGCGCAGCCGAGGGCGCAGGCTGGACGGGATGGCGACCATCGCGCCGGTGGGCGGCGGGCGACCGATCGGCGGGGGCTGCCGACGCGGGAGCACACGGGCGATCATCCTGTGGTAGACCCGAATGCGTCGCCGACGCGTCGGACCGATGGCGGAACCTGAGACGGGATCGGCAGCGATGGAGAAGATCATCAAGGCAGCGGTGGATCGCGGCGCGTCCGACCTGCACATCAAGGCGGGTGACGTGTTCCGTGCCCGCATCGACGGCAAACTCGTGCCGCTCACCAAGCAGGCGCTCACGCCGGACCAGACGCGCTCGATCGCGCTGCGGCTGATCGCCAACGAGGACGACCGCGCGCGGATCGACAAGCTGCAGGACTACGACTGCTCGTGGGGTGCGCCAGGCATCGGCCGCTTCCGCGTGAACATCCTGCGGCAGCGATCGAGCTTCATGATCGTGATGCGCGTGATCCCGTTCGAGGTGCCGAGCTTCGACAAGCTCAACGTGCCGCAGGTGCTCAAGTCGATCGCCGACGCCGAGCGCGGCATGGTGCTCGTCACCGGTGTCACGGGCTCCGGCAAGAGCACGACGATGGCGGCGATGCTGAACCACATCAACCAGCATCTCAACAAGCACATCGTCACGCTCGAGAACCCGATCGAGTTCCTGCATCGTGACCTGCAGAGCTCCATCACGCAGCGCGAGATCGGCGTCGATACCGAGAGCTTCCGCATGGGCTTGCGCGCCGCGCTGCGTCAGGACCCGGACGTGGTGCTCATCGGCGAGATGCGTGACGCGGAGACGATCGATACCGCGATGAAGGCGGCCGAGACGGGCCACCTGCTCATCTCGACGGTTCACACGCCCGATGCGCAGAGCACGGTCCTGCGCATCATCGCGATGTTCCCGCCCGAGGAGCAGGACGTGGTGCGCGTGCGTCTCGCCGAGTCGCTCTACGCCGTGATCTCGCAGCGCCTGCTCCCGCGCGCCGACGGCAAGGGTCGCGTGGCCGCGCTGGAGATCATGATCGTCACGCCCACCATCCGCGAGCTCATGCTCGACCGTGATCGCGTGGGGGAGATCCGCGAGTTCATCGCCGACGGCCGCGAGCAGTACGGGATGCAGACCTTCGACCAGCATCTCGAGGAACTCGTGACCAACGGCACGGTGGAGTACGCGGTAGCCCTGGCCGCGAGCACTCGCCCATCGGACTTCCAGCTGAAGATGCAGACGTTCAAGCGTCCGTCCACGGCGAGCGGGACGCAGCGCGCAGTGGACACTCCCCCGGCCGCCCCTGAGCCGATCACCGGCGGATTCGGTGCAGGCATGGAGTTCCTGAACGGATGACCCGCGCACTCACCGGCATCTTCGCTCCCGTCACGACCCCGTTCGTCGCGTCGACTGAGGACCTCGATGTCGTCGGTTTCCAGCGCAATCTCGCGGCGCACATCGCCGACGGGCTGCACGGCATCGTCGTCGGCGGGTCCACCGGCGAGGCCGCGCTCCTCGACGAGGACGAGCGCTCCAGGCTCGCGGCCGCTGCGCGCGAAGTGGTGCCGCGCGACCGCTGGTTGATCATCGGCACCGGCGCGGAGTCCACGCGCCTGTGCGTCGAACGCTGCAAGAAGGCGACGAAGGCGGAGGCGGATGCGGTGCTCGTGGTCGCACCGCACTACTACTCCAATGCGATGGCACGCGCGAACCTGGTCAATCACTATCGCCGCGTTGCGGATGCGTCGCCACTGCCGGTGATCCTCTACAACATCCCCAAGTACATGCACTTCGCGCTCGCCGCGGATCTCGTGGCCGAGCTCGCGTCGCATGAGAACGTGATCGGCATCAAGGACAGCTCCGGTGACCTCACGATGCTCAGCGGGTTCATCGGGGCGCAGTCGTCGACGTTCTCGGTGATCACGGGCAGCGGCGCGGGACTGCACGCGGGGCTGCAGGCGGGCGCGCGTGGTGGGATCCTCGCCGTGTCGCTGTTCGCGGCCGCCAAGGCGCTCGAAGTGTTCGCAGCGCACCACGCCGGCGATACGGCCCGTGCTGCCGCTTCGCAGACCGTGCTCACCCCGATGGCGAACGTGATCGTCGCCAAACTCGGCGTGCCGGGCGTGAAGGCGGCGCTCGACAAGGTGGGGCGCGTCGGTGGCGTGCCACGGTCTCCGCTGCTGCCGCTCGACGCGGCCGGTCACGCGGAGATGGTCGCCGCACTGGGCTGAACGGTCAGTGGCGAATGCGCGATGTCGCGCCTTCGCCCGCGTTCACGACGGTGGACGGAGCTCCACGCGTCGTCCCACACGCGTCACGCGCCACCCAGCGGGCAACGTGAGCCGCCACCCGTCGCCTTCGACGACCCGCGACTGCTCCAGCGGCCCTGGCACGAACTCCGCAGCGCCGAGGGGGACCTGGAGGTAGTCCCAGGTAGGACTCACGAGCGCGCCAGCGGGCGCGGCCAGTTCCGCACTGTCCTTTCCTGCCCAACGGAAGTTCATCATCACCGTGCCGTCGGCGGCGAGCGGCGTCTGGCCGTTGGGGTCGAACGAGATCTGCAGCGCACCCGGGATCAGTCGCAGTACCGGCCCGGTGACGAATCGTGTGCGGAGAGAATCGATCACCTGTGTGCGGCGCACCACGCGCGCGCGTTCGGCGCGGCGAATCGACTCGCCGCCGTAGAGCCGTGCCCGCGCATCGAGCTGCGTCGTGAACGGCGTCGAGCCCAGCACCGTCGCGAGGATCGTGGGGAGGCGGGCGCCCTGGAGTTGCGCATCGCGCCACGCGTTGCCGGCGAGCTGATCGAGCAGGAACCCGTACGCCGGTCCGGTCCAGTAGCCGACCGCGCGCACCCAGCTGATCGGCAGCTCGGACGTGCGACGGAGGTCGGCGGCGAGCGAATTCGCACTGCTGCCGCTCAGTCGCCATGCGCTGTACTCGGGAATGCCCTCGACCACGTCGAGGTTGTCGAGTCGCGAGCGCTCGGCCGGTGCTGCGATTGAATCGCGGCGTGCACGGAACAGGAGTGCGTCACGCGCCGCGGCACGACGCGCGTCGCCGGTACTCGTGATCGCGGTGGCGAGTGCGCGCAGCTCGAGGAAGAGCCACGTGCGACCGGCCTCGCCGTCGAGCAAGTCGCCTCCTTCGCCGGCCTCCGTGTTGCCCGGGCGCGGCAGCTGCTCCGGCTGGAAGGTGTGGATGGCTTCGTGGACGAGGAGGCGGACGCGACTCGCTTCCGAGCCGCTGAGCGGCAGCACGACCATGGCCCAGCGACGCCCGTCGACGTCCACCGCGGTGTTGGCGATGGTTGTGCTCGCGGGCAGGAAGATCGGCGCGAGCGAATCTCGTCCGGCGCGGCGCTGCGTGGCGAGATGGGTGCGCCCGTCGGTGAAGATCCAGTCGACCTCGCGGCCGTCGATCTTCCACAGCGCACCGAGGTCGAGCAGCGCCTCGCGGGCGCGCTCGATGCTGCGCGCGAGGCCAGCGGTGTCGAGGGGCGGCGCTGCGATGCTCGTCGCGTCGGGGAGCTGCGCGCGGAGGGGCGCGACCGCCGGCGTGACCAGCGGCGCGACCGCGAGACCCGCGCAAAGGAGCATCTCGATGGCGTGCGCACGCGAGCCGCTGGCACCGAAGACCTTGAGTCGAATGGGAGTCATTTCAGGTTGAGACACATGTACCCGTTCCCGCGTTGTCCCGGCGCTGCCGGCTGCGGGTGGACGACTCGGCCGCCTGTCCCGCGTTGCCCTCGCCCGACCCAATACGTAGATTATCCCAACGCCCCGACTGCCGGGGCGTTTTTTTGTGTCCATCCACGATCCGCCCGAAGGAGCCTTCCCCATGTTCGACGCCAAGACCCGCACCATCGTCATCGTCGGCGCGCAGTGGGGAGACGAGGGCAAGGGCAAACTCGTCGATGTCCTCGCCGAGCGCGCCGACTGGGTGGTGCGCTACCAAGGAGGTGCCAACGCCGGCCACACCGTGCATGTGGGTGACGAGTCCACGGTCCTGCATCAGGTGCCGAGCGGTATCCTGCACAAGGGCGTGCGCTGCGCGATCGGCAACGGCGTGGTACTCGATCCGGAGAGCGTGTTCGAGGAAGTCGATGCGCTGGTGGCGAACGGCGTGGACGTGGAGGGTCGGCTCTACCTCTCCGACCGTGCGCACCTGGTGATGCCGTATCACAAGCTCGTCGACAAGGAGAGCGCGGCGAGCAAGGCGATCGGGACGACGGGGCGGGGCATCGGACCGGCGTACGAGGACAAGGTCGCGCGCCGCGGCATCCGCGTACTGGACCTCCGGCATCCAGCGCGGCTCAAGGCGCTCGTCGAGCGCGGTACCGACCACGCGAACCACATCCTCGCAGGCTTCGGCTCCAACAAGCGCGCGGACGCAGCGTTCACACTCGCCCAGTTGGAGAAGATCGCGCCGCGGCTGCTCGCGGTGGCGGAGGATGTGGGGCTCGCGGTGTCGCGCGCGCAGAAGCAGGGCGCGGCGATCCTGCTCGAGGGTGCGCAGGGTTCGTTGCTCGACATCGACCATGGGACCTATCCGTTCGTGACCTCGTCGAGCACCACCGCTGGCGGCGCCGCGATCGGCGTGGGCATCGGTCCGCGGACGATCGATGCGGCGCTGGGTGTGGTGAAGGCCTACACGACGCGTGTGGGCGCCGGCCCCATGCCCACCGAGTTCGATGTGCAGATGAGCGAGCACGTGCGTGCGCTGGGCAACGAGTTCGGCGCGACCACGGGTCGCCCGCGACGCTGCGGCTGGTTCGACGCCGTGGTGGTGCGCTACGCGGTGCGCGTGAATGGCCTCACCGGCCTCGCCGTGACCAAGCTCGACGTGTTGGACACCCTCGAGACGATCGGACTCTGCACCGGATACCGGATCGGGGGTGAGGTGATGACCGAGTTCCCGGGCGACCTCGCCGACCTCGAGGGCATCGAGCCCGTGTACGAGTGGTTCGACGGCTGGAAGTCCTCGACCGCCGACGCCCGCACGCTCTCCGCACTACCGACGGCCGCGCGCAAGTATCTCGATCGGATGCAGGAACTGGTCGAGTGTCCCGCGCAATACGTGTCGGTGGGTACGCGGCGCGATCAGATCATCGGTCTGACGTCCTGAGGCCGCGATGGCCGACGTGAAGCGCGGGAAGTCGCGCAGCGGCCCTGACCTCGTCGCCGCCGAGCCGAAGCGCAGCGGGCCGCCGGTCGTGGTGGTGGGCGCGGGCCCCTGCGGGTTGGCCGCGGCGGTCGCGTTGCAGAAGGCCGGACTTCCGGTGGTCTCGTTCGATCAAGGGTGCGTGACGAGTTCCATCGCCGCGTATCCGCTGTACATGAACTTCTTCTCCACCGCGGAGAAGATCGCGATCGCCGGGTTGCCGTTCCCGCTCGCGAGTGAGAAACCGTCGCGCCGCGATGCGCTCGCGTACTACCGTACGGTCGTCACACACTTCGGGCTCGATGTGCGGCAGTACGAGCCGGTCGACAAGGTCTGGCGTCGTCGCGAGGCGTTCGTGGTGCACTCGCGGCCGCAGGGCGGCGACGTGGTGGAGACGGTCGCGCGCGCGGTAGTGGTCGCCACTGGGTACTTCGGCTCGCCCAACTTGCTGCGTGTGCCGGGTGAGCGTCTGCCGCACGTGTCGCACTTGTATCGCGAAGGGCACGAGGCGTTCCAGCGTGATGCCGTGGTGGTGGGCGCCGGCAACTCAGCGGCGGAGGCAGCCTTGGACCTGTGGCGCTGCGGCGCGCGGGTGACCCTGGTGCACTTCGGGCCGACGTTCGACAAGAACATCAAGCCTTGGGTGCTGCCCGATCTCCTGAACCGCATCAAGGACGGCAGCATCCAGGTGCGATGGAATACGCGGCTCACCGCGATCGAGGCGGGCCGCGTGCATCTCGAGGGCTCGGATGGACCGGGCATCCTGCCGGCGCAGCATGTCTTCCTGATGACGGGCTTCACACCGAACAATGATCTGCTCGCGGCGCTTGGTGTGGAGATCGATGCGGAGACCGGCGTACCCACCCACGATCACGCGACGATGGAGACCAACGTGCCCGGGGTGTACGTCGCGGGGGTGTTGTCGTCGGGGTTCGACGCGAACAAGGTCTTCATCGAGAACGGTAGGGGGCACGGGGCGTTGATCGCGATGTCGGTGGCGGGGCGGGGACTGCGGAGGGGATAGTCTTGCTTCGGGGCTCCTGCAACGGCGTTCACCACAGAGGGCACAGAGGGCACCGAGAACTGTCACCGCCACTGCAGAACACAGGGGCACAGGGGACACAGGGAACTGTCACGGTTGGGTGACTGCAACGGCCACTGCAACGGCAACTTCTTGGGGGAACTGCAACCGAGGTGTGGACGAGGGCGGATTCGAGTGAGGAGCCGAGGGGGGCTAGGAGCGAGAGTACTCGCCGCCGGGCCCCCTTAGCGTTTGTGGTACGGGCTCCGCCGCAGAGTCGGCACCCGCCAGCGGTGAGTCCCTGCGCTCCCTGTGTCCCCTTCGCCCCTGTGGTCACGCAGTGGCAGTTCTCCGCCGTTCTCTGTGCCCTCTGGGCACTCTGTGGTGCACCCATCCCGCATCGTAGTCACCCGAAGCCTACCCGAACCCCGGCAGAGCTGAACTCATCAAGCATCCGCCCGCGTGTTATTTTCCGTGGTTCCCGAACCCCACCCGCCGGTCATGCGTCCAGACGTCCTTGAATCGCTCGTCAGCCTCTCCAAACGGCGCGGCTTCATCTTCCAATCCTCCGAGATCTACGGGGGTACGGGCTCCGTGTGGGACTACGGCCCACTCGGAGTCGAGCTCAAGAACAACGTGAAGGCGCGTTGGTGGAACGCGATGGTGCGCGAGCGCGATGACGTCGAGGGACTCGACGCCGCGATCCTCATGCATCCGCGCGTGTGGGAGGCCTCGGGTCACGTCTCCGGGTTCTCCGACCCGCTCGTCGACTGCAAGGCCTGCAAGGCGCGTTTCCGCGCCGACAAGCTCGCCGACGCCCAGTGTGCGCGGAAGCCGAGCAAGCGGCCCGGGGAGCATACGGACTGCCAGCTCACCGAGCCGCGGCAGTTCAACCTGATGTTCAAAACGTTCATGGGCCCTGTGGAGGACTCGGCGGCCGTGGTGTATCTGCGCCCGGAGACCGCGCAGGGCATCTTCGTGAACTTCCTCAACGTGCAGCAGGCGACGCGTCAGAAGGTGCCGTTCGGCATCGCGCAGATCGGCAAGGCGTTCCGCAACGAGATCACTCCCGGCAACTTCACGTTCCGGACGCGTGAGTTCGAGCAGATGGAGATGCAGTACTTCGTCGAGCCGGGCACCGACATGGAGCACTTCGAGCGCTGGAAGCAGGCGCGTCTCGACTGGCACCTCTCGCTCGGGCTCGACCGCGACCGCCTCGAGTTCCATCAGCACACGGAAAAGGAGCTCGCGCACTACGCGCGCGCGGCGTTCGACATCAACTTCGACTTCGGCGGGACGCTGGGCTTCCAGGAGATCGAGGGCGTACACAACCGCTCCGACTTCGATCTCTCGCAGCATCAGCAGTTCTCATCCAAGAAGCTCGAATACGTCGACCAGGTCGCCAACAAGCGCTACCTGCCCTACGTGATCGAGACCTCGGTGGGCGCCGACCGTGTGACGCTGGCGATCATGGTCAACGCACTGCGCGAGGAGTCCGTCCCGGGCGAGACGGAAGGCCGCACGGTGCTCGGTTTCCATCCGGCGCTCGCGCCGATCAAGGCCGGCATCTTCCCGCTCACCAAGAAGGATGGCCAGCCCGAGATGGCCGAGCGGCTGGGCGCGGCGCTGCGCAGGAAGTTCAACGTCTTCTACGACGAGGCCGGCGCGATCGGTCGCCGCTATCGCCGTCAGGACGAGGCCGGCACGCCGTTCGGCATCACCATCGACAGTGACTCCATCGCGAACAACGATGTGACCATCCGTTTCCGCGACGACATGGGGCAGATCCGCGTCTCGACCGACAAGGTCACTGACGTACTCACGCGCTACCTCGACGCCGACCACGTGCGCGCCGAGTCGCGCCTGGTTGGCTGAGATGTCGGTCGAATCGAAGGGTCGCTCGGCGTCGTCGGCGCCCGAGGACGGCATGATCTCGCGCGATGGACTGCCGGGGCTCCGGCGTCGCGGCGAGGCCTTCCTCGAGGAGGTCTCCGCCGAGTACCACGCGGCGCACGCGGGGCACAAGCAGGGTGCCGACCTACAACCGATCTACGAACGGCATCGGGCGGTCTACGGTGATGAGGCGTTCGCGTTCGCGCTCGAGATGTTCCGCGAGAACGCTCCGGCGGAGGGTGAGGTCGCCAGCGCCGCGAAGGCGGACCGCTATCGCGCGGCGCGACTGTTGCTCGATTGGCTCGGCGAATCACGAGTCGGTCGCGAACTCGCGCCGATCGAAGAACGCGAGATGGCCTGGGAGGCCAGCGCGGTGGTGCGGACGCCGGATGGCGGCGAGGAGCCGTATCAGCGGGTCTCGATCACGTTGGCCAACACGCGCGACCTCCGCGAGCGTCACGCTCTCGATGACGCCCGCGCGCGCATCGTCGAGGCGGAACTCGCCCCCATCCGTCAGGAACGCCTGCAGCGCGAGCATGAAGTCGTCGCCCAGCTCGGGATCGCGCCGAGCTACATCGCGACGTGGGAGGCGTTGAACGGCGTTTCTGTGGCGGCGCTCCGCACGGAGTGCGAAGCGTTCCTCCGAGACACGCAGGCCATGTGGGACGAGCTGCTGCCGCATTATCTCAAGCACGGCCTCGGCATCACGCGCGCCGACGCCACGCGCGCGGATGTGATGGCGCTCATGCGCACGCCGGAGTTCGATCCGTTCTTCCCCGCCGACGCGATGGAGGGCGAGATACGCCGGCAGGCGAGGGAGATGGGCGTGAGCCCCGACGCGGACGGTCGCGTGCGCTACGACACTGTCGACCGACCCGGGAAACGCTCGCGGGCGTTCTGCTCACCGGTGCGGATCCCCGATGTCGTGCATCTCGTGCTGCGCCCGCACGGCGGGCAGAACGACTGGATGACGCTGCTGCACGAACTCGGGCATGCGCTGCACTTCGCCAACATGGATCGTGCGCTGCCGTTCGAATATCGGTGGTTGGGCGATAACTCGGTGACCGAAGGGTATGCGATGCTGTTCGATCACCGCGTCAAGGATGCCGGCTGGCTCGCGCGCTACACCACGCTGGGCAAGGCGAACATCCCGCGATTCCTCCATTCGCAGGGGTTCGAGGAGCTACACTTCGTACGGCGCTACGCGGCGAAGTTCGTCTATGAGACCGAGCTGCACGGCGGCAAGGTGTCGTGGGCTGCGCTGCCGGACCTGTTCGTGGAGATGCTCAGTGCCGCGACCGGGTTCCGATACCAGCGGGCCGATGCCTTCGTCGATCTCGACCCGCGGTTCTACGCCGCGCGGTATCTGCGCGCGTGGCAGTTGCAGGCCGTGCTCGACGAATCGCTGCGCGACAAGTTCAATGAAGACTGGTGGCGCAATCCTCTGGCCGGTCCGTGGATCGTCGGTGAGCTGTTCAGTCACGGACAGCGGGAACTGGCGCAGGAGCAGGCTCGGCGTGTCGCGGGGAAGGGTCTCTCCTTCGCGCCCGTGATCGCAGGCATCGAACGCATGATCGGGTGAGACCATGACGACCGTCTACTTGAACGGCCAGTACATCCCGAAGGAACAGGCGATGATCCCGGTGGAGGATCGCGGGTTCATCTTCGGTGATGGCATCTATGAAGTGGTGCGGATCATCAAGGGGCGCGTCTTCGCATGGGAGGGGCATGCGGCGCGCCTGGCGAACGGTCTCGCGGGGCTGCGGATCAGCGACGCCGGTGCCGAGTCGGCGACGCTCAAGGCGGTGTGCGAGCGCTTGGTGCGCGACAACGGCATGACCGACGGCGAAGCGACCGTCTACATCCAGGTGAGCCGTGGCGCCGCGCCGCGCACCCATCACTTCCCGCCCGCGGGAACGCCGACCACCGTCTATGCGTCGGCGTCGGTGTTCAAGCCGAACTTCGCGATGCGCGACAACGGGGCGAAGGGCATCACCATGCCGGACATCCGCTGGGCGCGCTGCGATCTCAAGACCGTGAACCTCCTCGGACCAGTGCTCGCACGGCAAGCCGCGCAGGAAGCGGGGGCGTACGAGGCCCTGCTGCACCGCGACGGGATGGTCACCGAAGGAGCAGCCACCAACGCGTTCATGGTCGTCGATGGCGTGCTGCGTACGTACCCGCACTCGAACTACATCCTGCCGGGCATCACGCGTACGCTGATCGTCGAGATCATCCGGGAGCTCGGGATCCGGTTCGAGGAACGGCCGGTGTCGTTGGCCGAACTGCATCGCGCGGAGGAGATCTTCGTGTGCGGCACCACGACGGATGTGCAGCCGATCGTCGAACTCGATGGGAAGACGGTCGGGACTGGCGTGCCAGGGACGGTGACCGTGCGTATCAAAGAGGCGTTCGCGAAGAAGCTCTACGCGTGATGCGGTCTGGTTCGTGCCGCAGGACGCGAACGGCATGCGCCGCAGAGGACACAGAGGGCACGGAGCAGGGCGGAGGATCAAGTCGAGAACGTCTCGCGGCATGAGTCGCACTGGGGTAGTACGATCCAAGTCGTCCGTGCGCTGCGGTTCTCTGTGCCCTCTGTGGTCACCGCAGTTCCCCCGCCTCGCACAAGATTCTCATCTCCGATCCGAACCCCCGATGCGCACCGCAATCCTCATCGCTGCAACGTTCGTCTTCGCGGGCAGCGCCCCCGCGCAGTCGGATGACCTCGTCCTCCGCGAAGCGGCGCAGCAGTTGCAGTCGTTGATCCGCATCAACACCACCAACCCGCCCGGGAACGAGCTCGCTGCCGCGCGGTTCCTCGATTCGCTCTTCAAGGCCGACGGGATCGAATCGCAGGTGTTCGAGTCCGCGCCCGGACGTGGGGCGGTCGTCGCGCGGATCCGCGGACGAACGGGGACCACCGCGAAGTCGCCCATCATCCTCATGGGCCACATGGACGTCGTCGGCGTGCAGCGCGACCAGTGGACGGTCGACCCGTTCGCGGCCGTGATCGCCGACGGCGTGCTCACCGGGCGCGGTGCGATCGACGACAAGGGCATGTTGATCGCGAACCTGCAGGCCATGAAGGCGTTGCAACGTCGTGTGCGTGCCGGCGCAACGCTCACACGTGACGTGATCTTCGTCGCCAACGCCGACGAAGAAGCCGGCGGCGACTTCGGCATGGGCTGGCTCCTCAAGCACCACCCCGATGCCATCCGCGCCGAGTACGCGCTCAACGAAGGCGGGCGCACGCGCATCATGTCGAATGGCCGGAAGTACGTTGCGCTGCAGATGGCCGAGAAGGTCTCGCACGTGGTCACCGTCACGGCGCGCGGTCCCGACGGACACGCGTCCATCCCCCTCGACGGCAATGCCATCGCACGACTCGGCCGTGCGCTCGCGGCGATCGGCGCGCATCGCGAACCGACCGAGCTCACGCCGGTCACCACGCGTTTCTTCGCGTCGCTCGCCGGCATCTGGCCCGACGCGGCGCAGGCCCGCGCGATGGCCGACGTCGCCTCGGGTGACGCTCCCCGCGTCGCGCGCGGCGCCGAGGTGCTTCGCGCGATCCCGACGCTCGATGCAGTGCTCCGCACCGGCATCTCGCCGACCATCGTCGAGGGGGGCATCCGCAGCAACGTCATCCCCCGTGATGCCAAGGCCACCCTCAACATCCGCACGCTCCCGGGCCAATCGATCGACTCCACGATCGCACGGCTCCGGCGCGCGGTCGACGACCCGCAGGTGACCTTCTCCGTCACGAGTCGCGGCAGCGACTCGCCGGCGATGTCGGCCGAGAACGAGTTCTTTGCGGCGGTGGAGCGCGCGGCGAAGCGAGTCGAGCCGAGCATCGTGGTGGTGCCCTACCTCTCCACCGGCGCGACCGACTCCGCCGACCTGCGCCGCGCGGGGATCAAGGCGTACGGGCTGCTGCCGTTCCCGCTCGAGATGTCCGATGAGGAGCGCATGCACGGCAACGACGAGCGTCTGCCGATGAGCGCGTTCGGTTTCGGCATCCGCTTCGTGACGGGGATCGCCGAACAGCTCGCGCTGCCCTGATGGCCGCGCCGCGCCGGAAGATCTGGCAGCAGCCGGCGCCCCCCGCTCCGGCCGTCGCGAGCGGCGACGCCGAGATCGCGCTGCTCCGCGACATCGCCCACAGCTTGCTCCGGGCGGAGCGGGGCGAAGAGGCGTTCCAGTTCGCACTCGACCGCGCGGCACCGGTCGCCGGCGCCGCGTTGGCCTCGGTGTTCCTGCTCGACGGTGCGAGTGAACTCATGCGCCTCACCGCCGCCCACGGCTGGCCGGAACGCTGGCGCCCGTGGCTCGGTGAGATGCGAGTCCGCATCGGGTTCGGGCCGAGCGGTGAGGCCGTGGCCGAACGCCGGGCGATCGAGGTGCCCGACGTGTTCGCCGACCGCACGCTCGAGGATTGGCAGGAAGTCGCCGGCGAGCTGGGGTTCCGCGCACTGATCTCACTGCCGCTGATCACCAATACTCGAGTGGAAGGCGCGGCGACCTTCTATTTCGTCGAGGCCGGGATCCCCTCCACCAAGGTCCGGACCCTGCTCCGGGCGGTCGCCGACCTCATGGCCGTGATGGCCGAACAGAGCGCACTGCGCGACCGCCTGCGCCGGGCCGAAGCGGCCCTGGAAGAGCTCGCGCCGCGGCCGACCCTCCCCGAGCCGACGTGATAGATTTCGGGTCAACGTCGCGAACCGTATTCCCGTAGCGCGTGTCGAAGGACCAGTCGCCGCATCAGAGGAAATCCCACGTGAGACATCATCAGTCCGGCCGTACGCTCCAACAGCATCGCACCAGCCTCCCCGCCGCCGCGGTGCTCGCCGGCGCGCGGGAGTTCTTCGCTCGCGGTTCCGGCATCTACTCGGCGTTCCTCGAGAAGGAGGGGCCAAACTGGATGAGCCTGCGAGGTCAGGGCGGCGAGGAGATCGTGATCGCCGCCACCGAGGAGGCCGGCACCACTGTCGTCACCGGCTCGTCGTACATGTTCGATGCGCAGGTCGCGCAGTTCTTGTCATCGCTGCCGCCGGCCACCGCGGAGGTGGTCTCGTGAGCGCGGCGGTGAACGTGCTCCGCGCGCGCCCCGGCGTGGTGGCCCTCGGGACGGACCTGTCCAACGCGATCACCGTGCGCGTGCAGATGCCGGAGCTCTGGCAGACGATCGCGATGCGGCTCGCCCATGGCACGAGCGTGCTGGCGATGAAGAAGGCCGCGCTCGAAACGTTCGGTGAGTATCAGCATCCCGCCGAGGAGTTCGTGGTGAAGCTCCGCGGATGGGAAGTGCTCGACGAGACGGTATCAGTGACCGAGGCCGGCGCGAAGGAAGGGTCGACGTTCCTCGTCTCCTACCGCCACCGACGGCCCGTCCGCTGACTTCCGCGGCGAGCGCCCCCGTCACACAGGACCGCGACGAACTGCTGGCCGCGGCGGCGCGTCTGCGCGCCGAGGTGGCGCGGCGCATCGTAGGGCAGGGTGAGGTGCTCGACGAGATCCTCATGGCGCTCGTCGCCGGTGGGCACGCCTTGCTCGTCGGCGTGCCGGGTCTCGCGAAGACGCTCATGATCCGTTCGGTCGCCGAGGCGATGTCGCTGGAGTTCCGGCGCATCCAGTTCACGCCGGACCTGGTGCCCAGCGACATCACGGGCACGGAACTGCTCGAGGAAGACACGCAGACGGGGCATCGCAGCTTCCGGTTCGTGCGCGGGCCGGTGTTCGCGAACATCGTGCTCGCCGACGAGATCAATCGCGCGCCGCCGCGCACGCAGGCCGCGCTGCTCGAAGCCATGCAGGAGCATCGCGTCACCGCCGCGGGACAGACGATGACGTTGCCAGAACCGTTCTTCGTCCTCGCGACGCAGAACCCGATCGAGCAGGAGGGCACGTATCCGCTGCCCGAAGCGCAACTCGACCGCTTCCTCTTCGACATCCGCATCGGCTATCCGGGCGCGGACGACGAGGTGGCGATCCTGCGCGCAACGACCGGTGTGCGCGAGGAACCGTTGCGACCGATGCTCGACGCGCGTGAAGCGCGCGCGCTGCAACAGCTGACGCGTGAGATCGCCGCCGCCGATGCCGCGTTGCGCTACGCGGCCTCGCTCGCGCGCGCGACACGGCCCAAGAGCGGTGAGGCCACGCCGCTGGTGGAGCAGTACGTGCGCTGGGGCGCCGGGCCGCGCGCCGGTCAGGCGCTGATCCTCGGCGCCAAGGCGTCGGCGTTGCTCGCGGGACGCCACGCGGTGTCGCCCGAGGACATCCGTCGAGTCGCGCGTCCGGTGCTGCGGCATCGTGTGCTGCCCAACTTCGCGGCCGAAGCCGAAGGGATCGACTCGGAACGCATCGTCGAGGACTTGCTCGCGCGCGTTCCCGAACCGCGCGGCCTGACGGGCATCTAGCCGTGGCCGTCGGCCCGTACGGCGCGTTGCTCGACGCCGTGCGCGGCGTGCGATGGCCTGCACGCCGGCCCGTGCCCGGCGGAGCGCCCGGCGCGCATCAGGCCCGTAGCCGCGGCGTCGCACCGGAGTTCGCCGAGTATCGTCCCTATCGTCAAGGCGACGACCCACGCCGACTCGACTGGAAACTCCTCGCGCGCAGTGACCGCGCGTTCATCCGGCTCGCACCGGACCACGCGATCCTCGGCACCACCTTCGTCGTCGACGCGTCGGCGTCGATGGCCTTCCCCGAGGCGACGCTCGCGAAGTGGCAGTTGGCCAAGCGGCTCACCATCGCGCTGGCGGCGATCGCGCACGCGAGTGCGGACCCGGTGGGAGTCACGATCGTCGCCGGCGACGAGACCGTGCGCCTCGAGCCGCGCACGCGGAGCGGTGTCCTGGCAGCGATCGCGCGGACACTCGACGCGGTCACGCCGCACGGTGCGAGCGACCTCACCGCAGCCATCACCTCATCTGCCGCGCGTTGCGTGGTGATCTCGGACGGCCTCTGGGCCCCCGACGCCGCCCCGTCACGCTCGGTCATAGCGGCTCTGGCGCGCCATCGGGCGCGCGGCGGGGAATCGCATCTCCTGCATGTCGTCTCGCGTGCGGAGCTCGAGCCTGACGACGACGCAATCATGGCGACGGATCCCGAGGATGCGCGTCTGGAGCGGCCGCTCGTGCCGGAGACGCGCGAAGGGTATCGCGCAGCGTTCGACGAATGGCGTGCGGCATTGGCGTCGCGCGCCCGCGCGGACGGACTGGCGTACGCCGAGGTCGTGGACGATGCACCCGTGGAAGTGCTGGTGCGGCGCCTCGTGGCGCCGGTCGGCGCGGAGGCCCGGCGATGACGCTGCTGGCGCCGTCGGTCTTCGCGCTCGGTGTCGCGCTCGCGCTGGTCGTGGTCGCGCTGCACTTCCTCGTCACGCGCCGCCCTCCCGCCCGCCTGCTGCCTACGGCGCGCTTCGTTCCGGTGGCGGAGGCGCGCGCGGTGTCGCGGGCGTCACGACCGAGCGATGTCGCGTTGCTCGTGCTGCGCGTGCTCGCCGTGCTCTTGATCGCGGCGGCGTTCGCGCGGCCGATTCCCGACGCGCCGGGCCCGACCGTGCGCAGTGTGGTGCTCGTCGATATGTCGCGCGCGGTGGCCGACACGGTCGCAGCGTTGGACTCGGCGCGTGCGCGGTCGACGGAGGGCGGCGCGCTGTTGCGGTTCGGAAGTGGCGATGCGGCGCGCGGCTCGCTGTCGGCCGCGCTCGTGCGCGGGCAGCGCGAAGCCGCGCGTGTAGCGCGTGGAGCGGATTCGGTGAAGCTGGTGGTGGTCGCGCCGTTCACGTCGGCGCAGTTCGATGCCGCGACGCTGGCGCTGCGCGCAGCCTGGCCCGGCGCGATCACGCTCGTGCGCGTGCCGATGCGCGTCGACACCGCGGTGGGTGCGGCAGCACAGCTCGTGACGACACTCGCTGATGACCCGATCGCGCCAGCGCTCCGTGCGTTGCCTTTGCGCCGCGGCGCGCAGGCGGTGCGCATCGTGCGGGGCCGCGCGAGTGCTGGTGACTCGATCTGGGCGCGCACGACCGGCGGAGCGCTCGTGGAGTGGCCGCTGAGCGAGGGGGACGCACGCGCTGACGGCGTGGTCCTCACAGGCGCCGCGTCGCGTGCGACGGCGGGCGCTGCACCCGCGACGCTCATCGCGCCGCTCGTGCGACTGCCCGTGCCTTCAGCGGGACTCGTGTCGGCGCGTTGGCGGGATGGGGCGCCGGCCGTGACCGAGGACGCCTTGGGCACCGGTTGCATCCGTCACGTGGGCGTCGGACTCCCGCTCGCGGGCGACCTCACCCTTCGCGAACCGTTCGTGCGGTTCCTCGCGCCTTTGCTGGCGCCGTGCGGCATGGGGGCGGGCACGCTGCTCCCGGACTCGGCACTGACCGCGTTCGCGGCGAGCGATCGCGCGGCAGGCGTCGCCGCGCCACTGCTGGTGTCGGCGACGTCCGGCGAGACGCGCCTCGCCGCATGGCTGCTCCTCTTCGCGATGGCATGCCTGCTGGGTGAGTGGGTGTTGCGGGCACGGAGGGCGCGATGAGTCCGATCGAAACGCGTCTCGCACGGGCCGGTCGCGTGTTGGCCGTGGCGCAGACCGCGCGCGCGCTGCTTATGGCGCTCGCAGTGGGCGCTGCGATGCTCGCACTCGGCCTGCTGATCGACGCGGCGATGGGTCTGCCGCTCGGCGTCCGTCGCGCAGTGTTGCCCTTCGCCGCGGTTGCCTCTGCGCTGGTCCTCACGTGGCGCGTCGCGCGCGACGTGCTCGCCGCGCTGCGCGCCACGCGCGAATCGCTCGCGTTGTGGTTCGAAGCGCGGCTGCCCGAGCTCCGCTATGCGCTGGTCACGTCCGTCGATCCCGCTGCTGACGGTGACGTACGTGCCCGGCTCGAACGTGTCGCCGCTGCCGCACCGCTCGAGAGAGAGGTGAAGCAGGCGACACGACATGCGTTGCTGCGGCCTGCGGTCGCCGCGCTGGTCATGGTGTTCGCGCTGATCCTCGCGCCGTCGGGCGCGGTCGGGCGCGTGGCCGCGCCCGCGCCTGGAGACGCACTGGCGCGCCCAGGCGCGGCCGCACGTGCGGTCGCGGACCCACTGGCGAGCATCGTCGTGCGGGTCACCCCGCCGGCGTACACCGGACTCGGTGCGAGCGCGTACGACGATCCCTCTACCGTTTCAGCGCTCGTCGGTGGGCGCGTTCGGATCGAAGGCCTCGGCCAGGGTGTGCGCGCCGACGTCGATGGGACGGTCACGGCGAGTCGCGGAACCGATGGTTGGTCCATCGACCTGCCGGTGCCCACCCAAGCGACCGCCGTGCGATTGATCGGCTCGGTGCGGGAGCGCATGCTCGTCGTCGACCCCGTCACCGACTCGGTACCGACCGTACGACTTGACCAACCGACACGCGATTCCGTACTGCGCGTCGCCGAGGGAAGAGTGTTCCTCCTCGCCGATGTGCGCGACGATTTCGGTGTGGCCGATGCCGCGTTCGAGTTCATCGCGAGCTCCGGCGCTGGCGAGACGTTCACGTTCCGGAGCGGTCGTGTGGCGGCGCGCACGTTCGGTGCGGGCACCCGCACGGCGCGCATCGAAGGCACGCTCTCGCTCGACACCCTCAAGCTCGGTCCCGGCGATCTCATCCATCTGCGCGCCGTGGCACGTGACCGCAACGACGTCACGGGCCCCGGTCTCGGGGCGTCGGAGACGCGCACCCTGCGGATCGCGCGCGCCGACGAGTACGACTCGGTGTCGGTGGATCCCATGCCGCCCACGGAGCCGGAGAAGAACGCGCTCTCCCAGCGCATGGTGCTCATGCTCACGCAGGAACTCGTGCAAAGGCTGCCGCGGATCAGCGAGGCGGAACGCACGCGTGAGTCGCGGAAGATCGCGCTGGAGCAGACGCGGATCAGGAAACGGGTGGGTGAGGTGGTCTTCCTGCGGCTCGGCGAAGATGGCGGGGAGCACGCCCACTTCGCCGGTGATGGGCACAACCACGGCAAGGAGGGAGTGCTCAACCCGGATGACATCCTGGCTGCTGCTGAGCGCGCCGCGAACGCGGACCCGACGAAGCAGCTGGAGGGTCATGGCGACGAGACGCCGATCGTCGCCATCAATCGGCCGTTGCTCGAGGCCTACAATCACATGTGGCGCGCGGCGACGGAGCTCGAGACGTCGAGCCCGAGAACGGCGATCCCCTGGATGGAGCGCGCGATCGAGGCGCTGCAGCGGGCGCGTGCTGCGGAGCGCATCTATCTGCGTGGACGGCCGCCGCGTGTGGTGGTGGACCTCGCGAAGGTGCGCGGCGTCGGAAAGGAGAAGCACGCGCCCGGTGATCGCAGCGCCCGCGCGCCACTCGACGCGGCACGACAGGCGCGACTCGATCGATTCGATGCCGCTCTCGAGCTCCTGGCCACCGACGCGAACGCTGCGGCGGACTCGTTGTTGCTCGTGCGGCTTGCCGTGCCGGTGGACGAACGCAGTACCGCGCGAGTGCTCGACGCGGCGGCTGACGCCGTACGGAAGGGCGGGGACGTGACCGCCGCGTTGCAGGCGGCGCGACGTGCGCTCGCGGGGGCACCGCGCCGCGAGGGCGCACTCACCGGCTGGGGGCGCTAGTGCCGGACTTCATCTTCGCCACCGCACAGTACGACTCGGGCGACTGGGACAGCGCGCCGCTGGTCGCCGCGAACATCATCGACGGACTCGCGCGCTACACGACACTCGATGTCGCGCCCACCGGCGTCGTCGTACCGCTGGGGTCGAAGGACCTGTTCAAGTACCCGCTCGTGTGGCTCACGGGACATCTCCCGGTGCGGTTCACCGAGGTGGAGCGCACCACGTTGCGTGAGTATTGCCGTCGCGGCGGGCTGCTGTTCGTCGATGACCACAACCACGACGTCGACGGCGAGTTCCATCGCACGGCGTGGGAGGAGATCGCGCGCGCGGTGGGGCCGCTGAAGGACCTGCCCAACGACGATCCGCTCTACCGCGCCTTCTTCCGGTTCGATGACGGACCGCCTACCACCAGCCACGAACTCAACGGCTGGGGCGACAACCTCGTGCACAAGCACCTGCAATGCGTGCGGCTCGGCGATCGTGTGGTGGTACTCTATAGCAGCAAGGACTACAGCTCGGAGTGGAGCTACCATCCGGACAACAAGCGATTCCTCTCGGTCGACAACTCCAAGTTCGGCGTGAACCTCGTGGTGTATGCCCTCACGCGCTGAACGCCGACTGCCATGGGAGCGCGCGGCGCGCGGCCTCGGGCTCGTGCTGCTGCTCGGCGCGCTGGTGATGGCGTGGCGCGCCGCGGGTCGTGGCGACACGCGACGTGTACACGTCACGGTGGAGGGCGGGCTCACCACCGCGCGTCGGGATTCGCTCGCGGCACTGGCCGCGGCAGGGGATTCGGTGACGTGGAGTGGGCGCGTCGCCGCGGTGATCGCGTCGGCCGAAGCGGTACGGGAACCGTCGGGCGCGACGCGCTTCTTCATCGTCGCCGACACATCGACTGCGCTCGGCGATTCGCTGGGGCTCATCGATTCCCTCGGCGCTGGCATCGGGACGCTCACCACCGACGGCATCCGTGGTCGCTTCGCGGCGAACAGCGTCGGCACCGCGGCGAGCGTAGCCGCACCGTCCGTGCCCGCTCTCGGTCGCGTACTCGTCCTCGGGCGCGTGGGCTGGGAATCGAAGTTCACCATCGCGGCGCTCGAAGAGGCGGGTTGGCTCGTTGATGCGCGGCTCCGACTGAGCGATACCATCACCGTGGAGCAAGGCCGCGCCACCACGCCGAACGTGGGCACGCACGCCGCCGTGGTAGTGCTGGACTCGCTGCTGGGTGCTGCCGCGACCACGAATGCCGCGGCGAGCAGCATCACGCGATTCGTCCGCGCGGGCGGTGGCCTCGTGCTGAGCGGTGACGCGGTGCGACCGCGCGCGCTCGCCGCTCTCACTGCGGCACGCGTCACGGGCCTCGAATCCGGTGAGCCCAGCGCGTTGGAGGAGGGTGAGCCGCTCCACGCGCTCCCGTTCCATGCGCTCGGTGGACTCACGTCCGATGCTGTCGTGCTGGAGACACGCGACGACGTACCCGCCGTCGTCGCCCGGCGCGTCGCGGCTGGACGCGTCATACAGAGCGGCTACGCCGAGACGTGGAGGTGGCGGATGCAGGGTGAGACCGGCAGTGCCGAGGCGCACCGCGCACACTGGTCGCGTTTGGTCGGCACCGCGGCGCCGACCCAAGCGTTCGTCGAGCGCGCGGCCGGTCAGGCGTCGCCGGCGTCGCCGGTATCGCCTGCAACGTCTATCGCGGACCTCGCGTACCTCGCCGCAGATCCCGCACCGTTCGCTTCACTCGTCGACGCGCTCGGTCCTGCGCAGCCCGCCGCGAGTACCACCGACCCGCCTCGCGACCCGCTCCCGCCTTGGCTCGGCGCGCTCGCGCTGCTCTTGCTCGTCGCTGAGTGGGCGTCGCGCCGTGCACGCGGTGCGGCGTGAGCGCCGACGTCTTCCCACTTTCGTCCGACATCTGACTCCTATGACCCTCGCCTTCATCTCGCACTCCGACGTCGGTCGACATGACAACGGGTGGAATCATCCGGAGCACGTCGGCCGCTTGCGTGCCATCACGCGCGCGTTGCGATACCATCCGGAACTGTTCACCACGCTCGAACACCTCGAGGGCACTCATGCCTCGTCCGAGACCTTGGCACTCGCGCACGACCCCGCATACATCGCGCGCGTGCGTGCCGTCTCGGAGGCCGGCGGGGGGCGCTTCGATGCCGACACCGTCGCCAGCGAGGGCAGCTGGGACGCGGCGACCGCCGGTGCGGGCTGTGTGGTGGAGGCAGTGGACCGCGCACTCGACGGGCGCAACGTGCGGAGCTTCGCTGCCGTGCGGCCGCCCGGTCATCATGCACTGCGCGATCGAGCCATGGGCTTCTGCCTGTTCGGCAACGTCGCCGTCGCCGCGCATCATGCGCGCGAGCAAGGCGCCAAGCGAGTGTTGATCGTCGATTGGGACGTACACCATGGGAACGGCACTCAGGCCTTGGTGGAGCACGAGCCCGACATCCACTTCGTCTCGATGCATCAATGGCCGTGGTTCCCCGGTTCGGGCGCGCAGGAGGACCGCGGGCCGCATGGTTCCGTGTGGAACGCGCCGATGGCCGCCGGACTCGCCCCGGCGCGGTACCGGCAAACCCTCTTGGCCGCCGTCGACGCGGCAACCGACGCGTGGACGCCGGACCTCGTCCTGATCTCGGCCGGATTCGATTCCTTGGCGGGCGATCCGTTGGGCGGCTTCACGTTGGAAATCGACGATGTCGCGTACCTCACGCGCGCGTTGGTTGAGCGCGCCGAGCGCTGGTGCGGCGGCCGGGTGGTGAGTGCGCTGGAGGGCGGTTACGAGCCGGATCGGGTGGGTGCCGCCGTCATCGCACATCTCGAAGGGTTGCGGTAGCTTCTCGGCATGGGAAAGCGACGGGTGAGCAAGTCGTTGCGCCTCCGGGCGACCGAGCAGACACCGCCGGCCGTCCACGAGGCCAAGCCGCGGTCGTGGCATCGCGGCCCCGGCGGCGACGTGCGCCGCGACATCGACCCGCGGGAGTTCGCGGGCATCGTCCAGTCGGACGAGGGGGTGCTGTGGGTCGACGTCGACCTGCGCAGCACACCGCAGCACGCGCTGCTCGAGAAGGTCTTCAAGTTCCATCCGCTGAGCATCGAGGACACGCTCTCGCCGGATGGGCGCGTGAAGTTCGAGGAGTTCCCGGGGTACGCGCTGGCGGTGGTACGCGCCGTGCGCTTCGTGCACGAGACCGAGGATCTCTACGACATCGAGATGTTCAATCTCTGGGTGTTCGTCGGGAAGAACTTCGTGGTCACGGTGCATGGCCAGCACGCGCCGGGCGTCGGCGCGACGCACGAGCGTTTGCAGCGCGCGCATGACCTGCTGGAGCGCGGCCCCAGTCGCCTGATGCACCACATCCTCGATACGACGGTCGACGCGTACTTCCCGGTCATCGACCAACTCGACGAGTTCGTCGATGGCCTGGAGGAGCGGGTGTTCGTGCAGTTCGAGCAGGAGGCGCTGCGCGACATCTTCTCGGTGAAGCGCTTGGTGCTGCAGCTCAAGCGCCACCTCTCGCCGATGCGCGAGGTGTTCAACACGCTGCAGAGCCGCCCCTGCGGCTTCGTTCCGGCCGACTCGCAGCTCTACTTCCGCGATGTGTACGACCACGTCATCCGACTCAACGAGTCACTCGACACGTACCGCGACCTGCTCTCGAGCACCATGGACTCCTACCTCACGCAGGTCTCCAACCGTATGGGGCGAGTGACCAAGGGCCTCACCGTCGTGGCCACGCTGAGTGTGCCCTTCGTCGTGGTGAGCGGGATGTGGGGCATGAACTTCCAGGACGTCCCCCTCTCCAGCTGGCCTCACGGCTTCTGGGTGCTGCTGGCCGCCCAGCTCGGCCTCGGGGGACTGCTCCTCTGGGTGCTGCAGCGCCGCGGTTGGATGTAGATTCCCCAGGTGTTCTGCCCTGACTGCGGGACCTGGAATCGGAGCGCGGCCCGCACCTGTGGGCAGTGCAACATCGTGCTGCCCACCGTCGATGCACCGGTGGAGGCGCCCGACCATCTCATCACCTCGCTCCGTCAGGCGACGGGTCAGCGCTACAAGATCGTCCGGCGCGTTGGCAGCGGCGGCATGGCGGACGTGTACGAGGCCCGGCACCACATGCTCGACCGCACGCTCGCGGTGAAGGTGCTGCACTCGCATCTGGCCCGTGAACCGGAGATGCGCGTGCGCTTCAAGCGCGAAGCCGAGGCGGCGAGTCGCTTGCTGCATCCGTTCATCTGCGCGCCGCTCGACTACGGCGAGACCGATGAGGCCGTGTACATCGTGCTGCCGTTCATCAACGGCGGATGCCTCGCCGACGACCTCGCCGCCACGCGCACGGTCGCCGCGCCACGCGCGGCACGGATCTGCGCCCAGGTCGCCACTGCACTCGACTACGCCACGCGCCACGGCATCGTGCACCGCGACGTGAAGCCCGACAACGTGTTGTTCGATGAGGACGGCAACGCGATCCTCACCGATTTCGGCATCGCCACGGCGCACTTCCACAGCCGCCTCACCGCCGGTGGGCGGGCGATGGGCACGCCGCACTACATGGCGCCCGAGCAGGCGATGGGACGCTTCGTCGACGGTCGCGCCGATCTCTACGCCGTGGGCGTGATGCTCTACGAGTGCCTCGTCGGTGTCACACCGTTCGACGGTCCCGACGGGTATGCCATCGGCTACAAGCACGTGCATGAGCTCCCCACGCCGATCGAGAAGATCGCCCCGCACATCCCCCGCGGGCTCTCAGCCATCACCATGCGTTGCCTCGAGAAGCAGCCGGAGATGCGCTACCAGCGAGGACAGGATCTCGCCGCCGCGATCTACGATTGGCTCCACGTCGAAGGCATACACGACGAATCGCCGGTCCGCGCGACGCGACCGACGGAATGAGGCTGGGGTGACGGACGCCACCGCCGCGGGGCGCTCTCGCCTCGTCGAGGTCGCGCTCCCCCTGCCGCTGCTCAAGACGTTCACCTATGCCGTCCCCGCGAGCATGCGCCACGCGCTCGTCGCCGGCAGTCGCGTGGTCGTGCAGGTGCGCAACAAACGCGTAATCGGGCTCTGTGTCGGCGAGAGCGACGGCGCCGCACTCGGTGACGTGGTGCCCAAGCCGATCCTCGACGTGCCGGACGCCGAGCCCGCGCTCGACGCCGGCATGCTCGCCGTGTGCCAGTGGATCGCCGACTACCATGTGGTGCCGCTCGGCCTGGTGTGCCGCGCGGTGCTGCCAGCCGCGCTCACGGTCGCCGCGCGCCCCGCTCCCGAGGGCAAGGCAGAACGTGTGCTCGTCCTCACCAAGGAGCTGCCCACCCTCGTCGCGCGTGACGACGCATTCAAGCGCGCGCCGCAGCAACGCGCGCTGTACGAGTTGCTCGAACAACTCGGTGGCCGCGCACCCGTCCAGGCGCTCGTCACACAACTGGGGTGTACGCCGGCGGTGGTGCAGGGGCTTGAGAAGCGCGGCCTCGCACGCGTGGAGCGCGAGGGGCGCATGCGCGACCCGTTCGCGATGCGTGCGCCGACGCCGGCGCCGGCCGTCACCCCCACCGCCGCACAGCAGGCCGCGATCGACGCGATCATCGCCGGTGGGCCGGGCTCGAGCACGTTGCTGCACGGCATCACCGGGAGCGGCAAGACACTCGTGTATCTGCGCGTGCTCGAACATGTGGTGCGCACGGAGGGAAAGAGTGCGATCGTGCTCGTGCCCGAGATCGCACTCACTCCGCAGACAGTCGATCGCTTCCGCGCCGTCTTCGGCGACATGGTGGCGGTGTTGCACTCCGGACTCTCCGACGGCGAACGCCTCGACGCCTGGCGCGCGCTCCGCCGTGGCGAGAAGCGCATCGCCGTCGGCGCACGCTCGGCGGTGTTCGCGCCGCTCGCGGACCTCGGGGCGATCATCGTCGACGAAGAACACGAAGCGAGTTACAAGCAGAACGAGACGCCGCGTTACCACGCACGCGACGTCGCGCTCGTGCGCGCGCGGCACGCGGGCGCCCGCTGTGTGCTCGGCAGTGCCACGCCGAGCCTGGAGAGCTGGAAGAACGCGCTGGAGGGCCGTCACCGGTTGATCGGGCTGCCTGACCGCGTGGGTGGCGGCGTACTCCCGAAGGTGCACATCGTCGACCTGCGCCAGGAACTCAAGGTCGCCACGCCGGATGAGAAGGCGCGGCGCTTGGTGATCTCCGAACCGCTGGAGGCCGCGCTTCGCACCCGTCTCGAACGCGGCGAGCAGAGCATCCTGCTGCTCAATCGGCGCGGGTACGCGTCGTTCGTGCAGTGCCCGGACGGACATGTGGCGGTGTGTCCCAACTGCTCGATCTCGCTCACGTACCATCGCACGCCGGAGCGATTGGTCTGCCACTACTGCCTGCATCAGGAGGACGCGGGGCGCGCGTGCGCCGACTGCGGCCAAGCGATGGCGCGGCAGCGCGGCATCGGCACGCAGCAAGTGGAGCGGCTGTTGGTGGAACGACTGCCCACCGCGCGCATCGCACGGATGGATGTCGACACCACCAGCGGCAAGTGGGCGCACGCGACCATCCTCGACCGTGTGGGCCGCGGCGAAGTCGACATCCTGCTCGGCACCCAGATGATCGCCAAGGGACTCGACTTCCATAACGTCACGCTGGTGGGCGTGATCGACGCGGATGTGGGGATCAACCTCCCCGACTTCCGCGCGAGCGAGCGCACGTTCCAGTTGCTGAGCCAGGTCGCGGGCCGCGCCGGCCGCGGCGCGAAGGGTGGGGAAGTGTTCATCCAGACGCGCGTACCGAGCCATCATGCCGTGCGGCACGCCGCCACGCACGACTACCACGCCTTCGTCGCCGAGGAGCTCCCGGCCCGAGAGAGTCCGCCGTACCCGCCTACGCTGCGGCTGGCGAACGTGGTGGTGAGCGGCCTCGATGAGGTCGCAGTGGCGACATTCGCCCGAGAAGTGACGGACTGGATCGAAGGAGCGGTCCTGCGCTTCGGCCTCGACATCACGGTGTTGGGCCCCGCGCCCTGCCCCGTGGAGCGCATCAAGAACCGCTACCGCTGGCACACCATCCTCAAGACGTCCGCTGCGGGCGATCTGACCCGACTGATGCGCGGCGTGATGCAGTCGGTCACAGTGCCCGCGGTGTCGGAGATGCGCATGGTCCTCGATCGCGATCCCGTCTCCCTGCTCTAGTAAAGAGAGCCCTCCTCCCTATCTTTCACGGCATGCGCCAGCAGACCATCCCTCTCTCCTCCGACGCCCGCGAGCGGCTCCTCATCGCCATCGCGGACGCCATCCCAGCAGAGCGGCTGGCCGAGATCCACTTCTTCCCGCCCCTCCGGCAGGGCACCCTCGAGACCGGCGTTGCGGTGGTCGCGGCCGAGCCCGAGGTCCACGGACGTGAACGCCATGTGGTCTTCTCGGCCCGCTACCGCTGGACCCGCAAGGGACCGGACCGCGGCAAGTGGGAGAGCGAGGTCGTCGCCGAGGCCGACGCACCGCTGGTGACCGTCGAGGCCGTGGTGCGCGGTGTACAGCATCGCGCCAACGAGGCCGTCGAACCAGAGCGCATGAGCGGCGACGAGGCGCGAGCGCGCATCACGGACGTACGGTGTCGGACCACCCCGTAGTCGATCGGTTCGTCGGCTATCTGCGCGAGCACAACCTGCCCGTCACGGCGCAGCGGCTCGCGATCGCGAACGTGCTCCTCACCTCGGAGCGTCATCTCTCGGCCGAGGAAGTCGCGCAGGAGGTTTCCACGCGCGGTCGCGCGGTCGGTACGGCGACGGTGTATCGTGCCATCGATACGTTGTTGGAGAGCGGGTTGCTGGTCGAACGCGACTTCGGTGAGGGTTTCAGGCGGTTCGAGCCGGCGCGCGACGTCCCCCACCACGAACACCTGGTCTGCACACAGTGCGGCAAGGTCGAGGAGTTCCGCGATGAACGGCTCGAACGCATGACCACTATCGTCGCGGAATCGCGCGGGTTCGCGCGCCAACGGCATCGCCTCGTGATCCACGGCGTCTGTCGCGACTGTCAGCGCGGCACGGCGCGCTGATGGAATCGACCTCCGGCTCCCTCGGCCTCCTGGTCGCGTTCGCGGCGGGGCTGCTCAGTTTCCTGAGCCCATGCGTGCTCCCGCTCGTGCCGAGTTACATCACCTTCATCACGGGGATGACACTCGAGGACCTGCAGCAGACCAAGCGCGAGACGTTGTACCACGCGATCACGTTCGTCCTCGGGTTCTCGCTGATCTTCCTCGCACTCGGCGCCGGCGCGACCGTGTTCGGGCAGATCATGATCCGCTATCGCGACTGGATCAGTCGCATCGGTGGCGTGTTGATCATCGTGTTCGGTCTCTACATGCTCGGTGTATTCAACTTCGGGCTGCTCGCGCGCGACACGCGACTGCACCTCTCGAGCAAGCCGATCGGGTTCTTCGGTACCCTCTTGGTGGGCATCGCGTTCGGGGCCGGCTGGTCGCCCTGCATCGGGCCGATCCTCGGCGCGATCATGACGATGGCGGCCAACGAGGCCGACCTCTCACGCGGACTGGTGCTGCTCGCGGCGTATTCGGCGGGCCTCGCGGTGCCGTTCCTGCTCGCGGCGGTGATGGTGGAGAAGTTCCTCGCGGCGTTCGCCAAGCTGCGGCATCAGATGGTGTGGGTGAACCGCATCGCGGGCACGATGCTGATCTTCGTGGGCGTGCTGATGGTCAGCGACCGATTCACGATGTTGGCGAGCTGGCTGCAGGACTTCACACCCGAGTTCATCCTGGATCGGATCTGAGATGCGGGCTGGGGGATGGCGATAGGGCTGCGAGGGAGATGACGCACAAAGGGGTCCCGCGCCGAGCGCGGGACCCCTTCGTCCTTCGATCAGCGGAGTCGCTTAGAAGCGGAAGCCGAGAACGATCGGGAGCATGTTGGTCGACTCCCCCTCTGAGAGGATCGAGAGGAAGCGGAGTTCGGTGAACATCGACCGTGAGCCCCACTTGAAGTCGTAGCCTGCACCGACGTTGAAGGCGAGGTCCGAGTCATCGAACGAGCCGCCACCGACGCCTTCGATCTTCCAGTTGTAGAAGCCGAGGCCGCCGAGCACGTACGGCTTGAGCGCGCTCTCCGTCTTGATCGGGAGCACGAGGTTCGCCACGCCGCCCAGGACCGTCACGTTGTCCACGCCCAAGTCATCGTCACCGCCGTACCGGCCGAAGTCGAGGTTCGCGCGGAAGTGGACTCGGTCATTGATGGCGGTCTGGAAGTGGCCGCCGACATGGAAGCCGAGTCCTGCGACATCACCGAAATCACCGAGCGGCAGCGAGACACCACCGCTCACACCGAAGCGGGGCGCTTGGGCCATCTGCGCATCAACTGACGAGGAGACTGCGACCATGAGAGTGGTGGCGACTGCGAGACTGCGAAAAGTACGTGCGAGCATTTAGACTTCTCCTTTGAGGAATGAGAATGGGCCACCGGGCGCGGTCGCGGGGGTGGCCCACGGTACTGCTGCCTTCGCTTACTTCCAGAACAGGCCGAGGCCGAACGACGCACCCAGCGCCACGTCGTCGAACGAGTCGCCGTCGCGCAGCGTCACAGCGCCACGCCACGAGAGATTGTCCCGCCACACCTTGCGGAATCCAAAATCAACGCCGTAGTCGAACTCTCCGTCGGTCTCGATGTCGCCGGTGCCCTTGGAGTACATGAGCCCCGGGGAGAGGAACAGGCCGCTGCGGCCACCGTCACCCTTGAAGTAGTACGGCACAAAGGCACCGAGACTGAAGACCTGACCACTGAAGTTGTCGCCCGAGATGAAGTTCACGCCGACCATCGGCTCGATCGCGAGGTTCTGGTTCATGTAGATGCCGAGCGCGACGTTCGCTGCGGGGAAGGCCACGCCTCCGGCGGAGTTTCCGTCCGAGGTCTGGAACGAGATCATGTCGAGACGGATCTCCTTCGACCGGCGCTCCTGCGCCTCAGACGAACCAACGGCTAGCACGGACAGCGCGAGCACCGAAAGCGCACCACGGACCATCGACTTCATGCGTGACCCCCGATTTGAGTTGGTGGAACTGACTAAATGACGGGCGAGGCCTTTCTACGTCACAGTAAGGGACGAGGCAGCCGGCTCCTCGATCTCCTCCTCCATCTGCTGACGCCGCAACAACTTCCAGTACTTGCCCCGGGCGGCGAGCAGGTCCTCGTGGCGACCCTGCTCGACCACCCGACCTTCATCGAGCACCACGATCCAGTCCGCGTCTCGAATCGCCGTGATCCGGTGCGACGCGATGATCGCCGTGCGCCCAGCCAACGCTTCCTTCAACCCACGAAGGATCGCCGCCTCGGTGTGGGTGTCCACCGCCGAGAGAGCGTCGTCGAGCACCACCACCGAGGGCCGTCGCGCCAACGCACGCGCCATCGCGGCGCGCTGCTTCTGCCCACCGGAGAGATTGACGCCGCGCTCGCCCAACATGGTGGCCCACTGATGTGGGAACTCCAGTACGGTCTCCCGCAGCTGCGCGATGCCGGCCGCCCACTGCGCGTCGTCGTCACTCGTCGCGCCGTACGCGAGGTTCGCGAGGATGGTTTCGCTGAACAACAGACTCTCCTGCGGCACGAACCCGATCTCGCGGCGGAGGTCGTCGAGGCGCAGGTCGCGCACGTCGATGCCGTCGATCAGCACGCGGCCGCCGGTCACGTCCGCGAGCCGGGGCAGCAGTTCCAGGAGCGTCGTCTTGCCGGAGCCCGTCGCACCCACCACACCAAGCGTCTGCCCGGCGCCGATGCTCACGGTCACGTCGTGCAACACCTCGCGGCCGGCGGCGGCGTCGCGGCCGGGATAGGCGAAGTGCACCTGCTCGAACGTGATGCGGCGTCCGCCGGACGTCGGCGGAAGGGTCTGGCTGACGCGCACGAGAGCCGCCGCGCCCCCACTGCCCGCCGCGCCCGCCGCGCCCGCCGCGCCCGGGTCGCGCAGGGCGGGCTCCGCGTCCAGGATGTCGAGCAGCCGGGTCATCGACGCCGCGCCGCGCTGGAAGAGGCTCGTCACCCAGCCCAGCGCGATGAGTGGCCAGGTGAGGTTGGCGAGATAGAGCCCGAACGCCACGAACGCACCGACGCTGAGGGCGCCGCGGATCACCATGGTCCCACCGATGCCCAGCACCGCCGCCGCGCCGAGTCCGGCGAGCAACGTGAAGGACGGATTCATCAGGCCGTTCAGACGCACGAGCCTGATGTTCCGCTCCATCGACTCCTCACTCATCGCACCGAACCGCACGCCTTCCGCGCGCTCCTGTCGATATGCGCGCACCACGCGCACACCCGCGAGGTTCTCCTGCACCATGGTGGTGAGGTCGCCGAACTGCGCCTGTACGCGCTCGAACCGGTCGTGGATCGCCTTCCCGAGCCTCCACATGACGAGCGGGAGCGGGAGCATGGGCACGAGCGCGAGCGCCGTGAGCCGCGGCGAGATCGCGATCATGAAGCTCAGCGCGAAGAGACCGCCGAAGATCGTGTTGGCGAGGTACATGACCGCGGGTCCGGCGGCCATGCGCACGGCGCTCAGGTCGTTGGTGAGCCGCGCCATGATCTCGCCCGTGCGCGTACGGCCGAACCACGCCGGGTCGAGCGTGGTGAGCTTGGCGAACAGATCGACCCGCAAGTCGTGTTCGATGAGCCGCGAGACGCCGTTGAGCAGCTCGCGCATCTGGTAGCGGAACCAACCCATGACGAGCGTGATGCCGATCATCAGGGCGGCGATCCACAGGATCTCGCCGAGGCCCGCCCCGCCCGCCATCTCGTCGATCGCTCGGCGGAGCAGGGTGGGCAGCAGGCTCGAGATCGCGGTGGAGACGACGACACAAGCCAGGCCGGCGACGAAGCGCCACCGATAGCGGCTGGCCCAGGGGAGTAGTCGTGTGAGCGAGGTCACAAACAGGGGAATCGTTGCGGGACGGCTGGCTCTTTGGCACCTTTCACGGGTATCACCTTCTCCCTCACTCCCGTGGAGCTCCACCGATGTCGAATACTATCCGCCGTGCTGCGCTTCCGCTCGTGGCACTCGCGTTGATCACTGCCGCCTGCGGCGGCGACGCCAAGACCGACGAGGCCGCGCGCGATATCGCGCTCACGCCGACCGATACGACCAAGCCGATGAACGACGTGGCGCCGGCGCAGACGCCTGCGCCGGAGACCCCGGCGCCGACACCGGCTCCGATTCCGCAGACGAAGGCCCCCGCCCCGAAGCCGATGACCAAGGCGCCCGCCAAGGCCGCGCCGGCCACGTCAAGGGCTGGCGTCATCGCGGCGGGTACGTCGTTCAACGTCACGCCTGGCGTGAAGATCTGCACGAACACGCACAAGGCGGGTGACCGCTTCACCACCACGCTCGCGGCCGACGTGACGGGCTCCAACGGCGCGGTGATCCCGGCTGGCGCGACGGTGACGCTCTCGGTCGTCGAGTCCGCGATCTCCAAGAACTCCAAGGACAACTGGAAGCTCTCCTTCGCCGTGGTCTCGGTGACCATGGGCGACAAGACGCTCGACGTGAAGGGCGATGTGACGAAGGTCGCGACGATCGAAGCGGTGCGCTCGCAGAGCACCGGCCAGCAGGTCGGCAAGGTTGCGACGGGTGCTGCGGTCGGTGCGATCGCCGGTCGCCTGCTCGGCAAGGACACGAAGAGCACGGTCGTCGGCGCCGCAGTGGGTGCGGCGGCGGGTGGCGCAGTGGCTGCCGGCACGACCGACTACGAAGGCTGCCTGGCGCCGACCGGCATGATCACCATCGCGCTGACTGAGGCGTTGACGGTGAAGGCTGGCTGATTCCTTTCGGGCTAGTTCGGTCTGGGCGGGGCACCACTGTTGTGGTGCCCCGCTTTCTTTCACCACAGAGGGCACAGAGGGCACAGAGAGCTACCACTGCTGTACCACAGGGGCTCAGGGGACACAGGGGATGTAGGGAAAACGCGCGCGTCAGCGTAGCTACGTGCGTGCGCTATCTCCGCAAAAGCACTTTAAGGGGGCCCAGCCGAGAAGATCTCTCCGCCAAGCCCCCCAAAAGAAAAACCGACAATCAAGCGACTCTTCCCCAAACGACCGGAGCCCCCCTATGGCCCCCTGAGACCCCCGAGCCCCTGTGTTGAAGCAGTTGCAGTGCCTCAGCAGTTCTCTGTGCCCTCTGTGCTCTCTGTGTTGAAGCCGTGGCAGGAAAACTCAGTACCCGATCGCCAACCCCGACCCACGCGGTTCTTTGACACCGTGCCATCCACCCGGCACCCGCATCACGGCATTGACGTTCGCGATCCCTTGCTGGGTCACGACCTCATGCCCCATTGCGCGCAACGCGGTGATCATCTGCTCATCGAACCCCACACTCTCCACCCGGATCTGATCGGGCAGTGACTGATGGTGCATCCGTGGTGCGCGCATGGCGTCCGCGAGGTTCATCCCGTGTTCGATCACATTGAGGATCACCTGCGCGACGGCCGTGATGATCGTCGGGCCGCCGGCGGCACCGACCACCAGCAGCACCGAGCCGTCCTTGTCGAGCACGATCGTCGGTGACATCGCACTCAGCATGCGCTTCCCCGGCTGCACCGCGTTGGCCTCGCCCTGCACCAACCCGAACATGTTCGGCGTGCCGGGCTGCGCCGCGAAGTCATCCATCTCGTTGTTCATGAAGAATCCGCCGCCGCGCACCCACACCGCCGAGCCGTATCCGCCGTTGATCGTCGTGGTGGTCGCGACCGCGTTGCCCTTCGAGTCCACGACCGAATAATGCGTGGTGTGCTCCGGTTCCGGCCGCGCGGCCGTGAACGCGGGTGTCTTGGAGGCCTGCGTACGACTGATCTGCGCGGCGAGTGTCTTCGCGTACGCCTTCGACACGAGTTCATCGCGCGGCACCGGCACGAAGTCCGCGTCGGCGAGCTTCGCATTGCGGTCGATGAACGCGCGACGGAACGCCTCCGCTAACAGATGCGTGTACTCAGCCGACCCGAACGCGGGGAGCGGAGCGAACTCCTCGAGGATGTTGAAGCTCTCCGTCATCGTGATGCCGCCCGACGAGGCCGGCGGCATGGTGATGAGCGTGTAGCCGCGATACGTCGACACCACCGGCTCGCGCCACTTGGGCACGTACGCCGCGAGATCCTCGCGCGTGATGATGCCGCCGCCGCGCCGCATCTCGGCCACCAACGAATCGCCGACCGGGCCTTCATAGAACGCGTCCGGTCCGCGGTCCGCGATGAGCTGCAGGGACCGGCCGAGATCGTGTTGCACGAGTGTGGCGCCCGGTGCGACCGCCTCGCCGCCGGGGAAGAACGTCGCACAGCCTTCGAAGCGGCAGAGCCGCTGCTTGGCGCCGTTGAGCGAGCGATGGAGCGCCGAGTCCACCGAGAAGCCGTCGCGCGCGAGGCGGATGGCCGGGGCCATCACCTGCGCGAGTGACATGGTGCCGAATCGCTGCAGCGCGGCGTCCATGCCCGCGACCGCACCCGGCACGCCGGACGCGAGATGCCCGACGACGCTCTTGTCGGTGAGTTTGCCGGTCGCGTCGACGAACATGTCGCGTGTCGCAGCGAGCGGTGCGATCTCGCGGTAGTCGATCGCTGCGGTGCGGCCGTCGGCCATGCGGATGACCATGAACCCGCCGCCGCCGATGTTGCCGGCGAAGGGGTAGGTCACCGCGAGGGCGAAGCCCACCGCCACGGCCGCGTCCATCGCGTTGCCGCCGCCGCGGAGGATCTCCAGCCCGGCCTGGGAAGCGAGGTCGGAGTTGGATGCGACCATCGCCTGCTCGCCGAACGCGGCTTCACGGGCTTCAGGGAATCGGAAGCCGCCGGAGAACGTGCCGGAGTAGCGGGCGTCGGTCTGTGGTTGTGTCTGCGGTTGTGGGGTCGGTGCCGGCGTCGGGGTGGCCGAGGGGCGGCAGGCGCTCAGCGAGAGCGAGGCGAGGAGGACGAGGGCAGTGGGGCGTTTCAGCATTGGTCGTCGGGGCTGGGCTGGGAACTGCAACGGCCTTCACCACAGAGGGCACAGAGGGCACAGAGGACTGCGGAGGAACTGCGACTGCCACCACTTCAACACAGGGACGCAGGAAGCACAGGGGGACGGCTGAACCGCACCGACAACAGCCCTTCCGATCCTCACCACTCACAGCTCACAACGCAGTGAGTTCACATCCTACCCCGAAACCTCCACCTCACCCCCAGCCGCGTCACCGACTGCCTCACCGACCGCGACTGTCCCGACTCCAATCCATCCTTCGATCCGATCAACATCGCGAAGTCCTGGATCAGCGTGATCGACGCGCGGTCACCCACGGTGAAGCCGAAGCCGTAGCCGATCTGCAGCGCCCAGGCGTTCTGCGTCTTCGCTTCCTCGCCGCTGAGCACATCGCTGCCCTGGTAGTTGCCCCACTGCGCGAGGCCGCTGCTCAGCTCGACGATCTGGTGTGCGCCGGGGACCTCGGGCGAACGGAAGGTCGCGAGGAACTGGCTCAGACGGATGGTGCCGTCACTGTTGAGCGGTGCGCTCAGTCCCTCACGGTTGATGTCGTGCTGGGCGCGCGAGTACGCGAGGCCGAACGAACCGGCGCGCATGCCGATCTCCAAGCCGGCGCGATACTGGAGCGCGTCGCCGAGTCGCCAGACGGTGCCGCTCACACCATCCACGCGGTCGGCGGTCTGGACGTAGCCCACCGATCCGGAGATCGCGATCGGCCGACGCATGTCGAGCGCCGAGGGCACATTGAAGATCTGGGCGCTCGCGGGTGCGGCGGCCGACACGAGGGCTGCGAGAACACGCGGCCAGAGGGTGCGAGCGTTCATCATCGTGGATAACTTAGGGTGAGTCGGTCGCAGGCGACACCGCGCGCGACCGGTGCAGGCTGATCGCCAGCCCTTCCTCTCAGACCCCGCCCCCACGTGCTCGATCCCCGGGTCACCGAGCGCCGCAACCCACGCAGCGCCGACATCGACCTCGCCTCGCCGCTCGCGATCGTCGACCTCATCAACGCCGAGGACCGCAGTGTCGCCGATGCGGTCGCCACACAGCGGGAGCCGATCGCCCGCGCGATCGAACTCGCCGAAGCCGCGTTCCGCTCTGGCAACCGGCTGTTCTACGTCGGGGCCGGCACCTCCGGCCGGCTCGGCGTGCTCGATGCCTCCGAGTGCCCGCCCACCTTCGGCAGTGACCCGGAGATGGTGCAGGGCATCATCGCCGGCGGGCCCGCCGCCCTCGTGCGCTCGCAGGAGAACGCCGAGGACCGTCCCGACGGCGCCGAGGCCGATCTCAAGGCGGTGGGCGTGCGTGCGGGTGACTTCGTGCTCGGCATCGCGGCGAGCGGCACCACGCCGTACGTGTGGGCCGCGCTCGCCTACGCACGCCGCTTGGGAGCGAGCACGGGGATCCTCGCCTGCTCACCGCCCGCGCCGGAGCGCGTGACGGAAGTCGACGTCGCCATCCTGCCGATCACAGGACCCGAAGTCGTCACCGGCTCCACGCGACTCAAGGCCGGGACCGCGACCAAGCTCGTTCTCAACACCATCACCACCGGCGCGATGGTGCGCCTCGGAAAGACCTACGGCAATCTCATGGTCGACCTGCAGGCCACCAACGAGAAACTGCGCGATCGCGCGGAGCGGCTCGTGATGACCACCTGCGCCCTCGATCGCCCTGCCGCACGTGCGCTACTCGCCTCGGCGGCCGGACACGTGAAGGTCGCGATCACCATGCACAAGCTCGGACTCGATCGTGACGCTGCGCGGGCCCGACTCGACGCGGCCGGCGGCGTGATCCGTCGCGTCGTCGCCGATGCGCCGCCGCCGGTGGAGCACGCGTGACCGTTCTCGTCGGCCTGATGTCGGGCACGTCGCTCGACGGCATCACGGCGGCCGTCACGCGGTTCACCGAGGACGAACACGGTCGGCTCCGGACGGAGTTGCTCGCGCACGTCGATCGCCCGTACGATGCGGCGACTCGCGCGCGCCTTGCCGCCGCACTGCAAGGCGCCACACCGAGTGAATACACGCGACTCGATTTCGCGCTTGGCGGCTGGCTCGCCGACGCCGCCGTCGCGGCACTCGCGGAGTGTGGCGTGGCGCGCGCCGATGTCGCCGCCATCGCCTCACACGGACATACGGTGTGGCACGAGGCCCCGCTCGGAACGTGGCAGTTCGGCCAACCCGCGGTCATCGCCGAGCGCACCGGCATCCCGGTGATCGCCGACTTTCGTGTGCGCGACGTCGCTGCCGGTGGCCAAGGCGCCCCACTCGTGCCGATCGCCGACGCACTGCTCTTCGCCGACGATTCCAAGTGGCGCGTGCTGCAGAACCTCGGCGGCATGGGCAATCTCTCGCTCGTGCCGCCTCGGACCGCGACCGGAGTGGAACTCGCCGCGGTGCGCGCGTTCGACACCGGTCCTGGCGTCTGCATCATCGACGGGGTCGCTCGGGCGCTGCGTCCCGAGCTTCCCTACGACGTCGATGGCCGGCTTGCGCTCGAGGGCACCGCGATCGAATCGGTGATCGAGGATCTCCTCGCCGACCCGTGGTACGCCGCCGAGCCGCCGAAGAGCACGGGCCGCGAGCGCTACACGACACAGTTCATCACCGACTTCATCACGCGCTGTCGTGCGGCGCGCACGCCGTGCAGCGATGGGGACATCGCCGCCACGGCGTGTTGGTTCACGGCGCGCAGCATCGCCCTCGCGTTCGAGCGGTTCATCCCGCAACCGGTCGGCGACGTGTTGCTCTCCGGTGGTGGCGCGCGGCATCCGGTCATCCGTGAGGCCATCGCGATGACGCTCGCGCCGCGTCATGTGCAGTTGTTCGATCGCGTGTTCTTCGACGGCGACGCGAAGGAAGCGGTGGCGTTCGCGTTCTTGGGCTGGCTGCATCTGCAGCGTCGCACCGGGAACGTCCCCAGCGCGACCGGCGCGAAGGGACCGCGGATCCTCGGCGCCTATCACCCCGCGTGACCGAACCGAGTCTCACGCGATGATCCACCCGCTCGCGGCGCATCTCGTACCGGCGCTCCGCTGGGACCCGGGGCACGGATACGCGTACCTGGACGAGCTCATCACCGAAGCGCTGGAGATGGGCGTCGGCGGCTTCGTGCTGCCCAACGGCCCGGCAGAGGACGTGCGTGCGCTCACACAGGAACTGCACCGCCGCAGTGGGCATCCGCTGCTCATCGCCACCGGCGCAGAGGCGGGCGCCCCGTTCCCGGGCAACACGGCCATCCCACCCCTGCTCGCTCTCGCCGCGCTGCGCGACGCCGATGCCGTCCGTCGTGCCGCCCGGATCACCGCGCGTGAGTTGCGGCAACTCGGCGTCAACTGGGCGCTTGCGCCGGTCGCGGATCTCGACCGTGCCGCGATCAATCCGGTGCTCGGCGCGCGCACGCTCGGCAGCGACGCACAAAAGGCTGCCGAGTGGGTGGTGGAGTGGGTCGATGCGTGTCAGGCGGAAGGTGTGCTCGCCTGCGCGAAGCACTTCCCCGGATTCGGGCGCGCGACGGTCGATCCGGGGCTCGCCGCGTCGGCGATCGACGCCGTGGCCACGACACTCTGGAACGACGACCTCATCCCGTTCCGCGGCGCCATCGACACGGGTGTGGCGAGTGTGATGCTGTCGAGTGTCGCCTATCCCGGACTCGATAAGTCCGGGATCGCGGCGGCGCGCTCACGGCCGATCATCACCGAGTTGCTGCGCGACGAGCTGCACTTCGAGGGACTCATCGTCACCGACACGCTCGGTGCGCCCGGGCTGCGTCAGAACGAGGACGAAGGCATCGCGGCGATCCAAGCACTCGCCGCAGGTGCCGACCTCCTGCTCGCGCCAACTGATCTCCACGGCACACTGGAGACGATCGAACGTGGCCTGGAGGGCGGTCTACTGCTCCCTGACGCATTGGAGAGCAGCCGCAATCGCCGCGAGTTCTGGGCTGACTGGGCGCTGCCAGCCGTGTTGCGCGAGCCCACACTGGAGGATGTCCTCTGGGCGCGTCAGATCTCCGACACACTTGTCCACCCCGTACGCGGTTCCATTCCAAACGTCGGGCCTGTGGTGGACGTCATACAGGTAGACGACGACGCGAAGCCGGGCTGGCCGGTGCCGGGTCGCGGGCATTTCGTCGACACGTTGCGGGTGTTGGGATTCGATGCGCGGATGGTCGACCGACCCACCGCCGAGGGGATGGGTGCTGCCGTGCTCACGCTGTTCGGTGGTCCCGGTGAGGGGAAGGGCCGTGCCGGATACTCGGACGAGACGAAACGCCGCGTCGCGCAGACGCTGGCCGAAGCGCGGCAGATGCAGCGCACGGTGCTGGTGCTGGTGTTCGGTGCGCCGAAGCTCGTGGGGGAGATCCCCGAGGCGCAGCATGTGGTGTGTTGCTGGGCCGGGGAGCGGGGGATGCAAGAGGCGGCTGCCCGGAGATTGGTGTAGGGATGGCCTCCTGCTGGTCACTACAGAGGACATAGAGGCACAGAGAACGCAGAGGGTCTGGCGGGGCGAATCGTTCCGAGGCGATGTCTCGTAGGATGTGGTAGGGCAGTTCCCGAGCAAGAGTCCATTGGGCTTCTTGCCGCTGTTGTTGTGCTCCACAGTTCTCTGTGAGCTCTGTGGTGAAAGCAGTTCGCCCGCCGTCTGCGAGCCGAAACAGTTACCCGACGCAGCAACCCTGCATAGGATTAGAAGCGTCACACTAGAACACGATGTCCACGGAATTCGCCACCCTCCTCCAGAACGCACTTTCCCCGGCCTACACGCTCGAGCGTGAGCTGACCGGGGGCGGGATGTCGCGCGTGTTCGTCGCTACAGATGTCGCGCTCGGCCGAAAGGTGGTCGTCAAGGTGCTTCCGCCGGAGCTCTCGGCCGGCGTCAATCACGAGCGCTTCCGTCGCGAGATCCAGGTGGCCGCACAACTGCAGCACCCGCATGTGGTGCCGCTGCTCTCGGCCGGCGAGCGGGGCTCGCTCATCTGGTACACGATGCCCTTCATCAACGGGCATTCGCTGCGCGAGGCCCTGGCCAAGGGCGAGCGCTTCACCGTGAAGGACGTCCTGCGCATTCTCCGTCAGGTCGCCGAGGCGCTCGACTACGCCCACGGGCTCGGTGTCATCCACCGCGACATCAAGCCGGGCAACGTGCTCCTCATGGGCGCGCACGCGCTCGTTACCGACTTCGGCGTCGCCAAGGCCATCTCGGCCGCGATGCCCACGTCGGGGTTCACGAGTGCGGGCATGGCCATCGGGACGCCAGCCTACATGGCTCCCGAGCAGATCGCTGCCGACCCGGCGGCCGATCATCGGATGGACCTCTACGCGCTCGGTTTGCTCTCGTACGAGATGCTGACCGGGCACGTGCCGTTCAAGGAGGATTCGCCGCAGAAGACCATGGCGGCGCAACTCACGCGCGAGCCCGAGCCGATCACCAACTCGCGCACCGACGTGCCCGAGGCGCTCACGCGGCTCACCAGTCGGCTCCTCGCCAAGCAGCCCGAGGACCGTCCGCAGGTGGCCGCCGAGGTGGTGACGATCCTCGATGACATCGCGATGAGCTCGGGGCAGACGCTCGCGCCGCTTCGCGCGATGTCGAAACCCTCGTGGCTGCGTGTCGGCAGTGTGATCGCCGCTGGCGCGGCGGTGGTGGCGATCGCGTGGGCGGCTGGTGAGCGCCAAGGTACCGAACACGCCTCGACGTTCGTGCGTGATTCCATCGCGGCGGCGGAGACCACACAGGTGGTCCCGCAGGCCAGCGCGTTCCTCACGCGCGAGGACTCCATGGCCATCGCACGTGCAGTGGCGGAGCGTATGGAGCGGCGCATGCCGACGGCGCCCCCTGCGGCGCAGGCCGCGCCGTCGGGCGCCACTCCCGCCACCGCTCAGGTCCCTACGACGCCGTCCACCGCAGAGGCGAAGGGCGTGTCCGCGTTGAAAGAGGCGTCGCGTGCACTCGTACTGGCCGAGTCCGCGCGCTTCGTCGTGATGGCTGACTCCATCCGCGCGCAGATCCAGCGCGAGGTGCTCGACTCCATCGTGATGCTCAGCTCGCGGCTGGGGCCGAACGCGGTGCGACTCGGTGCCGCCACGCGCGGCACGCCGCCCCCTGCGGCCGAGGCCGCAGCCACCGCGACTCCTCAGCGCTCCGTCCAGATGGTAGGCGCGCGCGGCGAGCCCCGTCGCGTGGTGGTCGCGATGCCGCGCGCATCCCGCGATCGCCCCGATCTCGACATCGTGGGCCGGGTGCTCGCCGATTCACTTCGCGACGGCATCGACAAACACCCGCGCTATGTCGTGGTACCCGCCGACTCCGTCGCGATGGCGTTGCGCGAGTCGCGCACGGTGAATGCGGTGCAGGAGAAGCTCAAAGCCGACCTTATTGTGTCGATCACATTGCGACCGGTGGGAGACAGCGTGGAGCGCATCGTCTCCATTCGCGACCTCGCCGCGCCGCAGGGGAGCAACACCCGCGTGGTGATCAGTGGCGCGTCCGCAAAGGCGCCCGCCGCCGACGTGAGCCGCATCGTCCCTGAGGTGCTCAGGCTCCTATTCGACATCGAGCAGGCGCGGTTCCGCTTCCCCACGGGGACGATGTCGGGTCCGCAGTTCGGGCCTGAGGGCGATCCGAACCGCCGTGGCGTCTCGCGCCCGCCACCGCCACCGCGTGATCCTTAGCGGATCACGCCCGCCGCGTCCCTGGGCAGCTGGGTGGCCAACCGCGCCGACGGCACCGTGTAGATGATGCGTCCGCCGCTCTCCCTGGGTGCCCCGTACAGCACGCCGACCACCAGACCGCGAGAGTCGAACACCGGTGAGCCGCTCGAGCCCTGGGCCGCGTACGTGTCGAGCTGCAGGATGTCGTCGAGCACCTTGCTCACCGTGCCCATGAACAGCGACGCCACCGGGCGCAACGTGTCGATGTCGCCCTCATTGCCTGCGGTGTTGGTGCCCAGCGGATACCCGAGCAGCGCCACCGGGTCGCCGGTCTTCACGGCATTCGGCTCACGCGCGATACCTGAGACCACCGGGTAGTTCCCCTGGTTGACGAGCCGCAGGATCGCAATCTCATCCGAGTCGCTCACGTACTCGATCGTCGCTTCCTTCCAGCCGCGCGTCTCGTTGAACACCACGCCGATCCGGTCAGCGCGATCGCCGTTGGCCGCCTGTACCACGTGGCGGTTGGTGACGATCAAACCGCCGGGCAGGATGTTGAAGCCCGTGCCGCTCGTCGGCACACCGTTAATGCGTACCGCGATGAACACGATCGCCGCCTTGTTCGCAGCGGAGATCGCGCTGAAGTCGAGCTTGGAGAGCCCCGCCGTGCGCGCCTGCGTCTCGCGGATCTCGGCCGAGAGGGCGCTCACGTCGCCGCCGGCAGCCTGCTGCGCGCGCAGCGCCTTGGTCAGGCGCTGGATATCGGCTTGCGCCGCCTTGAGCGCCGCGTCCGCCACACCCGTCTGTGCCAAACGCTCGCCGAACACGCGCACGATCGAGTCGTTCGCGGCGACGAGCTGCTCCACCTGCTCACGCGCCGACTTGGTGGCTTGCATGGTGAACCACGTCGCCACCGCCCCTATCCCCACTACCGCGATCGAGAGCGCGACCACGACCATCCGGAGCTTGCCCGTCTTCTTCTGCACCGCCTCGGCGATGCGCACCTCGGTGTTCTTGCGCGGCCGTGCGGGCGCGCCACCCACGGTGGCCGTTGCCGTCTGACGTGGCGGCGGCGCCGACCCGGAGGGGACGGACACCGGCGGAGGCACGCGCGGCGGCGCGGGCGGCGTGCCCGCAGCGGCGGGTGACTTCGCAGCGGGCGTCGGCGCGGACGGCGGCTCCGGCATCCGGGCGAGGACGTCCGCCGCGCGGATGTTCCCCGCGCGCATCGTCTCCATCGGAGGCGGCGACGGAGGCGCGCCCGCGGTCGGCGTGCCGGGCATCCACGGTGCGCCGGGATTGCCCGGCGAGAACGGCTCACCGCTGGACATCGCACTGGGGCGGCGTTCATCCGGCGCGGACGGCGTATCGCGTGCGGGCATGTCCGTCAGATGGAAGATCGCCTGCGGACCGTCAGCGCCGAACGACAGGATGTCGCCTTGGCGAAGGTCGCGCTCGCCCACCAGCGGCTCCCCATTCACGAACGTGCCGTTGGTGCTGCCGATGTCGCGCAGCACGTAGCGCGTGTCGAGGACGCGGAGCTCGGCGTGCCGCGACGACACGTCGAGGTCTTTCGCGGCGTCGAATCGCAGATCGTTCATCGGGTGGCGTCCGATGGTGATGACCGACTTCTCGAACCGCTCACGCGCACCGGCGCGTGCGCCGCGGGTGATGCGGAACTCGATCGCCATCAGTCGCTACCGCGGAACCAAGAGATCAGGTACATCGCAAGGACGATGAACGCGATGAAGCCGAACACGAATCTCAGGTAGCCGCGATCCACCCATCCGCCCGGCGGGGGCGCAGGGGGCAACATCGGTCGTGCGACCTTCGGCGCGATCTCGACGGTGTCGACCGGCGGGCTGTTGACTGGCGCGGGCTTGTTGGCGCCCACCGCGACGGCCGAGGCAACCGGTGTGGCCTTTCGCGGTGTCGTCTCCACCGTCGCGGCCTTGGGATCGACCGCTGCGTTCGAGCGCGGCGTGCGCGCCTCTCGTGCCTTGTCGCGTGAGAGTTCGGTCTCGAGCGTCGGCATGTTCGAGGGATCCATCGCCACGAGTCCCGGCACGCTTCCGCGATCGACCGGCAACGTCGCGCGCTGCTGCTGCGAGCCCCGATAGGTGCGGTGCGCGGGCGCTTCGGCGCCGGTATCCGCGAGGCCATCGCCCTCGAAGCGCGCCGCGACCACCGTGATGTTGTCCGGGCCGCCGGCTTCGTTGGCCATGTCGATCAGCTTTTTGCAGACCTGCACGAGGTCGGGCTCGTTGGCCACGACCTCTGCGATCTCGTGCGCGCGGACTTGGCCTGAGAGCCCGTCCGAGCAGAGGATCAGCGTGTCGCCGCGCATCACCTGCTGCGACGTGAGGTCCACCTTCACGACCGGCTCGGGGCCGAGCGCCTGCAGGATGATGTTGCGCCGCTCCGAGACCTCGGCCTCTTCCGCGGTGATCTCGCCGGCTTCGACGAGCTTCTGCATGAGCGACTGGTCCTTTGTGATCTGCGAAGCGGCGCCGTTGCGCACGAGGTAGGCGCGCGAGTCACCCACTTGGCAGACGTAGAGCGTGTCGGAGAGCAGGCCGGCGAGCGTGGCCGTGGTGCCCATGCCGCGGTTCTCGGGGTGCGAGGCGGCGTACGAGTGGATCTTGGTGTTGGCGACCTCGGTGGCCACGCGCAGCGCGTGCGCGAACATCTCGGGGTCGTGATCCGGCGCCGAACGCCAGCGCCGCGCGATCTCGTCGAGCACGACCTCGGTGGCCATGGCGGAGGCGACTTCGCCGGCCGCCGCGCCGCCCATGCCATCAGCGACCATGAAGAACGACCCGCGAGATCCCGAGACGTGCGTGCGCACCTCGGGTTGTAGCGAGGCGTTCATCGACGTCAGGTCGGCGACGGCGAACGTGTCCTCGTTATGCTCACGCGTGCGGCCCACGTCGGTACGACCGAAGACGTGGACGACGATTTCACTGCTGGGCGAGGAGTTACCCGTCACGAGGCGCGAGTACGAGGTGAGGTGGCGCTGGTTACACGCATTTTACAAAGATGCGGGTCGGAAGGCGAGTATCTCTTTGTGGGACAACGTGATGCAGGTCACTGAGTGCATAGATTCTCGAGGAAGATGCCTGCCCGGGTGCGCTTCGTGGCATCGCTACTGCGCCGCTGAACTTCCCTGGCGGCCTCGCACATCTTCGCCTCTTCATTCAAATGCCAGTGCGCCAGCATCCGGACGAACCACCCATTCGCAAGCTCTTGTCCCGTCAGTCGATCGAACACGATGTTGAGCTCGGAGAGCACTCGGGAACCCACCGTGGGCGCCTGATCGTCGCGATCAAGCTCACGAGTCCAGGCGCCCAGCAACTGGACATTGGTCGGCGCGGTCTCTCCCCCAGGCACGGCTTTCCCCTGCGTCGGCGCAGTGGTCGTGTTACTCGGACGATTTCCGCCCGCCGAAGGATTCGCCGGAACCGGAGTCTTCGTCCCCGGCGCTGATGCCGGACCCATTCCTGTCTTGGTTCCAGAGTCAGCTTTCGTGCCGTTTGCCGGTGGACTAGCGACGCCGGCGGCCGTCGGGTCCCGCGGAGCGACGGTGCTGCTTTCGGCTGGCACGGGAGACTGTGCCCCCGACGGGGGCTCCTGCTTCTTGTCCTTCGTCGAGATCCAGATCGCCACCATCGACGCGAAGATCGCCACCGCCGGCCCGCCGAACTTCACCGCCGGGTTCATGCCCTTCGCCGCCGGTGCCGCCACCGCCGCCGGCTGCGCCTTGGTGGGCTGCGCCGCGGGCCGCTTCGTCGGCTGCGCCGCCTCGGCATTCATCGCCACCGTCGCATTGCCGCTCGGCCGCGTCACCTTGGTCTTCGGCATCGCCTGCGCACCCACCACCTGCGTGCCCGCCTCCGCCGCCATCGTCGCCGGCATGCTCGCGATCGCTGCCGCGAACTCCCGACCGAACTGCGCCGCGCTCATGTACCGCTCCGCCGCATCGCGCGCGAGCGCCTTGTCGAGCGTCGCCTGCAGCTCCGCCGGCCACTCGATGTCCGGCCGCACCTCCGCCAGGAACCGCGGACGGTCGGTGAGTCGCATGATCATCGACTCCTGCACCGTCTCCGCCGGGAACGGCAGCTTGCCCGTGAGGCAGTTGAAGGCGACCAGCGCCAAAGAATACGTGTCGCTCCGGCCGTCGAGTTTATCACCGGCCAGCTGCTCGGGGCTCATGTACTCCGGTGTGCCCACCACCAGGCCCGTCTTGGTCACCTTCTGCGCGTCGCTCGAGCTCGCCTTGGCGATGCCGAAGTCGACCACCTTCACGAGATCGCCGCCGTCACGCGTCTTGGCGATCATGATGTTGTCGGGCTTCAGGTCGCGGTGCACGATCCCCGCGTCGTGCGCGATCTGCAGCGCATCCGCCGTCTGGTGGATGATGGTCGCCGCGCGCGCCGGCTGCAGTGCACCGCTCTTCTCGATGAGCGCGGTGAGCGCCTGGCCTTCGATGAACTCCATGGCGAGATAGATCAGCCCGTCGGGCGTCTCGCCGAAGTCATAGATGCCGCAGATGTTGGGGTGCGAAAGCCGCGATGCGTTGCTCGCCTCACGATTGAACCGCGCGATCGCATCGGGGTCGGTGTTCATCCCCGGGTTCATCACCTTGAGCGCACTCTTGCGCCCCATCTTCACGTGTTCGGCGAGGTACACCGTGCCCATGCCACCTTCGCCGAGCTTCTTCAGGATGTGGTACCGCTCGGCGACGATGGAGCCCAGAAGGTCGGCCTGCGCGTTCGCCGACCGCAACGCCGTCCCGTCCCGCGGACAGAAGCGCTCGGAGAGCGGATACTCGGTGCCGCAGGTCGGACAGATCTTCTGGTCGCTCACACACTCTCCACACGCAAGGTCTGGTCGCCGATCAGGATGCGCTGGCCCGGCCGCACCTGACGTTCACCTCGAACCGCAATTGCGATGCCGTTGCGGCTCTCCAGGTCCAAGACGATGAACTCGAGGTCCTCGCTGCGGACCTCAGCGTGGCGGCCGCTCATGGTCTTGTCGTACGGGAAGATCCAGTCGCCTTCGGTGCGGCCGATGACGACGTTTCGGGACGGCGAAAGGTGACAGTTGTCCCGGGCCGACCCGTCAGCGCGGAGCTGCTGCAACACGGCGATGTCCGCACTCGGCGTCGCTGACCCCAGGCGTCGCGTCGCATCGGCCTCTGGCGGATGCGGTCCCGGATAACCGAGGCGTCGGAAGCGCAGGAGCTGCGAGCCCACGAGTACCGTGTCGCCGTCCTGCAGCTTGTACGGGGCGTCGGTGAACAGCCACGTGCCGTTGCGGGAGCCCAGATCACGCACGAAGAGCTGGCCGTCGCGCAGCGACAGCTGCGCGTGCACGGGGCTCATGAAGGTGTCGTCGGGGAACCGCAGCTCGCCCTCGGCGCGCCCGAGCGTGGACTCGGGGCCGGGGAGTGTCTCGACCTTCTTGACGTTCCCCGAGGCATCGAGCAGCGAGAGTTTGGGACCGACCCCGGCGCTCGCGGCGGAGAACACGGCGGTACCGACAGCCGGGGTCGGTGGCGCGGCGGTCATGGAAACGCGGGTGCCACAGCGCGCGCAGAAGACGTCGACGTCGGGCACCACCGGCGTACCGCAGCCGCCGCAGACCGCGCGCGAGGGTGCCTGCGCCGGACTGGCCTTGGCGATGCGACCACCGCACTTGGGGCAGAACGGCAGAGAGGGATCGATCGCCGTACCGCAGTAGGGGCAGGGCGCCTTGCCAGGAGGCACCGAGTTCACGGCGCGGATGGGATTGCGCGGTGTGTTGGCCGACCCGGCGGGTCCGATGGGCGGAACACCGGGCGATGGGCGCACAGCGCCCGGGGCCGGCGGGGGAACCGGGCTTGCAGGCGCGCCCGCTGCCGCAGGCTTTCCACTCTTGACGGAGTTGGACACTCGGGTCGGCGGAACTCCGAACCGCTTGGCGGGGTCTGGATGCTGCACCCCGCCGACCGTTTCCCCGAGTGCAGCGCTCACCGCACCGCTCGGCGCGATCGGTTTTCCGCAGTCGATGCAGAACTTCGATGAGGGGTCGTTCTCACGACCGCAGACGGCACAACGAATCGTCACGGGGTGCGAGGCTGGGAGAGGGGGAATCCGGCGAATATAGAGCGGCGACGACCGCGGCGGGAGAAGGCAACGAGTGGTCAGCGACCGACGGAAGGATGGATCTGGCAAGCCCGATCAACACTCCGGAGTGCAGTATGCAGCACCCCAGCCACCGTGCTAGACTCTCCCGCGTGCGACTCCCCCTCCGTTTCCTCGTCTCGATCGCTCTGCTGAGTATCGTCGGCCGCGAGTCGGCGGCACAGGTCCGGCCGGATCTCGACTGGCAGACCATCGGCAGCGTTCACTTCCGCGTGCATTTCACCGGCGAGACCGAAGCGCTGGCCCGCCGCACCATCGTCAACGCCGAGATCGCGTACAGCGCGCTGAGTCGCTCACTCACGCCGCCGCGTGGGCTCATCGACGTGGTGGTCGCCGACAACGCCGACTACGCCAACGGCTATGCCACGCCGTTCCCGAGCAATCGCATCGTCATCTTCGCGCGTCCGCCGATCGGCGAGAGCGCGCTGCGCAACCACGCCGATTGGAATCTGACGCTCATCACTCATGAGCTGTTCCACATCTTCCACCTCGACCGCGCGCGCGGTATCTGGGGCTTGGCGCAGCGTGCCTTCGGGCGCGCCGCGCCGTTGTTCCCCAACATCTATGCGCCGGCGTGGGTGACCGAGGGACTCGCGGTCCACTACGAGACCCTGCTCACGGATGGCGGCCGACTCGCCGGCAGCGAGTTCCCGGCGCTGGTACGTGCGGCCGCGCTCTCGGATGACCTGCCGCCACTCGACGCGCTCTCGCTCGGCACGCTGCACTTCCCGTTCGGCAACGTGTCGTACGTGTACGGCGCCTACGCGCTGGCGCGCGCCGATACCGCCGCACTCGGGCGATTCGTCGAGAAGCAGAGTGGGCTGATCCTGCCGTGGCGTCTCGATGCCGCGGCGCGCGCCGCCTTCGGCGCGACGTTCACCGCGCGCTGGCGGCAGTGGCGCGACTCGGTGGACGCGGCCGCGGTGCCACCGGACGAGGCCGGCGTGCGCTCGCTCACGTCGCATGGACTCACCGCGCGCTATCCGCGGTTCACGCCGCAGGGTGACCTCGTCTACGTGGCCGACGACGGGGAGCAGACGCCCGGCGTGTATCGACTCTCGCTCAGTGGCTCCCGAACGCGCGTGAGTCGTCGGCACTCCATCGACGTCGCCGTGCCGCGGACCGATGGGAGCTTGGTGCTCGCCGAGCTCGATTTCACCGATCCCTACACCGTGCGCTCGGCGCTCAAGTCCGAACGTGTGGACGGGCTCGTCGCATCGCGTCGTGCGCTGGCGCCGGGTGAGCGGCTCTCGCAGCCCGATGTACATGACGCCACGGGGCGCATCGTCGCCGTGCGCACGGAGCCCGGGACGACCGACCTCGTGCTCCTCAGCGACCGCGACGCGACCCTGCGAGTACTCGCCCGCGGCTCGCTCGACCGCACCTGGTCGGACCCGCGCCTCTCGCGCGACGGCGAGCAGGTGGCGGCCGTCCGCTGGGAGCGCGGCGGACGCATGAGTGTGGTCGTGCTCGATCGCGAGGGCACCGAGCGAGTACGCTTCGCACCGCGCGCACGTGAGCCGCGTGGCGATGGAGCGCGCGAACGGATCACCATCGTGACGGCGCCGGCATGGATGCCGGGTGACACTGCGCTGGTGTTCGTGAGCGATCACGAAGGGCGCCCGATGCTCTACTGGGGCGACGTACGGAGCGGCGCCTACGGGCGCGTGTGGTCGACACGCACGGCGTTGCAGACGCCCGATGTCTCCGCCGACGGTCGTTTGCTCGCCGCCGTCGAGCTCCGCGCCGATGGCTACCACGTCGTCACGCGCGCCATGCCGCAAGCGGTCGCCGTGGAGCGACCGGCGGCGGACACGGTTCGCACCATCACCGCCGCGCCCACCGCAGTGGCCGATCTCCGCGGGACGGCGCGACGGTATTCCGCGCTTGGGCAGTTGGCGCCGGATTGGTTCCTGCCGAACGTGCGCACGACCGGGCGCGGCAAGACGGAGATCGGCGGCTTCACCGGGTCGAGCGATATCCTCGGGCGGCATCAGTGGTTCGCGCAGATCGGCTCGAGCGGCTCTGAGGCGAATCGTGATCGCGAGGTGAGTGCGTTCGCGACGTATCGCTGGGCCGGGCTCGGCAATCCGGTGATCGAAGTCACGGGTGAGAACGAGTGGGCGCACGGGGCGGTGTTCAACTCCACCACCGGCGCACGCATCGCGGTGCTCGCGCAGCAGACGAGCACCGGCACCGCACAGGCCATCTTCGTGCGGCCGCGTGTGCGACAGACGGTGTTCGCTTCGTTGGGTGGCGAGTTCGCGCGCACGGACTATCGGACGTATCCGCGAGTCGCGCTGCCGGGGCTGACCAATACGGCGTTCCAAAAGAAGATCTACACCGGAGCCGCTCGCGTGAGTGTGGGGTTCAGCACGCTGCAGCGGCCGTCGCGTGCGTTCTCCGGCGAGGATGGCGTGAACGGCACGCTGACACTTCGCCGCCGCTGGGGCACCGGTGTGTTCTTCGAGGACATCAACGAGGTCATCGGGACGACGAGTGCCGTGAAGTCGCTGCCTTGGGGCGGTCATGCTCGGCATCTGTTGGCGCTGCGTGCCGCCGCGGCCATCACCGGGCACGCGACGACCAACGCACTCTCGGCGGGTGGCGTGAACGGGAGTTCGCTCGAGTTGTTGCCGGGTGTGAGCGTGGGGAGTTCGGCGCGGACGTTCGGCGTGCGCGGCTTCGACCCGTCGAGTCAGCTGGGTGTGCGGGCGGCGAGCGCCAGCGCGGAGTATCGTGCGCCGCTGTTCCTCGTGGATCGGGGCTACCGCTTCCTCCCGGTGTTCCTCCAGCGCGCTTCGTTGGTAGGCTTCACCGATGCCGGTGCGGCGTGGTGCACGCGCTCGGTGCTCTCGAGCTTCATCTGTCCGCCTACCCTGCCCAGACAGAACTGGTTGGGCAGCGTGGGCGCCGAGCTCAATCTCGATGGCTCGCTGCAGTACGACACGATCTATCGTTTCCGGTTCGGCGTGGCGCATGCGACGCACGGCAAGGAATACGCGACGAGTCCCACGACGTTCTACTTCACGCTGGGGACGAACTTCTGATCCGCGACTTCGAGGGCGTGAGTCCCACGATCCACCCCACTGCGTGGGTACATGAGACCGCGGTGGTGATCGGCAACGTCACACTCGGCGAGGATGTGAGTGTGTGGCCCGGGGCGGTGCTGCGTGGGGACCGCGATGCGATCGTGATCGGCGCGCGCAGCAATGTGCAGGACGGGGTGGTGATCCATTGCGATCCCGGGAAACCCTGTGTGATCGGCGCGGAGGTCACGATCGGGCACCGGGCCGTGGTGCATGGGTGCCGAGTGGAGGATGGGGCACTGATCGGGATCGGGGCCGTGGTGCTGAATGAGGCCGTGATCGGGGCCGGGGCGTTGGTGGCGGCGGGTGCCGTGGTCGGTGAGGGGAAGGCGATGCGGGGTGGGTGGTTGATCGCTGGGGTGCCGGCGCGGGAGATGAAGGAGTTGAGTGAGGAGCAGCGGGCGCGCGTTGCTGCGGGGTTTCGTACTTACGTGGCTCTCAAGGAGAGATATCGGTAGGGCGGGACTTACTGCGGGTTACCACAGAGGGCGCAGAGGGCACACGAGGACTGCTGAGTGCTGAAACTGCAAACACAGGGGGCGCGGGGAGCACAGGGGAACCGCGAGGGGAACGGCAACTTCAGCAGCAACTGCTTCCGCAACAGCAACTCCTTCTCCTTTGGGGAACTGCGACGACGGGGCGGTTGGGGGGTGAGATGCGAGTGGCAATCGAGAGGGGGCCTCACGCGCGAGTGATCGCCGCCGAGCCCCCTAAGCACTTGTAGTCGGTCTCGCGCCCCGAAGGATGACTCGCGCACCCACTCCCCATCCCTGTGTCCGTGCAGTTGCAGTCTCTGTGCCCGCTGTGCCCTCTGTGCCCTCTGTGCCCTCTGTGCCCGCTGTGGCGAAAAAGCAGTAGAACCCACCCCCTCACGCAACCGAACTGTAACGGTTAGTTACGAATCGCGACCAAACCGAATCCTCCCTACGCGAGCACGGGGAAGGGAGCAAGGACTGGCGTTCCGAGACGGGTCGGGGTACGTTCCCTCCCCGCCACGAAACGCCCCCGAAAGGTGGCTCTGGGGAGCACCACTTAAATCTTTGTTCTTCAACGAGTTACATCGCAGTCGTAGTGCCTTTGCTGGTGTCGTGTCGGTGTCGGTGGACTGAGGGTACAAGCGACAGTCTTTTCGGCGTGGAAAAGCCCTCGGCCGTGACCGATTCGTGATTGAAAGTTCCTAAGTCATTCCCGTTTTGGAAGTTACAAAACGCTTGCGTGGCATCACGAGCACCGTAGTTTGCCGCCCTCGACCCCTGAACCAACCGGGACCTCCCCTGAGACCCGGATCGGTGCCCATCAGGTTTGGCCCAATACCCTTCGTTGGAGATGTTGC
>JBJXGK010000034.1:0-3571 GCA_046153705.1 Gemmatimonadaceae bacterium
GTGACCTGGAGCCGAGCCCCGTCGGACGTGAAGGTCGCGCTACCGACGGGGGCGAGCACGGCGACCTCCGCGGCGTCGGTAAGCGATACGAGCACCGCGGCCGTGGTGTCAGCGTCCGCGCTCGCGAACTCGATCCGTAGCCGTCGGCCGGGGGCGACGGCGATGCCGGCCATCGCGGGTTCCTGCGTCGGTGCCGGAGGCACCGACTCCTGTGGGATCGGCGCTCGCTCGGAGCGTCCCGCGACCGCGCGCGCCATGCGCTCGATCCACGCGGCCACGCCAGTGGACGGAAGGGCGTAGGCCCCGCCCGCGAGTCCGGCGAAGAGCAGCACACCGGCAGCCCATCGTGCGATCCTCATCGATCGACGGGGGGCCGCGCGCGCGATTCGCGCAGCCAGGTCGCGATGCGTCACTGCGGGCGCGGGCACGTCGAGCGCTTCGAGGAGGCCGAAGAGCCCCGCCTCCTCACGCTCCGCGCGCTCGAAGGCGGCGCGGCAGGAGTCGCAGCCCGCGAGATGTTCGCGCGCCCGGACCTCGTCCGTCGTCAAGAGCTCCCCGTGGAGGAGTCGCTGAGTCCGTTCGATATCAAGGTGCATTGGAAGCCTCGTCGTACAAGATGCGGAACCGTTCCTTCGCGCGCGCGAGCATCACTCCGATACTCGCCGCGTTGAGCGAGAGTGCCTCAGCGATCTCGCGATAGCCGTATCCCTCCGCGCGTAGCAGCAGCAGCTGCCGCTCTCGCGCAGGAAGTCGGTCAAGTGCGACGCGCACCTGTGCTTGCAGGCGCTCGGCGTCCTCGCGTGCGGTGACCTCATCGGGCAAGACGGTCGCCTCCGAGTGCACGGCTGCTCCGCGTTCGAGCGTGAGCAGCTCTCGACGACGACGCTCCATGCTGCGCGTGTTCCGCAGGAGATTGAGCGCGACCGAGATGAGCCATGCGCCGGGGACGTCCGGCATCGCGCCGCGGTCATGCAGCCTGATGAACGCCTCCTGCGCGAGATCGGCGGCGAGCTCCGCGTCACCCGAGAGTCGCGTGAGGACCCGCATGATGCGGGGGCACTCCGCGTCGAAAAGCAGCCTGAAACGCGCGTCGAACGCGCTCGGATCAGCCGACATCGCAGTGGCGCGACGCTCTCGGCGCGGCGCGTCCGGAGTAGAGCCCAGCTGCACGGAGACGAGCGGCATGATATGGTCCACGCGAAGGAACCGGCGAGACCGCCCGATTGTGACACACCGTGGGGCGTGCCGTGGGGCGTGCCGTGGGGCGCGCCGTGGCGCGTGCCGTGGGACGCGCCGTGGGACGCGCCGTGGCGCGCGCGCCTAGAATCGCCAGTCGATCCCGACCACCAGCGGGGATGGCCGTCGCATCTCGACCCCGGCGCGGCGACCCGTGAGCGGATCCGTCGCGTAGGTCAGGAGATTGTGACGACCGAGCAGATTGGTGAACGTGCCGAATACCTCGACCTGTGCGTCGCGGCCCCAAAGGGTGAGATGGACATGCTGGCGGAAGCCGGCATCGAACCGGAGGTACGCCGGGAGCGCGGCGCCGCCGAGCGGCTGGCCGTCGTAGTTCGGGCTCCCGCCAAACTCGCAACCACGATCGACGAGGTTACACGACTCCCACTCGAATCCGTTGGCGATCACCGTGGTACGTCGGCCGAGTGCGGCAGCGCCGCCGAAGCGCAGGCTCGTCGTCGCGGTCGGGTAGAGCGTGATGCCTGCTTCGAGCGAGTGCACGACGCCATGCTCGGGCGTGTACGCGATACCGTTCGCGTTGAGTCGGACACGCTGGATCGCGTAGTGCCCGATGAGGAGGTGTCGCGCCCCGGTCCGCTCGAGGTCGAGTGCGATTCCGCGTGCCGAGCCGGAGCCCACCGCGAAGCCGGTGGTCGCGAAGGGCTCGCCCTCCACTGGCGCGACGAGAACGAGTTGGTCGAGGCGTCGCGCGAAGGCCTCGGCCGTGAGACGAAGGCCGGACCGCGATCGGAACACGAGGGCGAATACGCCTTGGTCGCTTCGCGCCACGGGCACTCCCTCATCTGCAGCGCCGACCGAGAGGTCCGGCGGAAAGACCGCCCCGACGACCGATTCCGTGTTGCGCATCGACTGCATGAACTGATGCGTGCGCGCGAGGCTGAGCGCCCACTCGAGCCGATCGTCGATCCGCCATCGGAGCTGCGCCCGCGGGCTCAGCCACCACTCGGACCCCTCGTGCGCGAGCCCCGCGGCGAGATTCAACGTGGCGTGGTCGCCGAACGGACGGTCCTGCTGCGCGAAGATCGTCCCGACAATCGTTGTTGCATCGCGACCACCAGCGATGGACGAGGCAGTGTCGGGAGCAAAGCCGTATTGGCTGCGCATGCGCTCGATGCGAGTGCCGACGGTGGTGACGGCGCGCCTGGTGCGCCGGTCGAGCGCCGCGACCAGCCCGAGATCTTCCCGGAGAGCGTCGAGGGTGGCCGGGCCATCACGCCCCACCCATTCGGCGGATGCTCGACTCGTCGCGCTCCACGCGGTCAGGCGAAGCGTCGAAGCGGCATGGCGCTGCAGCCAGGTGCCGCCGAGCGACTGGGTCGACCACTCAAACGCGTTCCTCGCCCCGACCCTGCCGGTCGTGGTGTCACCCGCCACCGCGGCGATCGCGTCGAGATCGTTGTGCGCGGCAAAGTAGAGCAGGCGAGCCTCACCACCGAGCAGTGGCGACTCGAGCCGAGCGACCATGTCGCGAGTGCCCCCGCGCAGATACGAGGTCTCGCGTCCCGGTGCGACCGCTGCCGGATAGCCGGTGCGCGCAGCCAAGAGTATCGACCTGCCACGGCCACCGAGCGGTCCGTCGAGCGAGAGTCTCGCCTGCGATGTGCTGAGTCCGCCCTGCCAACGCATCGCGGAACCGGGCCGGCGCGTCTCGGCCTCGATCGTACCCGACAGCGTCGGCGGTAGCGAGGGTGCGGGAGCCGCCGATGCCAGATGCACGGCACCGATCACATCAGCGTTCAACGCGCTGGTTACGCCAGCCCCGTGATAGGGGCTGAGAATCGGGATACCGTCGAGCTGGAACGCGGTCTGGTCCGCTGCACCACCGCGCAGATGCACGCCGCTCGGCGCCTCGGGGCGGATCGCAAGCGCGCCTCCCGAGAGTGACTGCAAGACGTCCGGCTCGCCGAGTCGCGGATCGCTCAGGACGTTGGCGGCCGTGCGCGTACGCTCACTCGGGTTCTGCGCACCGCCATCGAGAACGTTCGTAGCCGGGGTAGCGCGCACCGCGACCTCGGGAAGCGGGTGCGGTACTACTCGGATCGCGATGTCGATCTCGAGGCTGCCGGTCGCGGGCACGAGCGCGTGGAGCGTGCGGGGGAAGAAGCCGATCGCACGCACCGTGACGTGCACGGGACCGGACGGCACACCAAGGAGGACGTACCGGCCGTCCCCCCCGGTCACGCTGGTGCGATCGAGGTCAGTCAGCGAGACGCGCGCGCCACCGAGGGGTGCGCCGGACTCGGCGTGGCGCACGACGCCGCTGAGCATCGCCTGCGCGGCAACGGGCGCGGGCACCGCGCAAAGCAAGAGCACT
>JBJXGK010000040.1:0-20480 GCA_046153705.1 Gemmatimonadaceae bacterium
AGGCCGAAGATCTCGCCGGCGTTCACTTCGAACGAGACGTCATCGACGGCGACGGTGGCACCGTAGCGTTTGGCGAGATGCGTGACCGTGATGACGGGATTCGGCATCACGGGTCCGACGCGCTCGGCTGGTGCCGAAAGGTATCTGAGCGCATCCCGGGCTAGCGGAAGAGCATCAGTACCGCAAGCGCGATCGCCGCGACGGTCGAGACGCCGGCGAGGGCCCACGGCAGCCACGGTGGCGTGCGGGCCACGAACTTCGTGAAGCCGCCGCTCCTGCGCTCGCGGGCGTCGGGGTCGAGAACGTCCGCGATCTCATCCCCGCTCTTCGGACGGTCCGACGGCGCCTTCGCGAGGCACTTCATGACGATCGCGACGAGATGCGGCGGTGCGTCGGGACGGCGCGGGCCCATCGGCTCGGGGGCGACCCGCCGGTGCATGTCCATCACGACGTGCGGCGACCGCGCGGAGAACGGTGGGTGCCCCGTAAGCATCTCGTAGGCAACGACGCCGAGCGCGTAGAGATCCGCGCGATGGTCGAGGTTGGGATCGCCGCTCGCCTGCTCGGGCGCCACATACGTCGGTGTGCCGAGGCTCGTGCCGGGCTGCGTGATCTTGAGCTGTGAGTCGCCTCGCGCTCGCTCGGCGCTTTCCTCGAGGGCCCGCTCGAGCGCCTTCCCGATGCCGAAATCGAGCACGACCGCCTGTCCGTGGAAGAACATCACGTTCTCGGGCTTGATATCCCGGTGGGCGATCCCCTCGCTGTGCGCGTACGCGAGGGCGCGCGCGACCTCGATGAGGATCCGCGTGACGTCGACGATCGCCATCGGCCGCTCGCGGGACATCCGCTCACGGAGCGACTCCCCGTCGATGAGCGGCATCGTGTAGTAGAGATGCCGTCCGGCGTGGCCCGCGGTGAGGAGCGGAACGATGTGGGGATGCTGGAGCCGCGCCGCAAGCTGGATCTCACGTTTGAATCGCTCGGCCGAGAGCGTCGCGGCGAGTTCGGGGGAGAGCACCTTCACGACGACGTGCCTCCCGAGCGCGTTCTCGGAGGCGACGAAGACACGCGACATCCCACCGCGAGGCAGCTCTCGTTCGATCGTGTACGTGCCGCCGAGTCCTTCCTGAACCTCGGCCTGCAGCCTCTCGTGCGCCATTCCGAGAAGCTACCGGCCTTCTCCCTGGCGCGCCATCACGAGGCCTATGCGGGCCGCGCCCCACCGATCGTCACCCACGTGCCGGAACCATCGGCTAGCGCACGCTCGTGGATGAATCGGGCCGCCGCGACATCCTCCACCGCGAGTCCCAGCGACTTGAAGAGCGTGCGATCGTCGGGCCGCTCGCGTCCGCGTACCGCGCCGGTGACGACCGAACCGAGCTCACCGAGGATGTGCCCGTCGCTGATCGCGCCTTCGCTGCGGGGGATGAGGAAGTCGCCTGCTTCGCGCAGCGTCGATTCGGTGCGATCGACGAAGAGGCGGCTCTGCACGACAGCCGCTGTGTCGAGCTCCCGCGCCGTCGGGATCGCTGCGCCAGCCGCGTTCACGTGCACACCGGGGGAGAGCCACGCGCCGCGCAACACCGGCTCACGTGCCGCCGTCACCGTGCAGACGATCTGCGCCTCACGCACCGCGGACTCCGCGGTGTCGCAGATCTCGACCCGTACGCCGAATCGCCGTGCCGCCTGATCGGAGAACGCGACGCATCGCTCCCGTCCGCGACTCCAGAGGCGCACGCGAGTGATCGTCCGCACCGCGAGCATCGCCTCCAGGTGTGACATCGCCTGAACGCCCGCGCCGAGGATCGCGAGGTCAGAGGCATCCGACCGCGCGAGCAGTCGCGTGGCGACGCCCGACACTGCCGCCGTGCGGATGGCCGTCACCGAACTCGCATCGATGATGGCCAGCAGTCGGCCATGGGTGTCGTCGAAGTAGAGCACGACGCCGATGTGCGAGTCGTAGGGCGTCGCCGCGTTGTCGGGGAACACGGTGATGACCTTCGCGCCGATCGCGTGGTGTCCGTCGGCGCCCTCGAGTGCGGCCGGCATCACGGCGAAGATGTTGCGGCCGCCCGGGAGTCCCACCATCTGACGCAGGGGCAGCAGCGCGCCACCGCGAGCGGTCGTGGCCAGTGCTGCCGCCATGAGGTCGATGCACTCCGGCATCGGGAGCAGGCGCTCGACGTCGGCGTGGGAAACGATGAGTGTGCGCACGTCGGTCATGGGGCAGATGTTACGGCGATGTTTCCCCGCCGGCAAACACCGGAGTCGTTCGACCGGATGGCGCGGCGCTGCCATCGGCCCGTACATTCTCGGCCATGAGCGAATCGCGGGGCTCCACTCCCACCGCCTCCGTCGGCGCGCCCGGACCGGGCCTGCTCGGCCTCGGGCTCGTCACCAACTTCTTCGATACACTGGGGATCGGTTCGTACGCGACGACGACCTCGGTGCTCAAGCTCGGCCGGATGACCGACGACGAGTTGATCCCGGGCACGTTGAACGTCGGGCACTTGGCGCCGGTGCTGCTTCAGACCGCGGTGTTCCTCAGCGTGATCGAGGTCGAGTTGGTCACGTTGGTCTCGATGATCCTCTCGGGTGCGATCGGCGCGTGGTTCGGCGCGGGCATCGTGGTGCGTTGGCCGCGTCGCACGGTGCAGCGGGGCATGGCGATCGCGCTCCTCTTCACTGCCGTTGTCATCACGCTGCGGCAGACCGGCGTGTTCCCGCAGGGCGGCGACGCGATCGGTCTTTCCGGACTCTCGCTCGTCATCGCCGTCCTCTCGAACGCACTCTTCGGCGCACTCGTCTCGCTCGGCATCGGCAACTACGCGCCTTGCATGGCCGTGATCTACTCGCTGGGGATGAGTCCGCGCGTGGCCTTTCCGATCATGGCCGGCTCCGCCGCCATGATGATGCCGGTGGCCGCGTATCGTTTCTGGAAGTCGGGGCGCCTCGATCGGCGGATCGCGCTTGGCCTGACACTGGGCGGGCTCCCCGGCGTGATCATCGCCGCGTATCTCGTCAAGGAACTTCCCGTGAGAACTCTCCTCTGGTTGGTGGTCGTTGTGCTGCTCTACACGTCCGCGACGCTCTGGTCCTCGTCGAAGTCCAGCGCACCGGCGGCCGCATGAGGATCACCGGCATCCGCATGTTCCAAGTGGACCTCCCGCTCCACGAAGGGAGCTATAAGTGGTCCGGCGGCAACTCGGTCTCGGTGTTCGATGCGACCGTGGTCGCGATCGACACCGACGCAGGCCTCACCGGGTGGGGCGAGGTCTGCCCGCTCGGCCCGGCGTACCTGCCGGCCTACGCGCGCGGCGCGCGCGCCGGAATCGCCGAACTCGCGCCGCAGCTGCTCGGCGCTGACCCGCTCGCGCTCGGGCTGATCAACGAGCGGATGGACGGTGCGATGCGCGGCCATCCGTACGTGAAGTCCGCGATCGACATGGCCTGCTGGGACCTGCTCGGCAAGGCGAGCGGGCTGAGCGTCGCGACGCTCATGGGCGGCCACGCCGGCCACGACGTCGCGCTCTACCGCGCGATCTCGCAGGACACACCCGACGCGATGGCCGCGCGCATCGCTCAGTATCGCAGCGAAGGGTACACGAAGTTCCAGCTCAAGGTCGGCGGTGACGCGGACACCGACATCCAGCGGATCCACGCTGCCGCCGCGAAGCTCCTTCCGGGCGATGTGCTCGTCGCCGACGCCAACACTGGCTGGACACAGCACGTGGCGATGCGCGTCGCTGATGCCGTACGCGATGTGAACGTGTACATCGAGCAGCCGTGCATGACGTACGAGCAGTGTCTTGCGGTGCGTCGGCACACGAATCGCCCGTTCGTGCTCGACGAGGTGGTGGATGGGATCGACATGGTCGTGCGCGGGGTCGCGGACCAGGCGATGGATGTGATCAACCTCAAGATCTCGAAGGTCGGCGGGCTCACCAAGGCTCGGCAGATCCGCGACCTCTGCGTCTCGCTCGGCATCGCGATGACGATCGAGGATACCTGGGGGGGCGACATCATCACTGCGGCGATCGCCCATCTTGCGCACAGCACACCTGAACGTTTCCGCTTCTCGTCGACCGACTTCAACTCCTACGTCACGGTGGCGTTCGCCGACGGCGCGCCGCAGCGCAAGCACGGGCGGCTCGCGGCGTCACACGAGCCGGGCTTGGGTGTGCGACCGATGATGGACGTGCTGGGTGCTCCGCTCCAGTCCTGGGTGGCATCGTAAGGGAGCTGTCGATCGACGCGCCTAGAGCACCAGCCGCAGATCGTCGAAGTAGAACGTCGCGGCGGTCGGCCCGCGTACGCCGCCGAACTCGAAGAACACGGAGACCCGATTGAACGTGGTCCCCAAGTTGAAGATCTGCCCCGGCAAGCCGTTGACGAGAGGTGCGTTCAGCGTGAAGGTCAACGTCTGCCATGTATTGGCGAGCGTCGCGCGCACTTCCGTCTCGTAGTTCAACGTGCCGTTCGCGGCGTTCTCGATCTTGAGATGTACCAGCGTGTTCGCCGTCGGCACGTAGACGCGTAGGGTCAACGTGTTCGTCGCGGCCGTGAAGGGGATCCGCGCGATGGTCGGGTTCGACGTGGTCGGGAGCGTACCGAACGTCGCGCCGTCGAACTGCGACGCGGGAGTGCGCCGCACGGACCCGACGACGTTGCACCCACTGGTCGGATCGTTCGCCGTCGCGCCGACGGCGCCGTTGAAGCCGGACACGCTGTAGCTGAGAGCAGCGTTATCGAACCCGATCAGGATGCCGGCGGGTTCGGTGACGACCGGACAGCTGAGCACCTCGAACGTCACGGTGACTCGCGCCGCAGGTGCGTAGGTGTCGTCGCCGGCCTGGTCGGCGTTGATCCGGCAGGTCCCTGCACTGACAAGGGTGAGCGTGGTGCCGGCGACCATGCAGACGGGCAGCGTCTCCGAGGTGAGGATCACGGGCAGCGCCGAAGTCGAGAAGGCCACCAGAGGCGACGGCGTCCGTCCGAGGATCTGCGCGCCTGGCGTCTCGAAGACGATGCTCTGTTCGGTGGCATCGGGGTCGGTAGCGCCCTCACAGGCCGAGACGAGGAGCGGCGCGCAGAGGGCGACCAGTGCGAAGCGCGCGATGGCGCTGGGGCGCGCGGCGGAGGGCACGGAACGGAGCATCGGTTGAAGCCGGTTCGAGGAAGCTGCGCACCACAGGGAACTCGACCGGAGTCACCTCAGCTGAGAGTACTATCGTGCAAACTCCCGGCGGACGCAATGCGGGGAGGTTCGCTCCTCCAACGTTCCGACTTTGTCGCAGTATCCTGCGCCGGTCGGGTTCGGGCGGGATGGCGACGATTCAGTCGGCGCGACTCGGCGGGCGCTGCGTGCGGCCGACTTCCGTGGTCAGCGACTCGCCTCGATTGCCGACACCAGGATCCCCGCGACCACGTAGGACCCTTGAGGTCACTCTCCTTGCATGTCGCCAGCGAAGCCGCTGGTCGGTCGTTCACCTCGCGTCCAATGGACCACAATGACAACGACAGTTCTGAAAGACAGCGAAGTACCCGTGAGGCAGAAGCTCGCTGCCCTGTGGACCAGCGTGATGTTCTGTTACGTCTACGCGGACTACTTCGAGCTGTATCGGCCGGGTAAGCTTCAAGACATGCTCAATGGGGAAATGGCGTTGGGACCGGTGACGCAAGGCATGCTGGTTTACACGGCGGTCCTGATGGCGGTTCCAAGCCTCATGGTGTTTCTCTCCCTTGTCCTTCCAGCGACCGTGAGCCGTTGGCTCAACGTCGGTTCCGGCCTCTTCTATTCCACGATCATGCTGCTGATTCTGCTCGACGGTGCATGGACGTTCTACATGCTGTTCGCAACGATTGAGATCGTCCTCACCCTTCTGGTGGTCTGGTTGGCATGGCGTTGGCCTCGCCGCGAGGCGGCTTGACTCGGGTGTCAGACCGCCCATGAATCCGACGACAGCCATGGTCATTGCATGTGCCGTCGCCTCCGCGCTCGTCGGCGGCGTGTTCTTCGCGTTCTCCGTCTTCGTGATGCGAGCACTGGCGATGCTGCCGTCCGCCCAAGGCATCTTGGCGATGCAGCGCATCAATATCACCGTCATCAATCCGCTGTTCCTCGGCGTATTCCTCGGCACCGCTCCGCTCCTTGGCGTCATGGCGTTCTTGGGGAGGCAGGCTCCGCAGTCCTTTGCATGGCTGCTCGCTGCGTTCGTCGTTTATCTCGTTGGCTCGGTCGGTGTGACCATCGGGTTCAACGTGCCACGCAACAATAGACTCGCCGCACTCGAGCCCGCATCGGCGGAAGCCACCGCTTATTGGCCCGTGTACGTGCGGGAGTGGCTCCTGTGGAATCACGTGCGTTGCGTCGCTTCCCTCGCAGCTGCGGTCATGACCATGCTCGCTATTGTTCCGTAGCACACCCCGAGATGCACTGGAACTGCAGGCGGCAACTCGGCGCAAGGCGGCCACCGCCTGACGCGAGGAGCGCGGGCGCTGGTTCCAGGGATGGCTCTTACGCAGACTCTACAGGCCTTTGATCCCGCGCACCGTCGCGCGCTTCCGTCGCGGCATGCTCAAGTACGAGCTGTCATCGGTCGGAACGACATGATGTTGGAGTAGGAAGTTCCCTCGAGGCCATTCTCCGACCTTCCGGTGCGGCTGCGTCGTCCCCAACTTCACTCGACCGCCACGTTGATCCCCGCGAACGACGGCCCCGTCACCATGCACAGCGAATCGGACAGCAGCGACGCCTACCCACCGCTGGAGATCGCGCGGAAGGTCGAGCGGATCGGCGTCGCAAAGGCGCAAGCAGATGCACCGTCGATGCTCGTGCTGGCCGTGCTCGCCGGTGCCTTCATCTCACTGGGCGCCCTGCTCTTCACTGTGGTCGTGACCGACTCCACGCTCGGCTTCGGCCCGACGCGTCTCCTTGGCGGCCTGAGCTTCTGCCTCGGGCTGGTGCTCGTGGTGGTGGCCGGCGCCGAGCTCTTCACCGGCAACAATCTCATCGCGATGGCATGGGCCAGTGGCTTGATCGGGACTCCCGCGGTGCTGCGGAGCTGGCTGCTCGCGTACATCGGCAACGTCGTCGGCTGCTTGGGGACGGTGCTGCTGGTGGTGTGGGCCGATGTCGCGCGGCTGGGCAATGGGGCAGTCGGTGAGATGGCAATGCAGATCGCTCGCGCGAAAGCGGACCTGACGATCACGGAGGCATTCACGCGCGGTGTCCTGTGCAATGCGCTCGTTTGTCTGGCGGTGTGGCTCGCGATCGGCGCGCGCAGCGTGACCGACAAGATCCTGGCGATCCTGTTCCCCGTCACGGCCTTCGTCGCCATCGGTCTCGAACACTCGATCGCGAACTGGTTCTTCTTGCCGTTCGCGCTCGCACTCGACACGCAGAGTACCGTGTCGATCTCGGGAACCGTTGGGAACATCGTCGCGGTGACTGCGGGCAATATCGTAGGCGGTACGATGTTGGTGGCGGGAGTGTATTGGTTCGCTTACCTGCGAAGCGAACGGAAACGCGGCGGCCGCTCCTCCTGAGTTGCAACCGCAGACCGGTGGCGCGCGTTCACCTGTGTGATGAACCGGTCGCCTGCAGGCCCGCCCCAGTCCATTGAGCACGCTGCTGCACGCTCGGCCTCCACGCCGAGCGATGCGGCGAATGGCGTGCGATCCGCTCAACGGAGCCTCGGTACCGTGGCCGTCATCGGCGCGGGACTCGCGGGCCTCGCTGCAGCGCGTACGCTCACCGACGCCGGTGTGTCGGTGACCGTCTTCGAGAAGTCGCGCGGCGTGGGCGGACGAGCGGCGACGCGGCGCGACGGCACATGGGCGTTCGATCACGGGGCGCAGTACGCGACGTTCCGCGATGCGCGCCTTGCACCGTGGGTGGCGCGTTGGGTGGAGGCGGGGGTGTTGGCCGAGTGGTCGGCAACGATCGCGGTGCGTGAACACGGCGCTTGGCGGGTGTCGCCGCGCGGCGACGCTCGCTGGGTTGCCGTGCCGGGGATGTCGTCGCTCGGTCGACACCTGGCGCACGGCCTCACCGTCCAGCTCGGCACCACGGTGGCTTCGGCGACGCGCACGCCGACCGGGTGGCAGCTAGGTGATGCCGACGGTGCGTCGCTCGGGATCTTCGATCACCTGCTCGTGACCGCGCCGGCGCCACAGGCTGCGACGCTGCTCGCACTCGACGCGCCGGGTCTCGCGGCCGCGTGCGCCCGCGTCGTCTTCCACCCATGTCGCGCGGTGCTCTGCGTACTCGAGCGTCCTGCGGCGGTCGCGTGGGATGCCGCGTTCGTGAACGACGACGCGCACCTCGCCTGGGTGGCGCGCAATGCCACCAAGCCGGGCCGCAACGCCGCGCACGAATGCTGGGTGCTGCACGCGACGCGTGCGCATAGCGTCGCGACGCTCGAAGCGGAGCAGGACGCGGCGATCGCACCGATGCTCGACGCCTTCGCCCGGCTGCTGGGTGCCGACGCGCCTCGCGTGGTGCAGGCGCAGGGACACCGGTGGCGGTACGCGATCCCCGAGCCGGTACTCGAGGCCGACGCGGTCTGGGATTCAGCGGTTGAGGCGGGCATCGCCGGCGACTGGTGTGGCGGGCCGCGCGTCGAGGGAGCGCTGCTGAGTGGCATGGCGCTGGCGGGGCGTGTTCTCGGGACCGCGCGAGCACACAACGAGTGATCTGACCGTCGGGAACATCCACGTGCGTTGCGGCGTTTGCCCGGGAGCGTCGGGGAAAGCGGCGCGCTCTTCCCTTACGCGAAGGTCTTCCATGTTGTCCCGCAACGCTCAACGACGCCGTGCTGCCGTCGTCATCCTGCTCGCCGCCTTCGTCTCGTTCCTGCTCTCGGTCTGGCTCTGGTTCTCGGGGAACAGAGAGCAAGGTCTGTACGTGGGGCTTTGGGTCCCGTCCATCCTCTCGTTCGGGAGCGTCGCGCTCCTGATCAATAAGGATTGACATGACCAACCTCGCGCTTTTCATGATCGGGTTGGTCATCTCCGTTCCGGCGGCAGTCGTCATCGTGGGTCTCGTGCTCGCTTCTGCCGCCGAAGACACCGAGCGACCAGGCCCAGCGGCCAGGTAGGAAGCACGCTCCACCACTCGGGCACCACGGCACCGCGTCAGGTGTTGGTGCAGCATGACGACGTCCGCATTCCCTGCACCCGATACTCCGACCACTCCGACGCGCCTCACGTATGCGCGAGCTCGCCTCTGGCTCGGCATTTCAGGCGTCGGTTCTGCCGTGGTTGCCGCGAGCACTGTGCTCGCGTTCGATCTACCCGCGCGACTGCTGCCGGACTCGGCGTCTCAGCCGCTGTTCGATGCCTTGGGCGCCCTGCTGCCGATCTTTGTGCTGTCGATGCTGTTGTTTTTGCCCTTCGATGTGATGGGTGGTGCCGTCGTCGTGCGCGCACGCCCTTCGGTGGCGCTCTTCCTCTCGCGATGGGCGCGCGGCGCGGCGGTGCAACTCGTCGTGTGGCTGGTCACTGCAGCAGTGCTCATGTCGGCGGCACGCGTTGGTGGCGCGCCAGCCGCCATCGCTGCCTTCGCGCTGCTCCAGCTGCTCCTCGCCGAGCTCCGTGCGCCGCTGGCGCACGTGATCGCTTCGTTCGTTTCCGAGCCAGAGACACCACGGGTGCGCGAGGCCGCTGAACGTGCCGGCCTCGATTCCTCGCGCATCCGCGTGGTCGCCACGCCAGACGAAGGCTTTGTCGGCGGATGGAACGGCATCGCCCCGCGTATACTCGTGTTCCCCTCTCGCTGGCTCGAACTCCCCGATGACGCACTCGTCGCCGCGCTGCGCCGCCGGCGCATCATCGCGGAGTCTGGCGCGCATCGCCGTGGCGTTCTCGGCGCCATCGCGTGGAATACGCTGGGCATCGCGCTGGTGCTCGCGCTGTCGGCGGCGGATCTCGCCACGGCCGCTGGTGTGCTCACCCTGGCCGCGGGCATGACACTCTGGGCATTCATCGGCGTCCTGGTGTTACCCACGCCGTCACGTGCCGCAGTACTCGCCGCGGACGCGGCCGCCGCGCGTGAGAGCGACGAAGCGGCGATCAGCGACGTGATCTTACGACTCGACCGTTGGCAGGATAACGAAGCGCGTCGCTCGGCTGGCGTGGAGACGATCTTCCATCCGGTGCCGTCTCGCATGTCGCGTGTGGAGCGGTTGCGCGCCGCGATGAATACGCGTCGCACCGGTGTAGACGCCAGCATCGGCGTATGGACCGCACATCATCTCGCGCGGCACGCGCTGTGGTTGGGCTGGGGCTCGCTCTCTCCGTTGTCGCGACTGGTACACTGCAATGTCGGACGGCCGGCGCTCTGGGCGATCCTGCCGGGAGACTGAGCGCCGTACCGCCGTGGCGGCGGACTGCGTGGTCGATCCTACGCCGGTCCGAAGAGCGACAGCGCCAGCCCAGCGTTTCGCGGATCTCACGGACATCCTCGCCCGACGCGCGCTGCGTGATCGCCAACGCGATCTGCTCCGAGAGGTGTCGCGCCCCGGCGTGAGCGCTTTGCTCCCCCCGCCACTCACCCGTATCGCGACACCGCTGCAGGAACGCCTCGTAGGCGCGCGAGCCCCGGCCTCGAGTTCCTCGACTCGGGCCCGCGAGAGGGTACCCAGTCGGTGATTGCCGCTGCGCATCTTGTAGAAGAGGCACCCCCGTCTCCATGCGCGGGTCGGCGCAGGCGAAATCGATCAGCTCGTCTAGCGTCGCCCGCAGTCCCTACCGTCACTGACGGCACCCGTGCGCCCCTGCTTGACAACCGTGTGCTGAGTCTGGATGTTCGGACGGTCGGCGCAATATCTCTACAAAGTCCGGACCACGTCGACCGACGAGCACCGCGTTCACCATCACTCCCAAGTCAATGATGCCCGGTCTCGCCGCACCCTGAAGGACCCGCAGTCGGAGGTTCCATGCCCCGTCGCATCGGTTGGATCCCGTCCATCGGTACCTGTTCAAGCCTACTGCTCGCCGCGCTATCGATGGGTGCACCAGCTCGCGTCGCCAACGCACAGGCTGCCGTCCCCGCGCGGGCGCCGGTCCTCTGGATCGCACGCGAGTCCGTGAGGCCGGGACACGAGATGATGCACACGCGGCACGAGACCGAGTGGGCCGCCGCCATGAACGCGGCGGGCTTCAAGACGCCGATGCTCGGTATGGTTTCGGTCACCGGCGTACCGGAGGCCTGGTGGATCGTCCGCGGCGCCTCGTTCGCCGATCTGGATGACGCGCTGGCCGCGTTCGCCGACCCCAAGGTCGCTGCGGTGATGGAGAAGTACTCATCGGCCGACGCTGCGCACATGAGCCAGTGGCGGGGGATGCAGTTGGCGCACCGTGCGGACCTGAGCAACGGCGAGCCCGCGAACATCGCGCTCGCGCGCGGGATGGATGTCGGGATCTGGCGCATCAAGCCGGGCCACGACGACCGCTTCACGGAGGCAGTGAAGGTGTGGAACACACTCGTCGCGCGGGCCGGCGTGAAAGCCAGCTTCGCGGTCTACGAGGTAGTCTCCGGTGCTCCGTCCGGAACGTACTACACCCTCGCGGCACTCCGCTCCGGTGAGCACTACGACCTGATGATGGCGGATCAACCGAAGATCCTCGGCAAGGCGACCGCGGAGGAAGGCGCAGTCCTGGGCAAGTTCCTCACCGAGAGCGTCATCTCGTCGGAATCAAGCCGCTTCGCGTTCGATCCGAACATCAGTGTGGCGACACCGGAAATGATGGCGCAGGATGCGGCATACTGGACGCCGTCGTGGAAGAAGAAGATGCCGATGAAGCCTCGGCCGTGATGGCGACGGGCTGATCAGGACCGAGCGGTTCGTCGAGGGGGGCTGGCGCCATGGCGGTGCCAGCCCCCTTCGCGCCCCCGCGTCAGGGACGGCACAGGCGCACCGCATCGCCAAGCCGCACATGACCTCCTTTCAGCACCGCGGCATTGAGCGCGAGCCGACCACCGAACCGCGTGCCGATATCGCGCAGCACGCCGGGGTCGCGCACCAAGGTGTCGGGGTCCACCGTCGTCATCGGGCAGCGTCCCCGAAGCGAGTCGAGATAGATGACGGCGCCGTTCACCTCGAGCGTCGCCTCCTCCCACGTGGTCTCGTCCATTCCGTCGACACCTGCGATCACGATGTTCGGCCGCAGCCGCCGCACGTCGCGTCCGAACTCACGGACGGCCCCGTCGGTCGCGACGAGTAACGGGAGGATGTCGAAGCGCTCGGGGCCGCCGTAGGCCTCCAGCCACGCGTCGTCCCCCGCCGCCTGCTTCACGAGCGCGAGTGCGTCGGCGGAGTCCCACCGATGCCCGTTCACCAGCGCCACGCCCTCCGGCGACAGCGAGCCCTGCAGTCCGAGGAGCCGGTAGTGCCGCCGCGACGTGCGCACACCTTCGGGACCGCGGACATGCACGAGGCGGTCGCCCGGGATTCCGTCGGGTGTGAGTTCAGTCGCATCGATGCGTTCGCCGGCCAGCGTCTTCACGGGGTAGCGCCAGAGTTCACCGATCGTGAGGGTGCGTGGCATCAGCGGAACTCCGTGGAGGGGTAGCACGGTACCGAACGTTCGGTACAATAGGACGTATCCCGGAGCGCCTCAGGGGGTTCCCGGCGCCCTACGACGCCAGCAACCCGTCGGGTAACGCCTTGAGCGTCCGCGCGAAGATCGCCGGCTTGTCGAGGGACCGGGCGAGCACGAGCGCTCCCTCGATCCGGGCCAGCGCCTCCTCCGCCCGGGCGCGAGCCTTCCCCGCCGGCACACCGGCGTCGCGCAACACCCCGGTGATCGCCGCGATCCACTCGGTGAAGAGTTGCGAGACGCGCGGATGAAAGCGCCCCGCCGACTCCCCGAACCCGAGCGCGGCAAGAAGGCACGGCTCACGGCCCCCGCGGTAGAACGCGTCGAGCGCACGAGCCATCGACTGAATGCGCGCACGCGGCGCTGCATCGCCGCGCAGTGCAGCGAACACCGTGGCTTCCATTCGCGCCGCCACGTACTCGAGCGCCGCCTCCACCATGTCATCCTTGCCGTCAGGGAAGTAATGGTAGAGCGATGACTTGCCGAGCCCCGTCGCTTCGGAGAGGACACTGAGGGACGCACCGTCGTATCCCTCACGTCGGATGACCGTCAGCAAGGCGGCGACGACGTCTTCTTTCGTGGAGAGGGGCGCGGGCATGGGCGCGGGCGGATGCGGGGGTCAGGTTCGAACGTTCGGTACAACCTCGCCATGCCTCGCGCGCTGGGCAAGGATAACCCGACCGTGACCGTTCCACTGGCGCCGCGCCGGCGACGCGCCGGCGACCGCCGCAGGAACTCGAATGGTGCACCATTGATACCTGAGCGAGCGACTTCCCTCCTCGACGAGCCAACGGCCATGACCCGACCGCCCCTCCCGCCTTTCGACGTCGCCTCCGCCACCCTCAAGGTCCGCGCTGCAGAAGACGCGTGGAATCGGCGCGACCCGGCGAAGGTGGTGCTGGCCTACACACCCGACAGCCGCTGGCGGAACCGATCGGAGTTCATCACGGGCCGCGCGGCGATCGAGGCATTCCTCACGCGAAAATGGGCGCGGGAACTCGAGTATCGATTGATCAAGGAGCTCTGGGCGGTGACCGGCGACCGCATCGCCGTGCGGTTCGTCTACGAATGGCATGACAGCGCCGGCCAGTGGTTCCGCTCACACGGCAATGAGAACTGGCGCTTCGACGCCGACGGCTACATGGCCGAGCGCCACGCGAGCATCAACGACGTGCCGATCCGCGAGGCCGAGCGGAAGTTCCGCTGGGAGCAGGGGGTACGGCCGCAGGATCACCCGGGGTTGAGCGAACTCGGCATGTGAGGTGTCGCAGCGCGTGCAGTACCCGCTTCAGCCGTTCCGTTCGTTGAGCGCGAATCGCGCCGCACCCATGAGGGGCGCGATCTCGGTGAGGATCACGTGCACCGGCATGGCATCGAGCAGGGGACTGAACCGACCCTTGGAGCGGAACCTCGTGAGAAACGCATCGCGAGCCCGCGCCTTCCAACCCGACGGCGTGCCCGGCGGACCGCTGAGCAGCTTGTGTGCGATGCCGCCACCCAGCCACACGCCACCGGTGGCCAGTGTGGACAGTGCCCAGTTGCCGGCCGCTCCTCCGTAAGCCGCGAGGAAGCGGAGCACGGCTTGCTCCGCGAGTTCGCTCCGTCCGCTGAGCGCCGCGCCGGCGATGTCCGACGCCGCGTGTGCAGCCGAGGTGTCGATGGGTTCCGGTTCCTCGTACCCTCCCTCATGCCGGAGGAACTCATACACGTTCACGAGGCCAGGACCAGAGAGCACGCGCTCGGCACTCACCCGCCCGAACCGTCGCCGTAGGAACTGCAGCAACGCGATGTCGGTGTCGTCCACTGGGGAGAAGTCGGCATGCCCACCCTCGCTTGCCAGCGAGCGCACCGTGCCGGTCCCTCGAATCAACGCGGAGACGCCCAGTCCGCTGCCGGCCGCGATCACGGCCAGGTTGCCGCCGTCGGGCACGCCCGTCTGCAGCACGAGCTGGTCAGTCGCACCGAGTTCAGGCACCCCCCAGGCGAACGCTTCCAGGTCGTTGAGCAGCGACACCCTCGGCACACCCAGCTGCGTCGCGATCGCACCGCCGTCCACGTTCCATGGCAGGTTCGTGGTGGTCACCCGATGATCGATCACCGGACCGGCCACACCGAATCCAGCGGCCGCGAGTGCGGGCGGAGAGGCGCCGAGGAATGCCGCCATGATGTCGTGCAGCGACGCGTGCTCTCGGCTGCGATAGGTCTCGAAGCGGACGGTCTGCCACCTCGAGTCGCTGGCGGTCACCAGCGCCACGTTGGTCTTGGTTCCGCCTACGTCGCAGGCGAGGATCATCGGATCTGTCCGGTGGTCATCCCACGAAGTTAAGCACCGAACGAGAAAGCGCAGCCCTCGGTCGGTTGGTTCGCGTATGGGGACGCTGCGCTGCAGCGCAGAGTTGGGAATCATCTGGGCAACTGTTATTCTGCGCCGATGCGCCGCCTCATCCCCGGCCTTGGCCTGGTCGCCCTCCTCGCTGCGCTCTCGTCCGGTCTCGCCGCACTCGAGACTCGCGTCGTCGGCCAGCCGTTCATGGAGGCGCTCGTCGTCGCGATCCTCCTCGGGATGCTCGTCCGCTCCGCGACCACGCTCCCGGACTCGCTCGACACGGGCATCGACTTCGCCGGCAAGCAGCTCCTCGAACTCGCCATCGTCCTGCTCGGCGCGTCGGTCGACCTGCCGCTGCTACTCCGTGCGGGGCCGGCGCTCGCAATCGGGATCGTGCTGCTCGTGGTCGTCGGACTCGCAGCCGGATACGCCATCGGCCGTATGTTCGGTCTGCCCTCTCGCCTCGCGATCCTCGTCGCCGCCGGCAACGCGATCTGCGGGAACTCTGCCATCGCCGCCATCGCGCCGGTCATCGGTGCCGAACGCGAGCATGTCGCGAGCGCGATCGCGTTCACCGCGATCCTCGGCGTGCTCGTCGTGCTCGGCCTTCCCCATCTCATGGGTCCGCTCGGATTCACCGAGTACCAGTACGGCGTCCTCGCTGGCCTCTCGGTCTACGCCGTCCCGCAGGTGCTCGCCGCCGCGTTCCCCGTCGGCACGCTCGCAGGACAAGTCGGCACGCTCGTCAAGCTAGTGCGCGTGCTCATGCTCGGGCCGGTCGTGCTGTTCTTCACCGTGACGCACCGCAGGCCCGCACCCCACGCGGACGCGCACACGATCGGCGCGCGCGCAGCGCGCGCTCTCTTCTCGCTCGGGGGCGCGCTGCCCTGGTTCATCATCGGCTTCCTGCTCCTTGCCACATTGCGCTCGGTCAGCCTGATCCCCACGAACGCCGCGAGCCAGCTCAAGACACTCTCGAGCTGGCTCACGTTGCTGGCGATGGCCGCCTTGGGACTCGGTGTCGACCTGCGCGCGCTACGCAAGGTCGGTGCGTCGGTCGTGCTCACGGTGACGGCGTCATTGCTTGTGCTGCTCGCGATGAGCGTCGCCTTGATCCACCTATTGTCGATCGACGCCACCTAGGCTCCTGCGTGTGGAACGGGCGCTGCAAGCGGCTTCCCCCAACCCGCCTGCAACGCCCGCTCGACCTGCATCCCACTGGCATTCCCTTCGTATGTGCTCAGCGCTTCGGGCGGAAGGTGAAGCCCACGAGCATCGAGGTCTCCGACAGCGTGTTGGTCACGGACGTGCCCGGCAGCGCCGCCGGACGATAGATGGCACCGGTGATCGAGTTCTCGAACGCCTGGTATGCCGCGATGTTCAGTTCCACGCCGGGTGCGAACGAGTAACCGAGGCCCGCCGTCGCGTGCTGCTGCACGATGGCCGGCGCCGGGATGTTGAACATCGCCTGCTCGTCCGGAATGGGGTTGCCCGAGTAGTGGTAGCCTCCGCGCAGGGTGAACTTCTCGCTGAGCTTATACTGGGCACCGAGCGCGACGACGGTGATGTCCTCCCAACCGAATCCCTTCACGGAGAAGTCGGGGTTGTATCCCTTCTCGGCGAACCCCTCGGTCTGCGAATACGTGATGTACTTCACGTCGGCGCCGAAGTGGAGCTTCGGCGTCGGATCGAGCGCGATACCTGCCGCGTAGATGGCCGGCACGTCCATGCGGAACTTGAAGCTGCGTTCCGTGCCGAAGCTGGGCAGGTTGGGATTGGCGCGCGTCGAGTTGAACTCGAAGTCGCCGAAGGTACCCGGCGAGGTGTACGCGACACCGAGGCTCACGCGTTCGGAAACATCGTACTGCAATCCGAGCTGGAATCCGAAACCGAAGACCGCGTCGGCAGCAGCGGCGCCGGGATAGAACGCCCGGTCATCGGCCGTGCCCGGCGTGAGGTCCGGCCCAGGATCCACATCGGGCGCGGCGATCGGCATCGGATCGACGGCCAGCGACTGCCAGTTGATGTTCGCAGCGATACCGACGCGAAGCCCGGGACGCACCGACCACGCGACGGCGGGCGAGATCTTCAGCAGCTGGAAGTTCGAGTAGACGCTGCCGAATCCGTTCGGCCGCGGTGCGAGGATCGGGTTGGTGGGATCGGAGGCGTAGTTCACACCGAACCCGCCGATGCCGAGGCCACTGAGGCCGACGACGGCGCCGTTGGCGAGACGCGTCGAGAAGCCGAACGCCGGGATGGGCGACCAGTCGGCGTCACTGGTGGTCGAGCCGCTCACCGGCCCGGCTGACGACTCCACGGTGCGATCGGGGCGCAGGAGTTCGAAGCCCATCTCGAGGTTGGTGCCGTCGAAGGAGGCGAGACCAGCCGGGTTCGAATAGAAGGAGCCGAGCAGACTGGCGTTCGACGCGACACCGACACCACCCAGCGATGAGTTGATGGCGCCGACGCCGTGGAGGAGATGCCCGTCCGTCGCGGCCGCCTCAGGCGGAGCCAACGCGAGCGACAGGGCTGCGAGTGCGAACAGACGGATGGACCGCATGATGGAAATCCTCCAGCGAGAGTGGTGGGACTTGAGTTGAGTGATTCGAAAGCGCGCGCCGACACGCCCCGCGCGTGGCGAAGGCGGGATCGACCGGGAAGACGCGGTCGAACTCGGCGCTGAGCGCGCGCGAGACTACGGGAACATCGGCGTCAGCGGCACGGAGCCCGTGGCGCGACGCCTGACGCAACCAGAAGCGACGATAGGACTCGGCGCGATCGGCGAGACAGGCATCCATGACATCCGCGCCGCAGCGAACGGCGGCGAGACTGGCGCGACCTGCAGCGTCCTTGCTGCCGGGACCGAGGCCCGCGGTCGACGCGGCACGCGAGACGAGCGGGAAGCAAACCTCGCGCACGAAGGCCAGCAGCGGCGCCTCAGGATCAGGATCGCTGCTGAAGGCACCGACGGCGACGAGGTTGTCCGAGCGATCGGGCGATGCGCTGAACACTCGGCCCTCTGGGCCGAGCGCCGGCGCGATGAGCAGGCGACCCGCATCGAGCCGCTCGGCACCAAGCAACTGAGCGAGCGCCGGGAGGTATGTGGAGTCGAGGAGCAGTTGCAGGCGCGCGAGTGCCGCGGCGTCGGGCACCACGGGGCGCGCGCGTTCGAGCGCAGTCGCGAGCGGCGTGAGGTACTCGCGACGCCGCTCAGCGCTCAGCGTGCGCTCGAGCGCCGCGACGACGAAGGTGCCGCGTGGCGTCGACGATTGCGCAGACGCGGCGGCGGCCCGCAGCGCCGCAGCGAGCTCGGCGCGTTGCGCGGACGGATAGTAGAGCGGGACGAAGTGGAGCACGTCGCGCGCCGCGTCCGCGCGGAGACGTCGGGCCACTGTCTCGGTGGCGGCGTCAGCCGCGCCGCGCCGCTGTGCGCCGATCGGCGCGTCGATGAACGGCAGTGCGCCCGCACCGTCGACGCGCCACTCGGCCAGCACGGTGAACCATGCGAGCGCCGCGTCCGGCGCGACGACGGTCCACGTGGGCCCCGTGCTCCGCTGGGCACCCAGCGGCGAGGCCGCGAGCGTCAGCGCGAGACACAGGACGCCACGCAGCACGCGGCGGCCGGATGAAGGTGCAGGCATGAAACGCTCCGCAGACCACTCGACGTGGGCCGACGCTCGGCGCCGACCCACACGCGGTGGCTCAGGTGAAGATGATCTGGCCACCACCGGCCATCTGGTAGAACTCCCCGACGGTGATGATGCCTTCGAGCTGGTCGATGAAGTCCTTGCGATCGAGCTCGAACATGTCGACGCTCGCCTTGCAAGCGTAGAGCTTGGCGCCCGAATCGGCGATCATCTCGATGAACTCCGGGATCGGCGGGATGTCGAGCTTCTCCATCGACTTCACCATCTGCTTGGTGACCAAGGCGGAGATGCCGGGGAACCCGCCGAGCCAGGTGGCCAGATGCAGCCCGGGATTCCCGACCGTCGCCACCTTGATGGCATCGTGACGCGCCTTGTTGATGGCGTCCATGCCGAAGAAGGTGAAGAAGACGTTCGCTTCGATGCCTTCCATCCGTGCGCCGTTCGCCATGATGAGCGCCGGATAGATGCCTTCGAGCGATCCCTTCGAGACGATGATCGAGACTTTCGTGATGGGTGTGTCGGCGACAGCGGCGCCGGCGCCCTGTGCGAGTGGCGTGGTCATGCTGGTATCCTCCGGGTCAGATGCAGCCGTGTGGTTTCGGGATCCCCGCGATCTTGGCGGCGAGCTTCGCTGGCCCCTTGGGGAAGAGCTGGTACAGTTCCTTGATGTTCACGCCCGATTCCTTTCCGAGCGTGCGGATGGAGGGGGCGTCGCCCTTCGCGAGGTAGGTGTTGCGCATGTAGTCCACCACGAGCCAGTGGCGGTCGGTGAGCGCGGGCATCCCGGCTTCGGCGGCGATCGCAAGCGCGAGGTCCCGGTCCCAATCCTCGACGCGTTCGAGGAATCCTTCCGAGGTGCGGGCAACGGCGGTGAGTGCAGGCATGGTCAGTTCCTCAGCAGGCGGGGGTCAGGTGTGAGCGGTTTCGGTCGGGAAGATCTTGCCGGCGCGTTGCATCTGCGGCGGGATGCCGGGGAAGTCGTATCCGGGGAGCAGCGCATTCCAATAGATGTGGCGGAAGGCCAGCTTCCCGAGGTGATTGAGCCGGCTCTCCTTGAGCAGGGGCATCGGGCCCCACGCAAAGGGGAAGGCGCCCGGCAGCGGCTCAGTCTCATAGTTGAAGTCGATGAGCAGCGCCTTGTCGTGCCCGGTCTCGATGAAGCAGTTGGCATGTCCGTCGAAGGCCGGGTCGAGGGGTTCGCCGGCGAGGAATCGCCGCACGTTCTCGTCGAGGATCTCCGACTGGAAGTGCACGACCGAGCCTGCTTTCGACGCCGGGACGTCCGTGGCGTCGCCGATCACGAAGAGATTCGGCTTGAGCTTCGCCTGCAGCGTGCGCGGATCGGTGAGCACGAAACCCACGTCGTTCGTGAGCCCAGGCACGTCGGCCAGGAACGCGGCGCCCTTGTGCGTCGGGATGGTCACGAGCAGATCGAACTTCACCGTGCGCTCGTCCCATGAGACCAGTTCGCCGGCCTCGCCGTCCACACGACCTGTATTGAACTCGGTCTCCAGCTCGATGCCCTTCTCCTTGAGGAGGAAGCCGAGCGCCTTCGACGCCGCAGGCTTGGTGAAGGCGCCGTCGAGCGGCGTGACGTAGACGATGCGCACGCGGTCGCGGATGCCACGTTCGGTGAAGTAGGCATCGGCGAGGAAGGCGAACTCGAGCGGCGCGACCGGGCACTTGATCGGCATCTCGACGACATTGATGGCCAGCGTGCCGCCGGTGAATCCGGCGAGTGCGGTCCCGAGCTTCTCGGCGCCCTCGAGGGTGTAGAAGTCGAAAACCTTCTCATGCCAGCCCGGGCCTGTCATGCCTTCGGTCTCCTCGGGCGCGATGCGCGAGCCGGTGGCGATGATGCAGAGGTCGTAGCTGAGTCGCTCGCCGTTGGCGAGCGCGACCGT
>JBJXGK010000043.1:0-60067 GCA_046153705.1 Gemmatimonadaceae bacterium
CCGCGGGCAACATCGTCGAGTTGCGTTGCACGTACGACCCCGAGACCCGCAGCGGCGGCGCGAACGCCGACCGCAAGGTGAAGGGCACCATCCACTGGGTGTCCGCCGCGCACGCGAAGAGCTGCGAGGTGCGGCTGTACGATCGGCTCTTCTCGCAGCCCGACCCCGACGACGTGCCCGAGGGGCAGGACTTCCTCGCTTCACTCAATCCGGACTCGTTGGTGGTGATCCGCGACGCGAAGATCGAGCCCGGTGTCGCGGCCGACCCGGTGGGCTCGCGGTATCAGTTCGAGCGTACCGGTTATTTCATGAGTGATGAGGACTCGTCGGCGGAGCGGCTGGTGTTCAACCGCATCGTCGGGCTGCGGGACAGTTGGGCGAAGGAAGTGAAGAAGGGCTAGCGGCGCCCTACCGCGGCTCGAGCAGCAACCACTCCTGCGGCCCGCCGCGCCACTCCTGCACCGCCTCCACGCACCGCGTGGGTGCGAGTCGCATGAGCCACGGCGACAACTCGCGCGGGAAGTCCGCCAGGGTGCGTGCCTGCGTGGGGATAGCGTTCACTGCGTGCGTGGCGCCGAGATGCGCGACCACCGCGTCGCGGCAGCCGGGACGGATGACGTCGTGTGTCTCCACGAGCACCGTCGCACGACGGAGGCCCGGGATCCGTGTGAGATCCGTGAGCTCGATCTCGAGTCCCTCCACGTCGATCACGACGAGCGTGTCCTCACCGTCACCCAGCGCCGCGGCGAAGTTGCTCTGGTCCGCGGCGCCGAGGATGGTCATGCGCGCTTGCAGCCCGTTTCGCGTCATCGTCGCCGCGATCACCTCACGTGCTTCGGCGGTGAGTTCGAACACGATGAGTTCGGCACTCAGGATGCGACGGCCCAGCCCGGCGATGTAGAAGCCGTTGCCGCCGCCGATGTTGATGATGCGCCTCCACTTCCTCGTGCAGAGGGCATCGATGGTGGGATGCAACTCACGCTCGTAGGTGCCGAGGAGGTGGGGGAGGAAGGGGCGCGGCGCGAGCTTGAGTCCGGTGAACGGCCCGGCCGCGACCGCGCCGTGTGCGGCGCGCCAGAGTGCAGCGCGGAACGCCGTGTCGGCGGGATACGCGAGCGGTCGCAGTCGCGCCCGCATGCTCTCGCTGAGGAGCGCGCGATACAGCGGGCGGAGCGAACCGCGAAAGGTCGTCGTGTCCGACGCCGGCGTCTCAGGCACTACGGCTGACGCTTCGTCTTGATCTCGATCACGCCCGCTTCGTGTCCGGGCCCGCGGTATTGGACCGCGCGATTCTGATCGAGGTATCGCATCTCGACGATATCGGCGGCCTTCACTTGCGTGAGGATCTCGAGATCGGGTTGACGCGTGTCGTCGACGTAGAGAATCACCGTCTGCTGGCCGCCGCCTGCGCCCCCTGCGTTGGACGATGCCATACGCCCCAAAGGAGGATTGAGCCACTGCGGCCGCAGCATGCGCACCGCGTCACGGGCGGTGACGATCGCGGTGCCGGCTTCGAGGATCTCTTCCTGGAGGAGCTTATTGCGGTCGCCGCGCTTCTTCTTCGATTCCTGCGCGTCGATGCCGCCGACGAAGGTCGCGAGGACGAGCACTGCGAACACCAGCCGGCCGATGAGACGCTGCATCGAGACTCCTGCGCACAGCCCGCGGTCCCTCGCCGCGGGTCATGCAGGAGAAGATAGGACGCGCCGAAGGCCGCGCCACTGGGCGCCGGACGCTTGGGGGAATCACGGTGCTGGCCGCGACGGCGATCGTGGGGAGAATCCGGCAAGACCCGGTTCGGTTCGCGCTGTCGACTGATCGCATCCTGTTGAGCAGCATGAGGTTAGTTCCATGCGGGCGCGACCCGATGCGGTCTCTGGGGTCGTCGTAGCTTCGCTTCGGTGCTTTGGGTTGAAAGGCGCGTGTGGCCGCGGCCGTGGGATCACGGCCCGGCACTGCGCAAACCCTGTTCGTCCCTGTGTTGACCACATCGCCTCAAGCAGGGGTAGAATGAACACATGCGGTCCCCTCCAACGCCGGTCATGTACGTGATCCTGACACTCGCGCGTGCGCTGTGCGCGTTGGTCCTGTTGTGCGTGCTGCTCGTCGCACCCAATCCGCTGCTCGCACAGTCGGTCAGCGGGACGGTGGTGCGTGGCATCGACGACGCGCCCATCCTCGGCGTGGTGGTCCTGCTGCTCGACGACGCGGAGACGGTGCGCGCGCGCAGTCTCTCCGACGCGCAGGGTCGGTTCACGGTACGCGCGCCGGCGCCGGGCACATATCGTCTGCGCACCCTGCGTATCGGGTTCACGCCGTGGACCAGTGCGGCCATCGACGTGCGCCGCGACACCACGGTGCGTCTCGCACTCGACCAGTTGCCCGTACGACTCCCGACGGTCACGGCGTCGGAGACGGCGGACTGCAAGTCGAATCCCACCGAAGGCCTCGCCTCGGCGATCCTCTGGGACGAAGCCCGCACGGCGATCCTCGCGGCGGACATCACGATCCGTGAGCTGAGTTATCGCTTCGACATGATGCTGCATAGCCGCAAGCTCGACATGCGGCCGCCGCCTCTGCTCCTGGAATCGGTGTTCGGGCGCGTCCGCAGTGAAGGCGTGCAGCCGTGGATCTCGTTCGCGCCAGAGACATTGGAGACCCGCGGGTACGTCACCCCGACGGATTCCGGGCTGCGCTACGTCGCGCCGGATCTGACGGTATTGCTGTCGCCGTACTTCACCCGCTCGCACTGCTTCACCATGCGGCCGCCCTCGTCGGCCGCGCCGACGCGAATCGCATTGGAGTTCGCGCCGCTGTCGACGGTGCGGCGTTCGGAGATCAAGGGCGTGCTGCTGTTCGAGGCCGAGACGCGGAAGTTGACCAAGGTGGAGTTCTCCTATGTGAACGTGCCCGAGACCGTGAAGGACATGCAGGCCGGCGGCGAGATCGAGTTCGCACAACTGACCAACGGCGCGTGGATCCTTCCACGGTGGTTGATCCGCGCGCCGATCCCGGTGCGCTCCGCCCTGGCGGACACCGTGCGTCGCGCGGGTACGGCGGTGAACACCTGGCGCTCGGACTACTTCGAGGTGCCGCAGACCTCACGGATGCGGGTGACGGGTGGCGATCTGCTCGCGGTGCGCGCGAAGGAGCGTCCGGAGGTGCTTTGGTCGCGGGCGACGTCGGTGCTCGACATCGATGTGGTGGCGCTCGACAGCGGACGCTTGGTGCCGCACCCCGGTGCAGCGGCCGCATTCTCCGGGTCGGACCAACAGGTGGTCTCGGACGAGCAGGGCCGCGTGCGGTTCGACGGGCTCGTCGGCGGCGAGTACGCGGTGGAAGTCACCACGGCGTACTACTCGGCGTTCGATGTGGAGCCGGAACGGATCCGTGTGAAGTTCGACGAGACGCCGCGGACGCAGCGGGAGCGCGTACGCGTGAAGACCTTGCGCGAGTTGGCGGGTGAGACCTGCGGCGACAAGCCTGGGCACGCCGTACTCATGGGCTCCGTGGCGCGGCGCGACGGCAGTGTGGTCGTCGGCGGTTCGGTGGTCGCGCGCATCCCGCGCGGGGCGACGTCCAACCTCGATGAGGCGCGTACCGCGCGTGCGCGGACCACGATCGAAGGGCGCTACGCGGTCTGCGACATCCCGGTGGGCGTGGAGGTGTTCCTCACCGTGCTGGCACCGGACGGGACTCGGGTGTCACAGTCGACGTTCATCGACAAGGACGAGAAAGTCGGATTCTACGACTTGGTGTTCCCGGAGCGCCGGCCGTAGGGAGGCGGTTCAGGGGAAGCCCTTCATCAGGCGCGTCACCGCCTCGCGAACGGCGGGTCCCGGTGCGACCCGCGCCCGCGCCGGGACCTCCCCGGCGATGATGCCGCGCCACGCGACGGTCCTTGGGGCTGGGATCACGGCATCGACGATCAACGTGCCTTCCTGCCACGTGACGGTGTGACTGAGGAGGTCCTCCGGGGTCCCGTAGCCACCCCAGCGCCCCGGCGGCATGCGGACACCTCCGGGTTCGCCGCGATCGTCGTCAGGCGGCAGCGTGTCGGTGACGAGACGTTGACCCACGTGGAAATGCACGAGGAACTGCGCCGACTCGGCGCGGACCTTGGGGAAACCTCGAGTCACCAGCTCGCGCTCGATTTCGCCGACGATGATTTTCGAGACGCTATCCTCCGGGACGAGTGCACCCTCACGGAGCGTGAGTCCGTCGGAGTCCGGCGTCCCCCATGCCCAGCCCGCGCCGGAGTCGAGTCGCACGTTCGGATCGCGCTCGTAGTGGATCATCGGCCCGCAGGCGACGGCGATCAGTGACAGTGCGGGAAGGAATCGACCGAGACGAGCGCGCATGGGACCTCCGAGGGGAGCAACTGTCTTCTTGGGAAGTTGCCCGTGGGACTGCGAATCGGCAGTCAGCAGAGCGCCCACGGGACGTGAGGGGAGTCCGCACGGCGTACCGCGACGCGCCTCGGCTCGTGGGGGTCCGTTGCGCAACCTGCGCTGAGCCAGCGTCTTCCCGGAGGGGTCGTATTTCGATACGTTCCCGCCGCCCGAGACACTCCCCCTGTAGCTCTGAGGACGCGATGGACCTGCTCCGTTCCGGCGCCCGCCTGTTGGCTGGTGTCGCTCTTCTGACCACCGCCTCGTCCGCGCTCATCGCTTGCGCATCCGCGCAGAAGGCGGCGCCTGAGATGGTCGCCGGCGCCAAGGCCGGCCCGTGGATCAACCTGCTCGACGGCTCGACCAAGGCGTGGCGCGGTTACCGCGTGGACTCGATGCCGTCGGCCTGGGCATTCGATCCGGCTACCGGTGTGCTGAGCCGCACCCGGTTCGGCGGTGACATCATCACGAGGGCGCAGTTCGACGACTTCGAGCTCGAAGTGGAGTGGCAGATCAAGCGCGGCGGCAACAGCGGGGTCTTCTACCGTGCCACCGAAGCCACGCGGGTGATCTACGAGAACGCGCCGGAGATGCAGATCCTCGACAACCAAGTGCACAACGACGGCAAGAACACGATGACCTCGGCGGGTGCGAACTACGCACTCGACGCGCCGAGTCGCGACGTGACCAGGCCGATCGGCGAGTGGAACAAGGCGAGGATCGTCGCGGTCGGGCCGCACGTTGAGCACTGGCTCAACGACGTGAAGCTCCTCGAGTACGAGCTCTGGACGCCGGAATGGACCGCCAAGGTCGCGAAGACGAAGTTCAATCAGTGGCCCACGTACGGGCTCGCGCGAAAGGGGCATATCGGCCTGCAGGAGCACGGCGATGTGATCTCGTTCCGCAACATCCGCATCCGTGAGCTGAAGAAATGAAGGCGCGTCTCGCGGTGATGATGTTCCTCCAGTTCTTCGTCTGGGGGGCTTGGTTCGTCACGATGGGTACGTACCTCGGCACCACGCTCAAGTTCACCGGCGCGCAGATCGGCGCGGCGTACGGCGCCACGGCGATCGCGGCGATCGTGTCGCCGTTCTTCGTCGGCATGATCGCCGACCGTTTCTTCGCCACCGAGAAGATGCTCGCCGTGCTGCACCTGCTCGGCGGCGGCCTGCTCTACATGGTCTCGCTGCAGACCGACTTCTCGTCGTTCTACCCGATGCTGATCGCGTACGCGCTCTGCTACATGCCGACGCTCTCGCTCACCTCGTCGATCTCGTTCCACCACATCAAGGATCCGGCGAAGGAGTTCCCGCTCATCCGTGTGCTCGGCACCATCGGGTGGATCGTGGCCGGTGTGATCGTGGGCAAGGTGCTCAAGGCGGAAGCGCTCGCGTTGCCGATGCAGTTGGCCGCTGGCGCGTCGATCGTGCTCGGGCTGTTCTCGTTCTTTCTGCCAGCCACGCCGCCCAAGTCCGCGGGCACGCCGATCTCGCTGCGTGACCTGCTTGGCCTCGACGCGCTCTCGCTGCTCGGCAAGCCGGGCTTCGCGGTCTTCGTGCTCGGGTCGTTCCTGCTCTGCATCCCGCTGCAGTTCTACTACTCGTTCACCAATCTCTATCTGAGCGAGATCGGCGTGCCGGAGCCGGCGTTCATCCAGACCTTCGGGCAGGTGAGCGAAGTCGCGTTCATGGTCGCGCTGCCGATGCTGCTCGCGCGCTTCGGCATCAAGTGGATCATGATCGGTGGCATGTTGGCGTGGGCACTGCGGTACTTCGCGTTCGCGAACGGCAATGCGACCACTGGGATGCCGCTCATCTGGGCCGGCATCCTGCTGCACGGCATCTGCTACGACTTCTTCTTTGTCAGCGGCCAGATCTACACCGACCAAGTGGCTGGTGAGAAGGTACGTGCGGCCGCGCAGGGCTTCGTGAACCTCGTCACCAACGGGCTCGGCTACTTCATCGGCGCATTCGCGTCGGGCTGGGTGGTCGATCGCTATGCCAGCACCGCAACGTCCGGCGCGGTGACGCACGATTGGACCGCCATCTGGCCGATCCCGGCCTACGGCGCGCTCGTGGTGTTGTTCCTGTTCCTCGTCACGTTCAAGACCGACACGAAGGCTCCCACCCCCGCTCGCTGAGGACTCCGCATGTCTGACAAGGAACTGGATCGTCGTACGTTCGTCGGTGGGCTCACCGCGGCGGGTGCGTTGGCCGCGATGCCGCAGCCGTTGCACGCCTTCACCGAGCGCGCGCAGCAGGCCTCGCAGAAGCTCCGCATCGCGTGTATCGGCGTCGGCGGCATGGGTGCCACCGACGTGCGTGGGGTCGCACACGAGGAGATCATCGCCTTGTGCGACGTGGACTGGAAGGCCGCGGAAGGTTCGTTCCGCGCCAACCCCAAGGCACGCCGCTACAAGGATTTCCGCGAGATGCTCGAGAAGGAGCGCAACAACATCGATGCGGTCACGGTCTCCACGCCGGACCACACGCACGCTGCCGCGGCGATGATGGCGCTCAAGATGGGGAAACACGTGTACTGCCAGAAGCCGCTCGCGCGGACCATCGGCGAAGTGCGCGCCCTCAAAGCCGAGGCAGCGAAGCGTCCGAAGGTGGCGACGCAGATGGGCAACCAGGGGCACGCGCTCGAAGGCATCCGCCTCGTCCGGGAGTGGGTCGAGGCTGGACTCATCGGCACCGTCAGTCGCGTCGAGTTCTGGACCAATCGTCCCATCTGGCCGCAGGCGATCAATCGCCCGACCGACGCGCATAACGTGCCGCCGACGCTCGACTGGAATCTCTGGATCGGCCCGGTGGAGGATCGTCCGTATCACCCGCGCTACGCACCGTTCAACTGGCGAGGGTGGTGGGACTTCGGCACGGGTGCGATGGGCGACATGGCCTGCCACATCATGGACGCGGCGTACTGGACGCTGGGCCTCAAGTATCCGTCCCGCATCATCCCCGAGAGCACGGCGCTGTTCTCCGAGACCGCGCCGGCGGCGGAGCGCATCACCTACGAGTTCCCGGCGATCGGCAACCGCCCGGCGGTGACACTCACCTGGCGTGACGGGTCGATCTTCCCGCCGCGTCCTGACGGCTGGCCCGAGGATCAGAACTGGCCGCAGGATCCCACGGGCGGGCAGCTCTGGGTCGGCGACAAGGGGATGATCCTCGCCGGTACCTACGCGGAGAATCCGCGGTTGATCGACAACAAGCTCAACGACGAGGTCAAGGCGACGCCGTTGCCGGTGAAGTATCCGCGTACTGAAGGTGTGTACAAGGAGTGGATCGCTGCGGCGAAGAACGGCACGCAGCCCGGTAGTGATTTCTCCGGGTACGCCGGACCGATGACGGAGATGATCCTCATCGGCTGTCTGGCGGTGCGGATGGGTCGGACGCTCGAGATGGATCCGAACACCGGCATGATCAAGAACGTCACGCCACCGACGGAGTGGGTGAATCCGACCTACCGGGCTGGCTGGAGTCTGTGATCCAGGATGGTGGATGGTGGAGGGCAGATGGCGGATAAGCGCTTCGATCCTCCGTCCGAGAGCCGACGTCTGCCATCCGTGCTCGTCGAAGCGTACGTTGACACGCTCGAGACGTCCTGTGCCGCGGTTGAATGCGGCGCAGGACGTTTGGAGCTCTGTGGGCCCGGTGAGGGCGGAGTCACGCCGTCGCGCGCGCTGATCGGCGCGGTGTGCTCCGCGCTCACGCACGAGGGCCGCTCCGCGGTCGCGGTACCGATCCACGTGATGATCCGGCCGCGGGAAGGGGACTTCCACTACTCTGCGGCCGAGTTCGCCGAGATGCGGGACGGCGTGCTGATGGCGAATGACGCGGGTGCCGACGGTGTGGTGCTCGGCACGCTGCATGCCGACGGCACGCTCGACGTCGAGCGCATGCGCGAACTCGTCGCGCTCGCGCGTCCCATGCGGGTGGGTTGCCATCGGGCGTTCGATCGCACCCCCGATGCTGATGCCGCGCTCGACACGCTCATCGCGCTCGGCGTGGATGTGGTGCTCACGTCGGGGCACGCCCCGACGGCGCTGGAGGGTACCGGCACGCTCGCGCGGCACGTGCGCCGCGCCGCCGGGCGCATCGTGATCCTCCCGGGCGGAAGCGTGCGCGCCGAGAACGTAGAGCGAATCGTGAACGAAACGGGCGTGCACGAAGTGCACGCCCGCGCGTCCGATGCTCAAGTGTTCGCCGAGTTGGTCAGGGCTTCCAGGTCCCTTTAGCCACCGCCGGGACGAATTTCTCGATCGCCTTGCCCGGGAACGCCACCGTGCGCCCGCTCTCCGCACTCTGATACGCGGTCATGAGCATCTTCACCACTTCCACGCCGTCGTCGAACGTGAGCATGGGCTCTTCCTTGCCGAGGAAGACCTTCACGAAGTGGCGGTCCTCGCCGGTATAGCCGTAGGCGAGATACTCCTCGGGCACCACCGGCATCACGCCCTGCTCGGCGTTCTGCTTCTCGACGAGGTCCTCGCCGGCGCGGCCGGTGACTTCGCGCGAGAAGAACAGCTGCAGGCCGGAGTCGAGCGAGTTCCACTTCATCGAGTACTCAGGGCCGAGCAGTTCGGCGGAGAGGCGGAGGCCCGCGCCCACGAAGCTCCAGCTCGTGGTGGCTTCACCGATCACCTTGTGGCCGTCGGCCGTCTCGAACTCGATCATCACGCTCGCAAAGTCCTCGCTGGGGCGCTTGGAATAGTCGATCGAGGGTCCCATCATCTTGCCGAGCTTCTTGGCGTAGGCCGGGCGCGACCACTTGAGAGAGGCGATGTGGCCGGTGATGCGCACCGGCTTGACCGAGCTGAGCGGCTTGCCGGGTTCGCAAAGCAGATGCCGCACGACCAGCGCCGAGTGGCACATCATGTCGTTGAGCACGCCACCACCTTGCAGCGCGCCGTTCCAGAACCAGGGCATATGCGGCCCCGCGTGCTCCTCGGCGGCGCGTGCGAGGTAGGGACGGCCCGTGGTTGCGGCGCCACGCGCCCAGATGAGCTTCTTGCCGGCCTCGACGTGTGGCGCGAAGAGCTGGTTCTCGAGGTAGCCGGTCTTGAGACCCACGCTCTTCACAAGCTTCGCGACTTCCTTGGCCTCGGCGACGTTGCGCGCGAGTGGCTTCTCGCAGGCGATGCCTTTGAGTGTGCCCTTGCCACTCTTGATGGCGTGCACGATCTCTTCGACGTTTTCGATACGCGCCTGATTGGGCCCGCAGAGCCAGAGCGCGTCAATCGCCGGGTCGGCGACCATCGCCGTGATGGACTTGTAGGCCTTGGCGTGACCCACATCGAGCGTCCGCGCGAGCGCGGCCGCGCTGGCGGCGTTCTTGGCGTTGGGGCTCCACACTCCGAGCACATCGGCGTCACGGACGCCCTGCCAGGCTTGGATGTGGAAGCGCGTGTTGAAGCCTGAGCCGATGAAGCCGACGCCGAGACGGGAGGAGGACATGTGGGGACGGTGTAGGGTGAAGGCTGAAGAATGCACCCGCCGAACGCATCCGTCGACCCCGCGCGTGCGCTGTCACATCGGGGAGAATGCGTCAGGTGCTCCCGTCAGGTATCCCCGTGCGAATCTCCCGCACGGAAAACCCTTCAGCGGATATCGCACACAAGTTCCACCGACTCCCTACTGTGGACGGCGCGTGGCGACCGCACTGTGGAGGTGCCACTCACAGGAGGAGTGTATGACCATCATGACCAAGGCCCCTGTCGCCCCACTCAGCCGCGAGACGAATCGGCTGCGCAATCGGTTGCAGCGCTTCTTCGAAGAGCCGTTCGGTCTCGACATGCGGATGCCGCTGCTCGACGAACCGCGTCTCACCCAGCCGTTCTGGTCGCCAGCCGTCGAGGCGTCCGAGACGCCCACCGAGTACGTGATCACCGTCGAACTCCCGGGGATCTCGCCGGAGAACGTGGAAGTCGCGATGTCCGAGGGGATGCTCACCCTGAAGGGCAGCAAGCTCGAGGAGCGCAAGGAAGGGGAGAAGGACCGCGCGTATCACCTCTGGGAGCGTAGCTACGGATCGTTCGAGCGCTCGTTCCGCTTCCCGGACGCGATCAACGACGCGAAGGTCGTGGCGGAGTTCAGCAACGGGCTGCTGACGGTCCGTGTGCCGAAGGTCGAGGTGGCGCCGCCCGCGGTCCGGACGATTCCGATCGCGAAGAAATAGCGATCAGAATCCGAGCGTGCGCAGGTGCGCACGCCCCGACTCCGCCGATGCCCACACATCGGCGGGGTCGTCGCGCTCGACGTAGACGTTGGTCACGCGATTGGCGAGCGCGGTGGCGAGCACGGGCTTCCAGTCGATGACGCCCGCACCGATGTCACGCTGCTGGTGCGTGGGCGCGCCCGACGAATCCTTGAGGTGCAGCATGGTGATGCGCTGTTCGTGCTGCGCGAGCAGCGCGACCGGGTCGTGGCCGGCCTTGTACGCCCAGAAGCAATCGAGTTCGATGTCGACGTAGCGCGGGTCGCTCGCCGCGATGAAGTGGTCGAGGTATGTGACCCCGTCGACGCGCTGGAACTCGAAGTCATGGTTGTGGTAGCCGACGCGGATCCCATGCTTCGCCGCTGTCTCGCCGGCGACGGAGAAGGTGCCGGCGAATCGCTTCCAGTCGTCGAGCGTCTTGCGCGTCTCGGGGCCTGACCACGCCACGATCAACGTGGAATGTCCGATGGTCGCCGCCATGTCGAGCATCGCGCCGATGCGGTCCGGTGCGAGTTCCTTGGGATCGACGTGGGCCGCGGGTGCGCGCAGCCTGTGCGCGTCAAGGAGTGAGCGCACCTGCGCCGGCGTGCGCTGCCAGTTCCCCCACCACTCGATCTCCGTGTAGCCGATCGTCGCGATCCGCGCGACGGTGCCTTCCGGGTCCGCGCGCATGGCGGTGCGCAGCATGTAGAGCTGCACACCGACGCCGGCGAGCGGGTTCGCCCGCAGGTCGTCGGCGCTGTGGTGTTCATCTCGACTGGAAGAACCGTGGGCCACGAGCGGGAGGGCGGCGGTGGCGCCCAAGGCGAGGAGGAAGTCTCGGCGGGTCGTCATGGCAGGGAAGCTACCGCGCCCGGCCCTGAGCGGCGAGGGCGCGGCGCAGCGTCAGCGGCCCTTCGCACCGGAGAGGCGCCGTGGAGGGCTACTCGCGGGCAGGCGCGAACTTCTCCGGGAATCGTCCCATCTCCGGTGCATAGAGCGACCGGATCTTGGTGACATCCTGATCCTGGTCGCCCGTCGGATAGAAGAGCGGGAAGAGCCGCACTTCCTTGCGCGAGAAATCGAACGCCACCGGCAGGATCGGCACGTTCGCCTTCTGCGCGATCCAGTAGAACCCGGAGCGCCAACGCGCGGTGTGCTTTCGCGTGCCTTCCGGCGCGACGACGACGATGATCCGTTCGCTGCGCTCGATCGCCTCAACTGTCTGCGTCACCACGTCGCTCTTGCCGCTGCGGTCCACCGGGATGCCGCCAAGCCAGCGCATGAGCGGCCCTAGCGGGAAGCGGAAGAGTGATTCCTTGCCGAGGTACGTCCCGCGGATGCCGAGCGCGTACATCGCCATGATCCCGACGATGAAGTCCCAGTTGGAGGTGTGAGGTGCGACGATGAGCACGAACTTGCGGCAGTCGGGAAAGGCCTCGCCGCTGAAGCGCCAGCCTGTGAGGCGCATGAGGCCGGTGTGGAACCAGCGCGTGAGGACGTTGCCGCGGGAGGCGACGTTGGGACCGACGATCGGCACCTGAACGGGGCCACCGCGACGCGCCGGAGGGAAGGAATGCATCAGGGGAATCGTAGGCCGCGGTTGGCACTGGTCAAGAGTGCGGGGTACACTCCATGCGACCGGCCCCACCGAGGCCGCACGCTCCCGCGCCGTCTCTGGTGCCCATTCACGAACCAGGTCCTGCCGACGTCCCGCCGACGTCCTCACACTCGGAACCCATGCCGATTCCCTCGTCGATGCACCCGTCAATGCACCCGTCGATGATCCCCAGGTCGTTCCTGCTGACGGCCCTCGCGGTGATGGCGCTGTGTGCCGTTGCCGTCGACGGGCACGCGCAGCGCGCAACCACGCCCGACGAAGCGCGCCGGTTGTTGTCGATTATCGCGCACGACTCACTCGAAGGCCGGCTCACCGGTACACCCGGCGCGATGCGCGCGGCGCGGGTGATCGCGGCGCAGATGCAGCGCATCGGGCTGGAACCCGCCGGCGATCAGCAGTTCTTCCAGTCGGTGCCGATCTACGCTGGCGCGCCGCGCATGGCGGGAGGTCCGTCGCGGCCGATGCTCGCCGCGTCCAAGGAGATGTACGACACCATTCCCGTCGCGCAGCGCCGTGAAGCGGTGAACGTCGTCGGTATCCTGCGCGGCTCGGACCCGGTCCTTCGCGACGAGTACGTCATCGTCGGCGCGCACTATGATCACCTTGGCGTGAATCCGGCGCGCGCCGTGGACGGCGACAGCATCTTCAACGGCGCCGACGACGATGCCTCGGGCGTGATCGCGATGCTCGAGACGGCGCGGCAGTTGAAGGACCAGGGCGCGCCGAAACGTTCGGTGATCTTCGTCGCGTTCACGGGCGAGGAGAACGGCATGACCGGCACCAATCACTTCATCCGGAACCCGGTGCGCCCGCTGGCGCAGGTGGTCGCCGACGTGCAGATCGAGATGATCGGTCGGCCCGACTCACTCGCCGGCGGACCGGGCAAGGGGTGGCTGACCGGCTACGAGCGATCGACCATGGGCGCGATGCTCGCGGCGGCTGGCGTCGCCGTGATCCAGGATCCGCGCCCGGCGCAGAACTTCTTCTCGCGGTCCGACAACTTCCCGTTCGCACTGCAGGGCATACCGGCGCACACCATTTCGAGCTTCGGCGGCCACAGTGACTACCACGGTGTGAACGACGAGGTGGAGACCATGGACTTCCCGCATTTTGCTGCGGTCATCAACGCCACTGCGAAGGCGGTTCGCGTGGTGGCGGACGGAGCGCGGCCGGAGTGGAAGGCGGGGGGGCGGCCGGAGCGGAGGTGAGAGAACGGCGCTGGCAGCTCTGAGTTGTGAGTCGTGAGTAACGGCGATGCGGGGGCTTCGAGCGCGCCCGTATCGCGGTTACTCATCGCTCACGACTCACCACTCGCGACCGCCGTTCCTCCCCACTCTTTCACCAACGCACCAAGCACCCGCCAACTGAAGACCCCCAGCGCGACCAGTATCGCCCCCACGACCGCGAAGATCGCCGCCCACGCCGGCGTTCCGTCGCCCTGGCGCAGGACTTCGACCAACACGCCGCCTACGAGTGGGCCGGTGAGGAATCCGAACGAACCGGCGATCTGGAACGAGCCGAACAGTCCCTCGCCGAATCCGCGGCGAGCGAACTCGCTCACCAACACCAGACTCGGCGCGAACATCAGCGCGCTCAATGCGCCGGAAAGCACCATCGCCACGGGGAGCAACTTGAACGGCAGCACCCCGTAGGTCGCGTAGACCAGACCGAACAGGATGTTGGCCGCGACGATGGGCCCGTACCAACCCACACGATCGGTGAGGCGGCCCGCCGGCCAGCTGAGCAGAGCGAACGGGAGCAGGAAGAGCGACATCAACATGCCGCGCGACGCCGCGTTCACGCCGTGCACCTCAGTGAGGAACAACGTGAACGTCGACACGAACACACCGATGAGGAACCGGTCGGCGAATCCGTAGGCGAGCGGCATGTACGTCGCGGCGCGTGAGCGGTCCCAGCGATATCGCGAACCCGGAGCCGGCGCGGCGAGCGGCACCGCCGTGGGTTGCACCGCCAGCGCCGAGAGCGCGGCAACGCCAAGCAACACCGCGCCGACCGAATACACGAGCATCGGGTCGCGATCGATCAGTATGCCGCCCACTGGTGCACCCACGCCCACGCCGATCATGAGCGCCGCGGCGACCACACCCATGGACGCACCACGACGCTGTCCACCGGCACGATTGGCCGCGATCATCAAGAACGTCACCGCCGGCAGGTGCGCCATCCCATCGAGCGCGCGCCAGAAGAAGAGCGTGCCGAGCGAGTCCGCTGCGCGCATGCCCAGGAAGGCGACTGCGTCGAGAGCGAGGAGCACGACGATCCACCGGCGAGTGTCGGGGTAACGACGGTGGAAGTGGATGGCGAATGGCACGGTCACGACGCCCGCGAGCTGATTGAGCGACACGAACAGATGCGATTGGAATCGCGTCCCACCGTGGGTCTCCATCACCAATTCCGTGAGTCCCGGCACGAGCAACGTGATCGGGACCAACGTCAGGAATGTCGCGAGTGCAATGGCGCGCAGCGCCGGGCGGTTCATCTCGTTCACGGTCGGAATCTAGTGACGGAGACGACGAATCGATGCGATGCCGAGCATCGGTCCGATCGCCAACATCGCGAACGCGCCGCGCCAGCCGGACACCGCTACGACCGGTGGTACAAGTTGGATCGTGAGTGTGGTGAGAAGGAAGCCGAGGCACACCTGCAACGTGAGGGCGGTGCCCACAGCGTGCGGCGGTACGGATTCCGTGACGAGCACACTGAACTGCGCCGAGTCGGCGATGACGAAGAAGCCCCACGCGAGCGCGATCGGCGCGAGCAACCACGGCGTGCGCCCGAAGGTGAGCCCGATCGCGAGAGCGCAGAGGCCGCTCACCGCCATGGCCAGGATCACCAGGCGTTCGCGACCGATTCGATCGGCCACCAGTCCCCCCCACACGCAGCCCAAGCCTCCCACGGCGATGGTCCCGAAGCTGAGCGCGCCCACCCAGGGTGCGTTGGCGGCACCGGGGTCGCCGGCGTGCGCTACCGCGCTCGCCGCGACGAAGGCCGGGATCCAGGTCCAGTAGGAGTAGAGCTCGGCCATGTGTCCGAGGTATCCGCCCGTCGCGAGTCGCCAGTTGCGCGCACGGACCACGTCGCCCACTCGTGACCACGCGAACGGACGCGCCGGGAATGCGAACGGCCCGTCGCGCCAGAGTATGGAGACGAGGGCGGCCGCGAAGGCCGACGCGACCGAGGCGGAGAGCACTACCTGTGCCATCGTCGCCTCGGGGAGCAGTCGCCAGAGATAGGGGCTGGCCTTGCCAACGGTCAGTGCTCCCACGACCGTGCCCACGGCCAGTCCCCTGCGCGCGCGGAACCACGTGGAGGCCATCTTCATCGCCGGGGGATACACCCCGGCGAGGCAGGCCCCGACGAGTGCACGTCCGGCCAGTGCCGCTTCGTAGCTCTCCGCGCCCAGCAGCGCAGCGTTGGCGCCGGACGCGGCGACCGCAGCCGCCGCGAAGAGGCGCTTCGCCGGGATGACATCGGCGAGGTTGAGCAGCGCGACGAGCGCCGTCCCCGCGACGAAGCCGAGCTGTACCGCCGTCGACAGACCGCCCACCTGTTCGGCGCTCAGTCCCCAGCGGGCGTCGAGTTGCGGAGCAACGGCCACGCCAGCGAACCACGTGGACATCCCCAGCAGCTCCGCGAACGCGAGCAGGGCGAGGAGGCGCCACGCGACGGGCTGCCCGTCGCCGTCGGGGGGAGTCGGCACAGGCGAAAGTTAGCGGCGGCTGGCGCTTATCGTTCCTTCCGATGGGGCGTCCGGAGTCGAGAGGCGCCGTCCAAACTCTCGCTCGGCGTCGCCTGTCGGAACTTCACGGCTCGGCGTATCGTATTGTTGTCAGTTCGCCGGACACGGCGTTCGGCCCACCCTCACCAGGAGTCTGTTACCCATGCAGCTTCGCATTGTCACCCTTGCCGGTCTCGCGCTCCTCGCGACGGCGTGCAAGTCCACGACGACCACTTCTACGGTCGTTACCGGCACCCCGGTCGTGCAGGCTGCACCGGCTGCCCCCGCCCCCGCACCCGCACCCGCCCCTGCGGTGAATCCCGCCGGCAAGTGGATGCTCGGCTTGGTCGCGCAGGGTCAGGCGATGGAAGTGACCCTCGATCTCGTGAAGCTCCCCGACGGTACCTGGTCCGGTTCCATCGGCACGGCGGCGTTCGGTACGATCGGCCTCTCCAAGGCTACGCTCGAGGGTAAGGTGCTCACCGCCACCTTCCCGGTGCCGACCGGGGACATGGGCACGATGGTCCTCACCATCAACGGCGACATGGTGGACGGTGAGTGGTCCATGCCCGGCGACGGCTCCAAGGTCACGGGCAAGCGGGGCTGAGTGAGCGGTACGCGAACGGGCGGCGCGCTCACTGAGCGCGCCGCCCGTTCGTCCGTTCCAGCACTTCGACGCTCACCGCTCCGCGGCGTGAACTTCAGAGGGCACCCTCTTTCGACGGCTCGGTGAAGTCTTCGCCCGGATTGATGAAGAGGTCCTTCTCGATCTCATGCTGCGTGTCATGCAGTTCCTTGTAGCGTCCGTGCAGCGCCATCAGCTCGCGGTGTGAGCCGCGCTCCACGATCTCGCCCTTCTCGAGTACGAGGATCTGGTCGGCGCTGCGGATGGTGGAGAGTCGATGCGCGATCACGAAGGTCGTGCGTCCGCTGCGCAGCGCGCGGAGCGCATCACGGATCTGCCGTTCGCTCTCCGAGTCCAGGCTCGACGTCGCTTCGTCGAGGATCAGCACCTGCGGGTCGGCGAGGATCGCGCGTGCGATGGCCACACGCTGTCGTTGCCCGCCGGAGAGCTTCACGCCACGTTCGCCGACGATGGTGTCGTAGCCGTCGGGGAAGCCGGCGATGAACTCCTCGCAGTTGGCGATCCGCGCCGCCTCACGCACCTGGGCCTTGGTGGACCCGGGCTTGGAGAAGGCGATGTTGTCGGCGATGGTCCCGTCGAACAGGAAGTTGTCCTGCAGCACCACACCCAGCGTGGAGCGGTAGTCGCGCAACTTGAGCGAGGCGAGGTCCTGCCCGCCGATCGTCACGCGGCCCTTCATGGGGCGATTGAACGCGAGGATGATCGAGATGAGTGTGCTCTTGCCGGAGCCACTGGAGCCCACGAGCGCCGTCGTGGTGCCGGCCTTTGCGGTGAACGAGACGTCCTTGAGCACGGGGATGCCTTCGCGATACTCGAACCAGACGTTCTCGAACACCACGTCCCCGTCCGGACGCGCGAGGAGCTGTCGTTGCGCGTCGTCCTCGTCCTCGGTGGGCGTCTCGAAGATCTCGCGGATGCGGTCGAGTCCGGCGAACGCCTCGGTGAGCTGCGTGCCGATGCTCGCCATCTGCACCACCGGGAACGAGACCAGGCCGACGAAGAAGATGTACGAGATGAGATCGCCGAGGGTCATGGTCCCGGCCGCCACCGCGCGACCGCCGACCGTGAGGATGAGCACACCCACCGCGCCGATGATCACCGTGCTCACCGCCGCGATCGCGCTGGTGCCGGTGATGGTGCTGGCGATGTTGCGGAACAAGCGGTGCGCACCCTGGGTGAAGACGATCTCCTCGCGCTTCTCCGCCGTGTACACCTTCACCACACGTGCACCGCCCATCGCTTGGCCCAGTCGTCCTGACACCTCGGCCTGGATCTTCGAGCGTTCGCGGAAGATCGGGCGTAAGCGCTGGAACGCGACGGCCATCACCACCGCGAAGACGGCGAGGAACCCGAGCGTGGCAACGGTCAGGAACCAGTTCAAGTAGAAGAGGTAACCGAGCGCGATCGAGGCGGTGAGCACCCCGCCGACGAGTTGGATGATGCCCGTGCCGATGAGGTTGCGGATGCCTTCGGCGTCGTTCATCACGCGATTGATCAACACGCCGCTCTGTGTGGAATCGAAGAAGCTCACGGGCAGCCGCAGCACGCGGGCCTGCACGGCGCGGCGCAGATCGGTGATGGCCCGCTGCGCGGCGACCGAGATCACCTGCGAGAGCGCGAACGAGCTCGAGGCCTGCAACAGGGTCGCGATGCCGCCGGCGAGCGCGATCGGCATGAGGAGGTCGAGCCGGCCCTTGGTGAGCACCTCGTCGATGATCCACTTCGCGCTGCCCGGCAGGACGAGCCCCGCGAGTCGGTTCACGAGCATGAGGGAGAGCCCGATCGCCAACGAGCCGCGATGCTGCCACATGAGCTTCCGCGCTTCGGCCCACGCAGCCTTGTAGTTCACCTTCTTCTTGCCGGTGGCCTTGGCCTCCTGCTTGGCCTCGGCTTTGGCGGACCGTTTCTCCCTCGCGGCCGTGACGCGACTCGTCATGCCGCACCTCTGCGCGCCGAGAGGATGGTCGCGGGATCGTCGGAGATCAGCCCGTTCACGCCCTTGGCCCAGAAGGCGAGTGCTGCCGCGGGGTCGTTCACCGTCCACACATGGGCCGGGCCACCGCGGGCGTGCACCATTCGCGCGAACTGCGCGACAGGAAGGGGAAGCAATCCGTGACGTGGGGGGATGATCATCGCGTCGAATGGGAGTGAGGCCGGTCGGGCGCCGAAGAGTGCGGGGACGAAGAGCGGTTTGAGCGCCTCAACCGAGGCGCCAGTGGGCAGCCCCGCGCGACGGAAGGGGTCGAGTGCCGCTTGGAGGAAACTGCCGAGCAGTACCCGGCCCGTGTCTCCACGCCGCTCGAGGAGCGAGAGAACAGGTTGTGCGGCGGCCGCGACCTTGAGCTCGATGATGAGCGGCAGTCCGCGGAGTGCGTCGAGCGTCTCGTCGAGCGTCGGCACGCGGATGCCTTTCCCACGGTAGGGAAAGCTGCGGCCGCCGTCCTTCGTGAATCGGGCACCCGCGTCCACCCGGCCGATCTCCGCCATCGTCAGCTCGGCGACCACGCCGTGGCCGTCCGTGGTGCGTTCGAGTGAGGGGTCGTGGATTACCACGGGCACACCGTCGCGCGTGAGATGCACGTCGAGCTCGATCGCATCGACGCCCAAGGCGACGGCTTGAGCGAAGGATTCGAGCGTGTCTTCAGGCGCGTGGGCACGATTGCCACGGTGTCCGATGACCACACGTCGCGCGGGATCGAGGAGGAGCAGCACTACTGGAACATAAACGAAGCGGGGTGGGCCAAGTGGCCCACCCCGCTTCGACCTACCCTGCGACCGCGGAATCAGAAGTTGTACTGGATACGTGTGGTGACGAAGCGGCCCACATCCGGCACGCCGATGAAGGTCGCAACCTTGTTGTCGAAGAGGTTCTGGGCATTGAGCGCCCAACGGACGTTCGCCGCCACCGGGAGGCGATACGAGAAGCCGACGTCAAGGAAGGCGTTCACCGGCACCGCCTCGTAGCGGTTGGGCGTGCCCACGTTGAAGCTGTTGTACACGCCCGAGTTGACCGGGAATGCGTCGGAGTAGCGGCCGCGGAGCTCGGCCGTGATGCCGCGCTCCTGGTCGTCCATGCGCAGCGTGACCGACGCGCGGTGCTTGGCCGCATTCGCGGTCAACGGGTTCGCCGCCGTGGCGCCCGGCGCCTTCTCGAAGACGTTGCGGTTAAGGTTGGAGTACGTCGCACCGACGGTCCACGTGTTGTTGATGAGGTAGTCGGCCGCGAGGTCGATGCCGCGGACGTCGACCTGACCCGTGGCGTTCTGGTAAGTGAAGAGCAGGTAGTTCTTGTCCCAGAGCGCATTGTCGAAGTTGAGCAGGCCGCCCGGCAGCTGCGCGAGCTGGGTGACCCAGCCGGTGATGACCGCACTGATGGCGGGTGCCGGGACGCCGTTGGCGCCGAGGATCGGTCCCATGGTTGCGCCGAGGTAGGTACCCAGCGTCGCCGGATCGAGGAACACCGCATCGTCGCCATTCACGACCTGCGTGGTCGGATCCGACGGGCGGATCTGGTACCAGAAGTCGGCGGAGACGCGGAGGTTGTTGTTGAAGACGCCCTTGTAGCCGATTTCCCAGGTGTTGGAGAAGTTCGCACCGAGAGGGCCAAGGTCCACCGGGTTGGTCCACGGCACGACCGGGGTGCCCGGAGCGAGCAGGTTGCGCAGCACGCCGCGCACCTGCGCATCGGTCGGCGCGAGACCGGCGAGGCCGTTGCGGATGGCCGTCACCTGTGCCGGCGAGAGGCCGAAGGCGGCACCGGTCGCACCCGCGAGGGCGGTACCGTTGGTCGCCATGATGCCGGGCACCATCGCCGAGCCGGTCGCGGCGACCGGGTTCGGGCCGGTGAACGGCGAGCGCATGCAGAGGCCGCCGTTGATCGCGGCGTCGCAACCGCGATCGTAGCGCCAGCCCACCTTGGAGGGGTTGCCGAAGATCTGCACGTCGGTGTTGCCGAGCGCCGGGCCGAGGTTCACGCGAGACCCCGACCACTGGTCGAGGAACATGGAGAACGACGCCGGGGAGTTGAAGGCGCGGTTGAACGTGAGGCGGAAGTTCTGGGTCGGCGTGGCCTTGAAGATGAAGGCGGCGCGCGGCGAGAACTGCGTGCCTTCGATGCGCGAGTTCATGTCGCCGCGAACGGCGCCGGTGAAGTCGATGCGATCGGAGAGCGGGTGCGTCAGCTGCAGGTACGCGCCCATCTCGTTGATGTTGTCATCGTCCTCGTTGCGGCCCATGATGGTGCCGGCCGTCTTCGGGGTCGTGGCGATGTAGTCCACGCCCGCCGTGTACTTGGTGGTCTTGAAGTTGAATCCCTGCTGCGCCTGCGCGACGAGCACGGTCGACTGGTCGACGACCGGGATGCCGGACCGGAGGTAGAACGTACCGGCGTCGTCGAGGGCGTTGTCGTTGCCCGCGTCGGAGGCGTTGTAGAACACCTGCGCGAAGAACTTCTTGTGGCGGAAGCGCTGCTGGAGGTTGGTGTAGCTCCAGTTCTTCACCTGTGCGGCGCCGAACGTCGTGGTGATCTCGAGCGCGCTGGCGGCCTGGGTGTAGCCGAACGTGGTGATCGCTTCGGTGTCGTCGTTCGGACGATAGTCGAGGCGGGCCTCGCCGGAATACTTGAGCAGGTCGAAGTCGCGCGCCTTCGCCTGACCCTGACGCGACGCCGGCACACGCGGATCGGTGGCCGGGTACGTCTTGTAGATGGCGTTCGCCGTCGGGTTCGCGTTGGGGCCGAGGTCGACTTCGTTCAGGTCGATGTATTCCCAGTCCTTCGCCGAGAAGTACTCGCCGGAGATCTTGTAGCCGAACTTGTCGTTGCCGAAGGTGCCGGCGTGACGGCCCGCGAGGCGCGCCATCGAGCGCTCACCTCCGTCGAGCGTGAGCGTGGTGCCCTTCGACTGGAACGGAGACTTGGTGATCACGTGGAGCACGCCGGCGCCGGAGTTCGGGCCGTAGAGCGCCGAGGCCGGGCCCTGGAGCACTTCGATGCGATCGACGTCCTCACCCGTACCGGTGAAGAGGAACGGCACGTTGACGCGCAGCGACGGGACACCGGCGAAGCGGTAGTCCTGCAGCATGAGCATCGAGGTGGAGAATGCGTTGTTGAAGCCGCGCGAGACGATGTTCGCCTGCACGATGCCGCCGTTGGAGATCGAGAGTCCCGGCGTCGACTTGAGGTGGTCGGTGATCGTCACCGAGGGACGCTCGGCGATGCGATCGGCCGAAACGACGGAGATCGAGTTCGGCGAGTCGAGGATCTTCTCAGGCTCGGCACCGCGAGTACCGGTGGTGACGACCTGGTTGAGCTGCGTGGCGATCTCGGCGAGGCCGACGTTCAGCGTCGCGGTGCCGCCCGAGGTGACGACCACTCCTTCAGTGCGCTTGGCCGCGAAGCCGATGCGGGTGACGAGCACGGCGTACGTGCCCGCTGGGATGTTCCCGACACGGTAGTTGCCGTCTTCCGCGGACTGGCCCGCGGCGACGCGCGTCCCGCCCGAGTAGACCTGGATCTGCGCGCCGCCGATCGCGGCGCCGCCCTCGGCCTGCGTCACGCGGCCGGCGATGGTCCCGGATTGGGCGTCGGCGGTACCAGCGACGGCGAGAAAGCCGAGCATCGCGAGTACCCTGCTGACGGAACGGATTCGCATACGGATCGCACCTCGAAGTGCATGGGGTGTGAGGACCGAAGCCGCACGAGGCCACGGGTCCCGGGAGTGAGCTGAGTCACAGGTCATTGGACCGTCCCTAAGTTCCCGCACGCCAAGCCATACGTCAATACTCAATCAATAGAGCCGCGGAGGGGGCGGGGGGGTTGCGCCCATGCCGGGGTCCGATACAAACGCGGATCCGTCGTCCGAGACCCGCTTCCGTGGACACCGCAGGGCCGGGCGCGCGCCTATCGGACGCCGATCACCTTGTGGGTCTGCACGGAGAGGCGCCACCGCGGATGCGCGAGCACATAGGCGATCGCTGCGGCGGTGTTGGCGGACAGGTCCGGGCCGTCCATCGGCTGAAGGTACCAGTGACGGAAGGCCAAGCCCTCGAATCGCTCCGGCGGCGCCAGCGTCTGCGGGTAAACGAGCTTGAGCTCATCCCCCCCGGCGACCACCACTGGCGCGTCGGCTTTGGGGCTCACACAGACCCAATCGAGCCCGTCCGGCAGGGGCTGGGTGCCGTTGGTCTCCACCGCGACCTCGAATCCGCGCGCGTGCAACGCGGCGATCGCGGCGGTGTCGAGCTGGAGCAGCGGCTCCCCGCCGGTGCAGACCACGTACGGCGTGCCTCCAGCGCCGGCCGGCCACCGCGTCGCCACCGCGTCGGCGAGCGCGTCTGCCGTCGCGAACTTCCCTCCGTCCGGCCCGATTCCCACGAAATCGGTGTCGCAGAACGAACAGACCGCCGACGCTCGGTCCTCTTCTCGACCCGTCCACAGGTTGCAGCCGGCGAACCGGCAAAACACCGCCGGGCGGCCCGCGTGGGCGCCTTCGCCTTGGAGCGTGTAGAAGAGTTCCTTGACTGCGTACATGATGCCGGATGCTGGATACGGGGGAGAAACGCGGTGCGAGAGCGGTGCGGGATGCGGGGGTGGATCCCCCATGGCTCACAACTCACGGCAGACGGCTCACTGCTGCAGTTCGAGGAACCCTTTGGCCCGCAGTACGCACGCGTCGCAGTGCTCGCACGGCGTTCCATCCGGCAACGGATCATAACACGAGATCGTCTCGCTGTAGTCCACACCGAGCGCCAAGCCTGTGCGGATGATCTGTGCCTTGGTCATCGCGATCAATGGCGTGAGGATCCGTGTGCGGGCAGTGCCTTCCACGCCTGCGCGCGTGGCGAGGTTCGCCATCGTCTCATAGGCGGCGATGTACTCCGGTCGGCAGTCGGGGTAGCCGCTGTAGTCCAGCGCATTCACGCCGATCAACAGATCGGTCGCACCGAGCACCTCGGCCCATGCCAGGGCGAACGAGAGAAAGATCGTGTTGCGCGCCGGCACGTACGTGACCGGGATGCCTTCGCCCATCGCCGCCGCATCGCGATCCTTGGGGACGTCGATCTCGGCCGTGAGCGCCGAGCCACCGAACAACCGCAGGTCGATATCGCACACCACATGACGCGCCACCTTCCAGCGCGCGGCGATCGTCTGGGCTCGGGTGATCTCGATATCGTGGCGCTGGCCGTAGCGGAACGTGAGGGCGTTCACGGCGTAGCCCGCCTTCGTCGCGAGGGCCAGCACGGTGGTCGAGTCCAGTCCACCACTCAGCAGGACCACGGCAGGCGTCCCGGCGGGAACTGGCGCGAGTGACACGCCGCTCACTCCGTGCGGAGGCCGGCCACGATGTCCTTGAGGCGCATCGAGCCCTGCAGCAGCGCCGTCGCGGCGCCCGACATCTCCTCGCACGCCGCACTCTGTTCCTCGGTCGACGCACTCACCTGTTCGGCCGCAGCGGCATGGCCTTCCGCCGTCCGCGCGGCGAGCGAGATGCCGGCCACGGCGTTATTCACGGCAACCACGTTCGCGTCCGCCGCCTCGCCCAGCCCGACCGCCGCCGCCTTGGTGAACTCCGCGGCAGTGCCGATCGACTCCAGCGCGCCATCGATCCCCGTCGATACCTTCTCGATGTCGCCCACCCGAAGCGATCCGGTCTCCATCGCGGCGGTGGTGCTCGATACGCGGCGCGAGACCACGGCGGTGAGTTGCACCACGTCGTCCGCCGCCTGCTGCGCCTGATCGGCGAGTTTCCGCACCTCGTCGGCGACGATCGCGAAGCCGCGGCCCGCCACACCGGCACGTGCCGCTTCGATCGCCGCATTCAGCGACAACAGGTTGGTCTGCTCGGCGATGCGGCTCACGATGCCCACGAAGCGGTTGATACTCTCGGCTGTGCTGTTGAGTTCGCGCACCTCGGCGGCGGCGCGATCGACCGACTGCCGGATCTCGAAGAGCAGCGTGCGCGCGCGGGCGATCTCGACTCGTTTCTCGCGCGCCTGTCGTTCGATCTCCGCCGCGAGATCGGCGACCTCTTCGGCGCCGGCCCGCACGGTGTGTGCGCGTTCGCGCACTTCCTGCAAGGCCACATCGGCTTCGCGCAGCGAACTCACCTGCCCTTCGGCGCCCTCGGTCACTTCCGACATCGCCGTCGCCGTCTGCGACGCGGCCATGGAGATCTGGTCGGCGGCCGACGTGAGCTGGTGCGCGGATGTCGCGACTTCCTCCGCCGTGCCGCGTGAGACGCTCGCGACACGGGAGAGAGAGGCCGCGGTGCTGTTCATCGCCTCGGCGAGCTCCTGGAACTCGCCGGGGAGATCGGTCTCCGTGCGGAAGTCGAGCCGCCCTTCGCTCAGACTGCGCGCGTGCCGCACCAGCTGCCGCAGCGGCCCCACGATGGAGCGGTACGCGCTCGCGAACGTGAACACGCCGAGGATGAGCGCGCCGATCACTGCTGCGAGCAGGAACTGCCGACGGGCCTTCGCTGCCGCATCGAGGTCCTGCGTCGCGCGGGTGACCTGCGCGGTGCGCATGGCCACGAGGCGTGTGACATCGCGGTCGAGTTCGGCTTCGAGCGGCAACACGGCGTCCGCCTGCGCGGTCGCGGCTTCAATCCGGCCGAGGTCGCGGAGCAGATGCGCTTGGGCGAGTCCCACTTCCACCCTCGACAGCGATTCGTCGATCGTGGCGATGAGTCCCAGTTCGGTCGAGGTGAGGCCGGGGCTGTTGTTCAGTTCGCCCAGCGCGGCATGGGCCTGCCACGCGGCGTCGCGGAACGCTGCTCGCGAGCCGGCGTCGCCGCGGGCGAGGAACACCGAGGCCTTGCCGAGTTCGCGCTCCAGACTGGTGCGCAGCTTTCCGGTGAGTTCGCCCTCGCGGCGCACCGAGACAAGCGTACCACCGAGTTCGCGGCTGAACGCGCCGATGGCGAAGTAGCCGATGGAGCCGGCGAACACCACGAGCCCGACCAGCAGCGTGAAGCCGGCGATGAGGCGCGAGCGGATGGTGCGCAGTTCGAGGAGGTTCACGGCGTGCCTCGCTCGGCGACGGTGAGCTTCCCGCGGACGATCCGCGTCATGGTGAACGCCTGGCCGGCCGGGTCGCCGAGTGAATCGAACGCGATGGTGCCGGTGACGCCGGCATGCGCGCTGGGGCCGGTGCTGGTGGCGAGCCATTCGCGGATCTTCGCGCGGTCGCGACCCACGGCGTCGACCGCGCTCGCGAGGAGCTTCACGGCGTCGTACGCGAGCGCGGCGTTGCCATCGGGGTCCTGTCCGAACGCTTCGCGGAACGCGCTTACGAACTCCTGCGCCCGCGGCCGCGGGTCGAGTGCCGTGAAGGGCGCGCCGACCAGCGCACCCTCGGAGGCGGAGTCGACCGCAACGCCGGTCCATCCGTCGCCGCCGAGGAACTCTGCGGTGACCTTCTGCCGCCGCGCCTCGCGCAGGATCGCGATGCCCGAGCGTTCGGTTCCGGCGACGAAGACGAGATCGGGGCGCCGCGCGGCGACCCAGCTCACGTAGATCTCGGCGCCGTCGCCGCCCTCGGAGATGGGGTCGAGTCCGATGACGGAATCGGGGAATGCCTTGCGGAAGTTGTCCGCGAGACCACGACCGTAGGCGCTGTTCTCGTAGAGGATGGCCACCCGCTTCTTGCCGAGTCGTGTGGCGAACTTCGCGAGGTCCACCGAGTTCTGCACGTCGGAGGAGATGACGCGGAACACCCACGGCGAGATGCCGGAGAGCGAGGCGGACGACGCCGTGGTGGCGACCGCCGTGAGCTGCCCGTCGTAGACGCGCGCGGCGGCGAGCATCGCACCGGAGGTGACGTGTCCCACGACCGCGACGATGCTGTCGTTGTCCACGAAGCCTTGCGCGATGGACGCGGCGCGCGAGCCCTCACCGCCGTCGTCCATGAATCGGATGAAGAGCGAATCCCCCTTGATGCCACCTGCGGCGTTGATCTCGCGCACGGCGAGTTCGGCGCCTTGACGGTTGGCGCGACCGAACCCTTCCTCGAAGGGGCCGGCCATGCCGAACACGACGGGCCCGCGTTGTTCACCGCAGGCGGCGGTGAATGCGACTGCGAGGAGGAGGGCGAGCGCGTTGAGACGCGGCATCATTCAGCGGCGGGGGGCGGAGTCGCGGAGACGTTGTAGTGCGGCGCGCGCTTCGGCGCGTGCCGGTTCGGTGATGCTGTCGCCCTTCTCCCAGCGGCGGAGGAACTCCTGCCAGGCGGCGATCGCCTTGTCGCGTTCGCCGACTTGTTCATAGAGTCGGGCACGCGCGGCGAACGTGCGCACGTACACTGCGAAGCCGGGGTCGATGAAGGTGGTGTTGAATCGGCTCGGGTGCATGGCTTCGTATTGCGCGATCGCGCCGCGCTTGTCACCGAGTGCTTCCAGCACCTCGGCACGCGCGACGGTGCGCAGCCCCGCCAATCCGAGTCGCGCGCGTTTCACCGAGTCGGCGGGCGAGAAGGTCAACGCGATGCGGCGTGCCGCGGCCGTGTCGCCTCGCGACAACGCCAACCGCGCTTCCAGGTCGGGCTGACCGATGTTTGGCGGTGACGCAGCCTTCACGATGCTCGCGAACGCGGTGTCGCCGGTGAGCATGAACGCCGCGTAGGCGAGCGGGAGCATGCCCTGGCGCATCTGCTGCATGGCGCCACTCGGTGATGCCGATGCGCGAGTGAGACCGGCCAACAGTTGCTTTCGTTCCTCCGTCGACAGCGACCCGCGCACAGCACCGGTGAGGCCGATCCTGTATCCCTCGAGCAACGGGCGAGTAGGCACGTTGCCGAACGGGACGACGGAGTCGGTTCGGACGAAGTAGTCGACGGTGCGATTGATCTCGGTACTGCTGCCGCTCATCGCCGCCGCCGTCACCGTTGAGGCGAGTATGCTGAACCGATCCCCTTCGGGCACCTCGCGGCGCATCGCTTCGGGGGAGAGCGTCCGCGTCGCCTGCAGGAGCGACTCGACTCCCCGAGGATCGTCGGCGACCATCTGGTAGATCCCGGCCATGAACCGTAGCGACGAGTTCGCGAGCGCAGGGCGCTGGAGTGCCCGATCGAGGAAGGCGAGCGCGGAGTCCGTCTGTCCCGCCTGGATGTATCCATTCGCCAGCATCGCGGCGGCGGGGACGGCGTCCGGGTCGGCCCTCACCCACCCACGTGTCGCCCTGAAGCCGCGTGCGATGGCGGTGTCGCGCAGCGCGGCGATGCCCGCCGCGCCACCGAGGCGCTTGAGGTCCGCCGAGTCGGCGACGATCTGGATGCTGTCGCCGACGAGAAGGACGCCGTTCTGACCGGTCACCATCTGGTACTGCTGGATGAGATGCGAATACGCGAGATGGAACGTCGAGTCGAGCGCCAACGTGCGCTCGAATGCGCGCATCGACGCCGTCATGCGACCCGTGCTCGCATTGAGATCCGTCGGGTCGAACGTCTCATGGAACAGCGCGTCACCGTAGCCGTACCACGCCTCTGCCACGCCCGGGTCACTCTCGATGAGTGTGCGGTAGATCCCCTGCGCCTCCTTGAGCTCCGCGCGGCCGTCGCCGCCGGTGGTGCTCGTGCGCAGCCCGCGAGACAGCGCGTGGTGCCCGCGCACCAGCGCTTGCTCGCGTGCCGGCAGACGATCCACCAGCGCGAGCGCACGTGCTGAGCTCTCGAGATAGCCCGGGCTGCTCGCGTCGCCCCAGCCGAGTGCCAGCGAGCGCTTGTGCCACGCGAGCGCGAACGACGAATCATTGCGGACGGCGACGTCGAACAGCGAGTCCGCGCGCCGCATCTGCCACGAGAAGAGCGCCCGCACACCCTCGAGGTACGCGCGGTACGCGACCAGCGAGTTGGTCGTCGCCGCCGCGAGGTCCACACTCTCCGTGCCCGTCACACCGGCCACACCGATGAGGTACCGCGCCAACCCATCGAACAGCGGACGCGGGTCGGTGCCGAGTCCGACACTCCGCGACTCCGTCTGCAGTGAACGTCCGCTCGCCACGTCGTAGAGCCGCGCGTCGACGCGGAGTGAATCGCTCGTCGTGGTGATGGTACCCGTGACCACGGTCCACACATTCGCACGCCGTGCGATCTCCAGGGCCTTGTCGATGTCCACGCGCTTCTCTTCGAGCCCCGCGTCACGCACCAACACCATCGTACGCTCATAGTCCGCGACGTCCAGATCCTTCCACTGCGCGAGCGCCAGCGTGAGCATGTTCACCGCGCCGTCGCGCAACCACTTGATGTCGGCGTTGCCGCTCTGGACCTCGAACGGCATCACCGCGTACGAGCGTCGGGGGTCGACCCCGCGCGGCACGCCGCTGCCGCCGAACATCGCCCACGCCGTGGCCGCCAGCGCGGCCACCGCCACGCCGCCGATCACCATCGACCGTCCCTTGCTCGCCGCAGTCCTCCCAGGCGATCCAAGTGCGCCGAGGCCACCGACCGCGGTACGCATCCCGCTGCCCGACATCCCTCCGGCCGGCGTCCACGCCATGCCGATCACATCGGCCATCTCGCGACCGTTCGCCCAACGCTGCGCCCTGTCTTTCGCCAGCGCACGGTCGATCGCCGTCGCTACACCCTCCGGCACCGACACGACCGCGTCGGCTAGCGGCTTGGGCGTCTCGGTGAGATGCTTCACCAGCATGCCGGCGACGTTCGAGGCATCGACCACCGGCTTGCCGGTGAACATCTCGTAGCCGACCAGCGCCAGCGAGTAGAGGTCGCTGCGGCCGTCGATCGTCGCGTCACCCGACGCCTGTTCCGGACTCATGTAGCGCGGGCTGCCGAGGATCATGCCGGTGCCGGTCATGCGGCCATCGCCTTCGAGCGCACGCGCGACGCCGAAATCGGTGAGCATCGCTCGACCGGTCTCGCGGTCGAGCAGGATGTTCTCCGGTTTCACGTCACGGTGCACGATCCCGTTGCTGTGCGCGTAGTCGAGCGCGAGCGCGAGCTCGTGCAGGATCCGTTCGGCCCGCGCCGGCTCCACCTTCTGCTCACGCGTGAGCAGATCGCGCAGCGATTCGCCCGGCACCAGCTCCATCACGAAGTAGAGCAGCCCGCCCGCGTCACCAGCCGCGTACACGGCCACGATGTTCGGATGCCGCAGCTTCGCGACCGTTCGCGCCTCGAGCAGGAAGCGGTCGCGCAGCTGCGGATTGGTGGCGACGTCACCCGAGATGACCTTGATCGCCACGGCACGGTCGAGCGTGATGTCCCGAGCGCGGTACACGCTGCCCATGCCACCCTGGCCCAACAGCCCCTCGATGGCGTACTGCCCACCGAGTCGCGCCTGCAGCGCCTCGCGGATGGGATCCGTCCCGGTGGGTTCGCTCATGTACGGCTCTTCCCTCGGCGGCTGCGAGCGGCCGGTTGTTGCTGCGTGAGGCAATGCAACGTGCCCAGCCCCCACACCAGGTCCACGGCGTGGATGCCAACCACTTCGCGGCCCGGGAACAACCCGGCCAACGTGTTCAGTGCGATCCGGTCGTTGGCGTCGTTGAACGTCGGAACGATCACCACGCCATTGGCAATGTAGAAGTTCGCATAACTCGCGGGCAGTCGTGTCCCGTCCATGATCACTGGCCGAGGATACGGCAGTGTCACGGTCTTGATCGGTTCGCCACGCGCATCGGTCGCCCCGCGCAAGCGCTCGAGGTTGTCGAGTGATCGCGCATGGTTCTCGTCCTCGGGGTCCTCCTCGTGCGCCAGCACCACGACGCCCGGCGCCACGAACCGCGCGACGTCGTCCACGTGCCCGTGGGTGTCATCGCCCACGCAGCCTTCGCCAAGCCAGATCGTCTTGGTGATGCCGAGTTCCTCTGCGAAAAGACGCTCGTACGCCTCCCGCGTCATTCCGGGATTGCGCACCTGTACATCGGTCAACAACCACTCCTCGGTCACCAGCATCGTGCCGAGTCCGTCGGTCTCGATCCCGCCGCCCTCGAGGATCACGCGACCGCGGCCATCGGCACGCTGTGGCTCGTGCCGCGCCAGTCCGGTGTGGTCAGCGATGAAGGCGCCGATCCGGCCGTCGAGCGCGTGGTTATCGTACTTCGCCCAAGCATTGAAGCCCCAGTTCACCCATCGCACGCTCCCGTCGGCGAGCTGCACGGCGGTGGGCGCCGAGTCGCGCAACCACACCCGGTCGCTCGGGCAGAGATGCAGGTGCACGCGACTCTCGCGCACCTCGTGCATCCGAAGGCAGTGCCACGCCTGCTCCTCGGTGGCTTCGTCATGGACGAGGATGTGCACGCGCTCATGCTCTGCGAGCACACGCGCGATCTCGGCGTACACCCACGGGAGCGGCCCGAACTTGCCCGGCCAATCAGGCTCGTGGTGCGGCCAACAGATCCACGTGGCGTCGTGCCGTTCCCACTCGGCAGGCCAGCGGATCACGATCCGATCCAACGGCTGAGGATCGGCCCGTACGAATCCACACGACGATCCCGCAGGAAGGGCCAGTTGCGCCGCGTGTACTCGATGAGTGCCGGGTCGCACTTCGCGATGAGCGTGGTGTCACCCGTCTCGGCTTGCGCCATGTAGCGGCCGTACGGATCGAAGATCATCGAATGGCCGAAGAACTCGATGCCGTCGGTGCCGGCTTCGGGTTCGAAACCCGTTCGGTTTGGCGATGCGACGAACACGCCGTTGGCGATCGCGTGCGCACGCTGTGCCGTACGCCATGCGTCCACCTGGGCCGCACCCCACTCGGCCTTCTCCGCCGGATGCCAGCCGATCGCCGTGGGATAGAAGAGGATGTCGGCGCCGAGTAGCGCGGTGATGCGCGCGCCCTCCGGATACCACTGGTCCCAGCAGATGAGCACGCCGATGGTCGCGTAGCGCGTCTTCCACACCATATAGCCGCCCGCCTCGCCGTCGGGGCCGCGCACACCCTTGGGCTGCACCGGCGACGATGACTCGCCCGGGGCGAAGTAGTACTTCTCCTCGAACAACGGGTCGTGTGGGATGTGCATCTTGCGATAGAGTCCCAGCAGCGAGCCGTCGGCGTCGATCACCGCGGCGCTATTGCGATACACTCCCGGCGCCTGCTTCTCGTAGAACGGCACCACCAGCACGACGGCGAGTTCCTTGGCGACCGCTCTGAGGCGCGTGAGCGTCGGACCCGTGACGGGTTCAGCGAGGTCGAAGCGCGACGCGTCGAGCTTCTTGCAGAAGTACGGCGCGTTGAAGAGTTCCTTGAGGCAGATCACCTGTGCGCCTTTGGCATGCGCATCGCGGATGCGCGCCTCGGTGGCGACAAGGGTCGCGTCAGCGGTCGCGGCGACGCCATCCTGGATGATGGCGACGGTGAATGGGGCACGCGTGGTCATGCGTGCAATTTCGCCCCCTTACACTCGCACCGCCACCACGAGATCCATCACGTTCGTGCCGGTGTGGCGAGCGGCGAGGAGCGCATCGTCGGCATCAAGCGCGCCGTAGGCGTCACAACGGGCCAGCGCACGGCGCGGAGCCGCCCCGTTCTCCGCACTGCGGCGCCAGGTTGACACGTTCACGATCGCTCCGGCCGCGGGGGAGGGGCCGTCTTGGCCGTCGGTGCCCGCCGCCAGCATCCATGTGCCCTGCACCCGCCGCTCATCGAACACCTCGGCGGCGGCGAGTGCCAGCTGCTGGCAGCGTCCGCCGAGTCCGTGTTCCGCCGGCAGCCGCACCGTCGTTTCGCCGCCCCAGATGAGGCAACAACCGGGGACCGACCGAGCCGCGAGGTGCGCGAGGACCCGGCCGGCCGCTGTGGCGTCACCCTCGAGCATTGACTGCGACAGCACCACGGGGTCGTATCCGCGACGCGCGGCCTCGACAGCGGCCGCTTCGAGCGCTGCCGTGTTGCCCACCACGAACGGTTTGGCGACGGTCTCGAACGGTGCCTCGTCGGGCTTCGGCGTCTCGGGATAGACACCGGAACGCATGGTGCCGATCACCGAGGCGATCGACAGAGGGACACGCCGTGCGAGCCCCGCGTCGCGCAGCATCACCTCCACCTGCTGGGCCTCGAGCGGGTCGGGAGAGATCGGGCCCGAGCCGATCATCGCCGGGTCCTCCGTGGGGACGTCCGAGAGGAGGATGGGCAGCACCAGCGCCGGTTGCAGCGCCTGTGCCAGTCGTCCGGCCCCCCAGCGGGCGAAGCGTTTGCGCACCGCGTTGGTCTTGTCGATCGGGATTCCGGCGCCCAAGAGCAGGGCATTGAGCGCGGCGAGATCCTCGGCGCGGACGCCGGAGATCGGGGCGCCGATCAAGCTGGAGGTTCCGCCCGAGATGAGCACCAGCACCACGTCATCGCCGCGCACCTGGGTGCAGAACTCGGCGAGGCGGACGGCGGCGTCAGCCGAGCGCGCGCCAGGCACCGGGTGGTCGCCGATCAGCGCGTCGAGCTTCTCCAACTCGCTCGAGGGGACGTCCATCGCGGTGGCGTGTCGGGAATCGCTCGCACCGACGACGAGCGCGCCGGCGAGCGTACGGCCGGTGCGGTGGCAGAACACGATGGCCGCTCCCGCCATGGCGGGAGCGGCCTTGCCGAGCGCGATCACCCAGTGCGGGCGCTGACGTCGGGGTGCGAGGGCGGCGGCGTGGGCTTCGAGGCCCGCGTACACTACCCGGGCTGGGTCGGCGGCGGCGACGGCGGCGTCGTAACAGGCCCGAAGGTCCGCCGCCACATCGCGCGCCGAGCCAGGTGACATCACTTGCCGGCGGACGCCTTCTCGACGGCGGCCTTGAGCTCCGTGTAGGAGTCGGCGGCGAGCTCGCGGAAGGGGCGCATCACATGAGTGATCCGACCATCCGGCCCGACGACGAAGAGCACGCGGCGCATGAACTTCTGGCCGTTGCGCTCCACCATCACGTCGTACGGCGCGCCGAGTGTGCCGGCGACGTCGCTGACGAAGGTGACGGGGAAGTTGGCCTCGGTCGCCCAGCTCGCCTGCTGCGATGCGCTGTCGGTGGAGACCGCGAGCACAGTCACACCCTTGCCGCCGTTGAACAGCGTCGCGTACTGGTCGCGGTACGAGTTCATCTGCGCCGTGCAGCCGCTGGTGCGCACGCGCGGGAAGAAGGCGATGACGACCGTCTGGCCGCGGAGGCTGGAGAGCTTGACGGGTTTGGTGGTCACGCCGGCCTTCGTCGCGCCGGGCAGTGTGAAGTCGGGCGCCATGTCGCCGACCTTGGGGCCGTTGTCCGGCGCCGGTGTGGCGGGCTGCTGAGCACGCATCGGCGCGGCGTGCAGAGCGACGGCGGCGGTGGCCACCACGGCGAGCGTGAACGCGCGGTGCATCGGTGAACGGACGAAGCGGGTCATTGCGGGGATCCGAGTGCGAGTGGGCTTACTTCGCGCCGGCCTTCTTCACGGCCGATGCGAGTTCGGTGTAGGCGTCCGCGGAGAGCTCCCGGAACGGCCGCATCACGTGGGCGACTTTGCCGTCCGGTGCGACCACGAAGAGGACGCGACGATACATGTTGATAGCAGGATACTTCACATCGTACGGCTTCGCGAGCACGCCGCGCTCATCACTGACGAACGTGACGGGGAACTTCTGTTCGGCGGCCCACTTCCGGAGCGTCTCGGGGTCGTCGGTGCTGACGGCCAGCACGGTCACGTCCTTTCCTTCGTTGAAGAGCGTCGCGAACTGATCGCGATACGCTTCCATCTGATGCGTGCAGCCCGGCGTGCGGGCCTTGGGGAAGAACGCGATGACGACCGTGCGGCCACGCAGTCCGGCGAGTGAGACGTTCTTGGAGAGGATGCCGTCCTTGGTGGCGCCGGGCAGGGAGAAGTCGGGGGCGATGCTGCCCAAGGCGGGGCCGGACTGCGCCTCGAGTGCGCTCGCGGCGCTCGCGAGTGCGGCGATGGCGATGACCGCGCGAATGCTGCGGGAAACGATGAGGTCGGTGATCATGTCGGGGCCTACGTGGTTGGAGTCGAACTGATTCAACCTGCCGACTGAGGAGAAGGTTCCCCTGTCCGGTGGACCCGTGACTCAGTGATCGACGATGCGGAGTGCCGCGGGAACGCTGGCGACCTCCACCCTCGCGCTGGCGGTGCGCACGAGGTCCCCGTCGATCTCACAGAACGGTGCTTCGGCGAACTCAAGTCGCAGATCGGCGAAGCGGCGATGTGTGCAGTGTGGTCCGCGCACATGGGAACCGGAGATCGCACTTGCGAGGAGTAGCGGGCGTTTCAACTTCGCCACGTCGTCGATGAGGATCGCATCGAGTCGTGCGTCGTCGATCTGCGCATCCGGCGCGATGCGGAACGTGCCGCCGAAGAACTTACCGTTGGAGAACACCGTGAGCAGGTAGCGCTGCGAGGCCGCGCCATCGATGCGCACCTCGATACCCTCGTACGAGAGGATCTCGCGCAAGGCCGTGCCGACGTAGAGGGCCGGCCCGCGGAGCAGCGTGCTGCGCTGCGTCGCTTCGAGCACTGCCGCATCGAAGCCGAAACCGGCGACGTTCAAGAACCAATGATCGTCGACACGCCCCATATCGACCCGCCGCTCGCGCACATCGCCGTCGGCGAGGCGTTTGGCCAGCGCCGAGGGATGACGCGGGTCGAGCCCGAGGTTCTTGGCGAAGTCGTTTCCCGTGCCCGCGGCCAGCAATGCGATCCGCGCCGGAGACCCCGCGCGCGCGAGCGGAACCGCACACTTGGACCAGGTGCCATCGCCCCCTGCCACGACGATCGTCTCGATGCCGTCGTCCAGCGCCTCGCGTACCAGCCGCGCTTCATCACCCGAGCGCTCCGTCCCCCGCACATCGGTGAACCCATAGTGCGCGAACGCCGCCCGGATCCCGCCGATCGCACGCGCGCCACGGCCGCGACCGGAGGCCGGATTGTACAGGACGCGGAGGGATCTGCTCACCCGTGGGGAGGTGGGAGGTGCGGGGTGTGAGGACGTACGCAAGGGAAATACTACGGGGAGAGCGACTCCGTGTGAGTCCCCTCCCCGCCGCTGCTGCCAACTCATGACTCACAACTCACAGCGCCGTACCGCCTATCGCGCCAACTGCCTCAAGACGTACTGCAGGATCCCCCCATGCCGGTAGTAGTTCATCTCCTCCGGCGTGTCGATGCGGCTGCGCACCTGGAAGGTCTTGCCATCGGCCTTCACCGTGAGCGTCGCGCGCGGTGACATGGTCTCGGACATGCCTTCGATGGTGATCGACTCGAAGCCCGTCAGCCCTAGCGACTGGCGCGTCTCGCCGTTCATGAACTCCAGCGGGATCACGCCCATGCCCACGAGGTTGGAGCGATGGATGCGCTCGAAGCTCTCGGCGATCACGGCGCGAACGCCGAGGAGCATGGTGCCCTTCGCTGCCCAGTCGCGCGAGGAGCCCGTGCCGTACTCCTTCCCCGCGATGATCACGAGCGGAGTGCCGGCCTTCTCGTACGCCTGGGACGCTTCGTAGAACGACGTCGGCTCGGCGTCCTTCGCCGTGCGCGTCCACCAGCCTTCCATGCCCGGCGTGAGGTCGTTCTTGAGCCGGATGTTCGCGAACGTACCGCGCATCATGACTTCGTGGTTGCCGCGGCGGGCACCGTAGGAGTTGAAATCCTTCTTCTCCACGCCGAGTGACTTGAGCCACACGCCGGCCGGGCTCTTCTCCGCGATCGAACCCGCGGGCGAGATGTGGTCGGTGGTGATGGAGTCGCCGAACATGCCGAGCACGCGCGCCTTGGCGATCGCCTTCACGCCCGGCGGTGTCATGGTCATGCCTTCGAAGTACGGCGGGTGCTTCACGTACGTGGACTTGTCGTCCCACGCGTACCGGCTGCCGGTGGGTGCCTTGATGGACTTCCACTCGGCGTCACCGCCGAACACGTCGGCGTACTCCTTCTCGAAGTGTTCGCGCTTCACCGAGCTGAGCACGGTGTCCTCGACTTCCTTCGATGATGGCCAGATGTCGCGCAGGAACACCGGGCCCTTGCTGCCGACGCCGATGGGTTCCTTGTCGAAATCGATGTCCATCCGGCCCGCGAGCGCGTACGCCACGACCAACGGCGGCGATGCGAGATAGTTGAAGCGCGTCTGCGGATTCACGCGGCCTTCGAAGTTGCGGTTGCCCGAGAGCACCGCCGCCACCGTGAGCTTGCCGTCGTCGATCGCCTTGGAGATGGTCTCCGGCAGCGGACCCGAGTTGCCGATGCAGGTGGTGCAGCCGTATCCGACGATCTGGAAGCCGAGCGTGTTGAGCGCCGGCTGCACGCCCGCCTTCTCGAAGTAGTCGCGCACCACCTTCGAGCCCGGCGCGAGCGAGGTCTTCACCCAGGGCTTCGTGGAGAGCCCGGCCGCAACGGCCTTCTGCGCGAGCAGGCCGGCCGCGAGCATCACGCTCGGGTTGGACGTGTTGGTGCAGCTCGTGATGGCGGCGATGACCACCGCGCCATCCTTGAGCTCGAAATCCGACCCGCGGTGCGAGGTCTTCACCGCTGCCGGCGCGAGATCCACCGCAGTCGCCGTGCCACCCTTCGCCGCAGCCGCGGCGGCCACACGCTCACGCTCGGCCTTGAACGAATCGGCGTAGTTGGCCTTCACGTTGGTGAGGGCGATACGGTCCTGCGGACGCTTGGGGCCGGCGAGCGAGGGCACGACCGTCGAGAGATCGAGTTCCAGCGTGTCAGTGAACACCGGGTCGGCCGTCTCGCTGGTGCGGAACAGGCCCTGCGCCTTGCAGTACGCCTCGACCAGCTTCACTTGATGTTCGCTTCGCCCGGAAAGGCGCAGGTACTTGAGTGTCTCGTCGTCGACCGGGAAGAAGCCCATGGTCGCACCGTATTCGGGCGCCATGTTCGCGATCGTCGCGCGGTCGGCGAGGGCGAGTGAGCTCAGGCCCGGGCCGTAGTACTCGACGAACTTGCCGACCACCTTCTTCTTGCGGAGCATCTCGGTGCAGGTGAGCACCAGGTCGGTGGCCGTCGCGCCCACCGGAAGCTTGCCGACGAGCTTGAAGCCGATGACTTCGGGGATCAGCATCGACACCGGCTGGCCGAGCATCGCCGCTTCGGCTTCGATACCACCGACACCCCAGCCGAGCACGCCCAAGCCGTTGATCATGGTGGTGTGCGAGTCCGTGCCGACGAGCGAGTCGCAGTAGACGGACTTCTTGCCGTCCTCCTCTCCCACGAACGCGACCTGACCGAGGTACTCGAGGTTCACCTGATGGCAGATGCCCGTGCCCGGCGGGACCACGCGGAAGTTGCGCAACGCCGTGCCGCCCCAGCGCAGGAACTGGTAGCGCTCACCATTGCGCTCGTACTCGAGCTTGGTGTTGAGCAGCTCCGCGGCTTCGACGCCGTATTCATCGACCTGCACCGAGTGGTCGATGACCAAGTCCACCGGCTGCAGCGGGTTGATCTTGCCCGGGTCGCCGCCGAGTGTGGCGATCGCGTCGCGCATGGCGGCGAGATCGACGACGCAGGGCACGCCAGTGAAGTCCTGGAGGAGCACACGCGCGGTGCGGAACGCGATCTCCTTGTCGACGGGCTGCCTGACGTCCCAGCGTGCTAGGGCCTCGATGTCGGCGGGCTTGACGAAGCCGCCGTCCTCATTGCGGAGGAGGTTCTCGAGGAGGACCCTGAGCGAGAAGGGGAGGCGGGCAACGGTGTTGCCGGCGAGGCCGGACAGCGCGTCGAGACGGTAATAGACGTAAGTCTGCCCGTCGACGCTCAGCGTGTCGCGGCTGCGGAAGGTGTTGTGGGAGGACATGGCGGAAATCTAGTCTCACTCTTCGAGGATGGGCATTTCTAGTGTCGGCCATCGGTGTGGCCCCTGAACCGCATCCACGTGGATCGCGTTCGTCGGGCATTGATGCACGAAGTCGCCGTCCGCCCGCGACCACTCCACCGGGCTCACCAACACCTCCGCTTTCCCGTCGCGGTTCATCGTCATGGTCCGCGGCGCGAGCGATACACAGAGCCCGCAGCCGGTGCAGGCGGTGTGGTCCACCCGCACGTCGACCACCCGCCGCGGCCACACCCCGCCGAGCATGAGTGAGGCGCCCGCGCGATCGAGTGCGTCGTTCGCCGCCTCGTAGCCGAGGTCGATCATGCGCCGTACGTGCGCGAACGAGAACCACCCGTACTGCCACACCGCAGGACGTACGAGCAGCAGTGGCGGCCCGTGCCAGCGCGCCAACTGCAGCGACTGAAGCGACCTCATCATGATCTGTGCGGCGCGCATGTATATAGTTGCGAAGCCTTTCTGCTTGATCCGGCGCGCCCGGGCGATGTTGGAGCTTCCCACGTCCACGGCAATCACGGCGTCCATGCCGTGTGAGGCGGCCAATGCGGGCACGTTGTCGGAGATGCCGCCATCAGCGCAGGTGCGGCCGCCGACGATCGCCGGCGGGAAGAAGCCCGGCAGCGCGCAGGAGGCGTACACCGCCTCGGCGACCGTCACATCCTGCAACCCGGGCAGACCCCACAACACCTGCGATGCCGATTCCAGGTCGACGGTGTTCACGAGCAGCGGCCGAGGCAAGTCGCGGAAGGTGCCCTTCGGCACGATCTCCCGCACGAGCTTCTCCAGCGGCTTCGCGAGATACAGCGATGGCGACAACATCCGCTTGGTGACCATCGAGATGTGGTCGATGCGGAAGAGGTCGCCCTTGCTGAGCGCCAAGGCTCGCGTCTCCATCTCCTCCATGGGCATACCACCCACGTACGCCGCCGCGATCAGCGCGCCGATGCTGGTGCCGGCGACGACGGTCGGTCGTATGCCGCGCTCCTCGAAGGCGCGCAGCACCCCGATGTGAGCGAAACCCTTGAGGCCGCCGCCGCCCAGGACGAGCGCGACCTTCGGCGGCAGGACCAGGTCCCCGTTCATCGTCCGTTGATCGTGCCGCGCTAGATTCACCATCGAATGCGCCTGCTCCTGGTGGAGGACGACCCTCGCATGGCGGCGACCGCCGCCCAGTTCCTGCGCAACGCCGGCTTCGCTGTCGACGTCGCTCCGGACGGCGCCACGGCATTGCGCGAATCCGCCATCACGCCCTACGACGCTGCCGTGCTCGACCTCGGACTGCCCGATGTCGACGGTCTTGAAGTCTGTCGCCGTCTTCGCGCCCGCGGCACCCCATTGCGCATTCTCATGGCTACCGCGCGCGACGCGGTCGAGGACCGCATCGCAGGACTCGATACCGGTGCAGACGATTATATCGTCAAGCCGTACTCGCTGGGAGAACTGGTCGCCCGGCTGCGCGCGCTGTTGCGTCGACCGGCCGACGTCCTGCCCGCCGTGCTGCAGGTCCATGATCTCGCGCTCGACACCGGCGCGCGCGCCGCGCGGCGCGGGGATCGCAGCATCACGCTCACCACCAAGGAGTTCGCCGTCCTCGAGGTGCTCATGCGGCACCCTGGCGAGGTGATCACCCGTGAGCGTATCAGCGAACACGCCTGGGATCAGAACTACGATCCCTTCTCCAATGTCATCGACGTCTATATCGGTCGCCTGCGCAAGAAGATCGACTTCCCGGGAGAGTTCCCGCTAGTCGAGACGGTGCGCGGGGCCGGCTACCGACTCGGCCCGAGCGATCCGGCCTCGGGGTCCAGCGCGGGCAGGCGGCGATGAACGCTGCGGTCCCGACTCCCCAGCGCGTTGCGCGGCCCGCCCGCAGCATCCGGCTCCGACTCACGCTCTGGTACGCCGGCACCATCCTCGTGCTGCTGCTCGCGGCGACGTTGGTCGCGCGCACGCTCGTCCGCACGTCGCTCGAACGCGAATTCGCGCGATCGATGTCGTCGTCCACGGCGATCGTGCAGAGCTTCTTCCGTGTCGAGATCGCCGAGTATCGGCAAATCGCACCGACGCTCGATCACATCGCCGGCGAACTGGTGATCCCGGACCGACGCATCGAGTTCATCACGCCCGAAGGGCGGGTGCACCAACCCAATGCGTTCGTGCGGGTGGCGCCGACGCAGCCACTCGCGGCGCCGGTGCGGGAGCGAGTCGTTCCGCTCAACCCGGAACTCGCACCGGGGTGGCAGATCCGCCTCGCCGCGTCGGCGGAGCCGCTCATCCGGCAGCAGCGGCAAATCGACCGCTGGGCTCTGCTCGCGGTGCCGCTCGCGTTCGGACTCGCCCTGCTCGCCGGCTGGGTGCTCACCGGCCGCACGCTGCAGCCTGTGAGCGCGATGGCCGATGCCGCCGATCGCATCACGGCTGACGCGCAGGGGCGTCTTCCCATCGCCGTGGCCGACGATGAGCTCGGCCGGCTCGGGACGCGCTTCAATGCACTGCTCGACCGCCTCGATGCTGCGCTCGGGAATCAACGCCGATTCCTCGCCGATGCGGCGCACGAACTGCGGACGCCCATCGCACGCGCGCGCGGGATCGGAGAACTCGCTCTCGCGGCACCGCCCGGTTCGGCGGACGATCGCTCGGCCCTCGAGCAGACGCGCGCGGAGCTGGAGACGATGTCGCGGCTCGCCGATGAACTGCTCGAGCTCGCGCGCGCCGATGCGACTGCGGCACCCGCCAAGCTCGAGCCGATCTTCCTCGACGACATCGTCGCTGATGCGACCTCCGCGTTCGAAGCACTCGCGCGCACACGCGGGATCCGACTGGTGGTCGACGTGCCGGACGAAGTGCCCATCCGGGGTGAAGCCCTCACGCTCGCGCGGTTGGTGGGCATCCTGGTCGACAATGCGATCCGCTACTCACATCCCGGTGGCACGGTGACCGTTCGTGCGCGGGGGAATCCGGCGCAACTTGAGGTGATCGACGAGGGCATCGGCATCGCGCCTGAGGAACGCGCACGGTTGTTCGAGCGATTCTTCCGCGGCGCCGAGGCCCGGCGGCTCGTGCCGGACGGCAGCGGGCTCGGTCTCGCGATCGCCGCGTCGATCGTTCGGCGGCACGGGGCGCGGATGGAGTTCGGCGAGACGGCGAGGTCGGAGGACGCGAACACCACGGCGAGTGCGCCCCACTCGCGCGGGACCCGCGTCGTGCTGGATTTCCCGACGAGCTGAAGCTCGGCGCTGGACAATGCGCTCGCGGCCCCGAGATTCTGCGGCACACCGTCAGCCAGGGTCAACCATGTCCCGTCCGTTCATCATCGCGATCGCGATGCTCGTCAGTTCCGCGCCGCTCGACGCGCAGGCGACCATCCCGTCGAACGCCACCGACGCACTCATGTGGCGCCACATCGGTCCGTTCCGGGCAGGCCGCACCAAGAGCGCCGTCGGTGTACCGACCCAACCGAACACGTTCTACATGGCGGTGACCAACGGTGGGGTCTGGAAGACCACCGACGCCGGCCGCACGTGGAATCCGATCTTCGATGCGATGCCCACCGGCAGCATCGGCGCGGTAGAGGTCGCGCCCAGCGATCCGAACATCGTCTACGTGGGATCGGGCGAAGGCCTGCAGCGGCCGGACCTCTCCACCGGTGACGGCGTGTACCGCTCCGCGGACGCGGGAAAGACGTGGACCCACCTCGGTCTGCGTGACGGCCAACAGATCCCACGCATCGCCATCGATCCGCGCGACCCGAATCGTCTTTTCGTTGCCGTACTCGGACATCCGTACGGGCCCAACACCCAGCGCGGCATCTTCCGCTCGGTGAACGGCGGCAAGTCGTTCGAACGCGTGCTCTATATTGACGAGAACACCGGTGGCGCGGACGTCGTGTTGTCGCCGGGCGATCCCAACACGGTGTACGCGGTGCTGTGGGAAGCGCGTCAGGGACCCTGGGAGAACGCGGCGTTCTCCGGTCCGGGCAGCGGGCTGTTCAAGAGCACCGACGGTGGGACCACGTGGACGCAACTCGCTGGCGGCTTGCCCACCGCGACCGATGGTGTCGGGCGCTTCGGCATCGGCATCGCGCCGAGTGATGCCAACCGCATCTATGTGACCGTGACCGCAGGGCTGAAGAGCGGCTTGTATCGCAGCAACGACGGCGGCGCATCGTGGACGCGCACGACGAACGACAATCGGGTGTATGGTCGCGGAGACGACTTCGCCGCGGTGACCGTCGACCCGCGCGATCCCAACATCGTGTATTCGATGAACGTCGTAGCGTGGAAGAGCGCCGACGCCGGTGCGACCTGGTCCGCCTTCCGTGGGGCTCCCGGGGGCGACGACTATCAGCGGCTCTGGATCAATCCGCTCGATCCCGCCCTGATGCTCATGGTCGCCGACCAAGGCGCGATCATCACGGTGAACGGTGGCGAGACGTGGAGTTCATGGTACAACCAGCCCACCGCACAGTTCTACCATGTCACCGCCGACAATGCGTGGCCGTATCGCGTCTGCGGCGGCCAGCAGGAGTCCGGTTCGGCCTGCGTGGCGAGTCGCGGCAACGACGGCAGTATCACCTACCGTGATTGGCGGCCGGTGGGAGCGAGCGAGTACAGCTACGTCGCGCCCGATCCGCTCGATCCCGACATCGTGTATGGTGGCACGGTCACGCGGTTCGATCGCAAGACGGGGCAGGTGCAGAACGTGAGTCCGAATGCGGGGCGGGGGCGTGGGGCAGCGGGCAGCGGCCCTGACTACTTCCGCGGCATCCGCACCATGCCGATCCTCTTCTCGCCGATCAACCCGCGCAAACTCTACTACGGCACGAACGTCGTCTGGGAGACCGTCAACGGCGGCAAGACCTGGAAGCGATTGAGCGGCGATCTCTCGCGCGAGACCTGGGCGGTGCCGGCGAGCGTCGGCAAGTACACCGGCACACCGGCGGCCACGCCCACGCGGCGCGGTGTCGTCTACACCATCGCGCCGAGCTACGTCGACTCGAGTACCGTCTGGGCGGGCACCGACGATGGCTTGGTCCACGTCACGCGGGACAACGGCAAGACCTGGCGCGACGTCACGCCGCCGCAGATCGGGCCGTGGTGGAAAGTGTCGATCATGGATGCCTCTCACTTCGACGCCGGCACGGCCTACGCGGCCGTGAACACGCTGCGGCTCGATGACCTGCGGCCGCACATCTACCGCACGCGTGACGGTGGGAAGACCTGGACCGAGATCGTGAGCGGCATCGACAGCGGCTCCACGATCAACGTGGTGCGCGAGGACCCGAAACGTCGCGGGCTGCTCTTCGCCGGCTCCGAGAACCACGTCTGGTTCTCGCTCGACGATGGCGACCATTGGCATCCGCTACGGCGTAACATGCCGTCGATCAGCATCCGCGACCTCATCGTGAAGGACGATGACATCGCGGTGGGCACACACGGCCGCGGCTTCTGGATCCTCGACAACATCACGCCGCTGCGTCAGTGGAACGCCGCCGCGGCCGATGCGCCCGTGACCTTGTTCGCGCCGGCCACCGCGACACGGGTGCGGTACTCCATGTACACCGACACTCCCGTGCCGCCCGACGAACCGCGCGCCGAGAACCCGCCCGATGGCGCGATGGTCGACTACTACCTGCGCAACGACGCGCAGTCGGTGATGCTCGAGATCGTCGACGGCAGTGGTCGCGTCGTGCGCAAGTTCTCGACTACCGATCCCACGCCCGCACCCGCCGACCTCGGCAACTGGCCGCGCTACTGGTTCCGTCCGGCCAAGGCGCCGTCGACCAAGTCCGGGTTGCAGCGTTTCGTCTGGGACCTGCACTACACGCGTCCCACCGAGACCTGCTCACTCCCCATCTCCGCCACGCCCTCCAACACCAAGTGTGAGCCCGAAGGCCCCTGGGTGCTGCCCGGCACGTACACCGCGCGGCTCACCGTCGACGGCACCGTGCTCACGAAGCGATTCACCGTGCGGATGGATCCGCGCGTGAAGACGCCTGCGCTCGCGCTCAAGCAGCAGCACGACCTCTCCGTTGCGCTGTACGACGCGATGCGTGAAGCCGCGACGCTCGCTGCCGAGGCGCGGACCAAGGGCCTCGCGGAGTTCGCCAGCGCTGACGGCTTCGGCAGCGTGGCGGCCAACCACCAAGCGGTGATCTCAGCGCTGCAGGGCAGCGACGCACCGGCGACCGACGCGATGGTCCGCGCGGCGAACGAACGGCTCGCGGCCTACCGGGCGTTGCTGGCGAACTGGAGGGCGAGGACCACCCGCTGAACTTGCCCCGCGAGCACGCTGCGGGGCGTTCATCGTGGGTTCATCCGGGCGGCCTAGCTTGGGGCCATGATCCCACGCGCCCCCTTCTACGCCGTTGCCCTCGGCCTCCTGCTCCCCCTCGTCTCGGGCGCGCAGGGGGCCGATGTGCCACTCACCCTCGCCGACGCCGTCCGCCGCGCGACGACGGTCGGCCCGGCAGCTGCGCTCGCGGCCGGCCGCCGCGCGAGCATCGTCGGTCGCGCACGCACCGACGCCCAATGGGCCAACCCCACCCTCGAACTCCGCCGAGAGAACGAAGGCGCGCCCATCCCGTACGACGATTTCGCGACGCTCACGCTCCCGATCGACATCACCGGGCGGCGCTTCGCCCTCCGTAGTGCGCTCGGCGCTGCGCGCACACGCGCCGTCGCCGATTCCATCGCCACGACGTTCGGCACGGAGTACGCAACGGCCGTCGCGTGGTGGGAGAGTTGGGCCGCCGACCAACTCGCGCGATTCGCTGCCACACAAGCCGAGCGTTTCGCCGAGCTCGCACGCTACGACTCGCTGCGCGCAGCGGAGGGCGAGGTAGCCGAGGCGACGGCCATGCGCATGCAGCTCGAGTCCGACCGTGCACGATTCACCGCGGCGCAGGCGCGGGCGGCGGCGGTCAACGCGCGTGCGCTGCTGGCCGCGCTTGTCGGGCGCGACGACCCCGCTGCCCTCGTCCTCGCGGACGCCGTGGTAGCCACCGACGCGCTGCCGGACGAAGCAACCATGATCGCCACCGCGCGCCGCGACCATCCGTTGCTCGCAAGCGCACGCGCGGCGGCGCGCGAGGCCGAACGCCGCCACGCCGCCGAGTCGCGCGGCGCCTTGCCGGACGTCGGTCTCTCCGGTGGCTACAAGGGGACCGGTGGGTTCTCCACCGCGACGTTCGGTGTGATCCTCACGCCGCCGCTGCTCAACCTCAACGGCGGCAACCGTGAGCGGACGGCCGGCGAAGAGATCATCGCCACCGCCGAGCTTCGCGCCGCGGAGCTACGTGTGGTCGCTGAAGCCCGCGCTGCGCTCGCCGCCGCGCAGGCACTGGACGACGGCACCTCCGCGTTCGACGCCGGCTTCGCCGCGCGTGCCGACCTCGTGGCATCGGCGGCCGACGCTGCGTACCGCGAAGGCGCGGCAACACTCACCGAACTCTTCGAAGCCCATCGCGCGCGCGCCGAGGCACGTGCCGCCGGCGTACGCGGTCAGATGGACCGCGCCCTCACCCGACTCGCCCTGCGACGCGCCATGGGCGCGAGCGCGCTGGAGGCCAAGTGATCGTCCGTACGTCATCACGCATCGCGCTCACGTCGCTCGTGCTCGTCTCGGCCGCCTGCGGTGGCGCGGAGGAGACCACACCGGAAGCCGTCGCCGCCGTCGCCGACACCGCCTTGCTCAGTGCGCAGACCGTGGAGATCGGACGGTTTTCGCTGGTCGCCGTGGAGGAGTCGGAGTGGCGCGATGCCTGGCAGGCGCCGGCGCGACTCACGTCCGATCCCGCGTCCACGCAGCCGCTGGGCAGCGTGGTCGAAGGTCGCGTGCTCGAAGTCCGCGTGTTCCCCGGTGATCGTGTCGTGGAGGGCCAGCCGCTCGCGCTCATCCATTCGCACGAGGTGATGGACGCGCGCCAGCGACTCATCGCGTCTCGTGGTGCGTCGCGCGCCGCTGATTCGGCGGCCACCGTCGCGACCAACGCGGCCGCGCGTGCTGAGCGCCTGCTCGCGGCGAAGGCGACGTCAGTGAGTGACGTGGAGCGGGCACGCGCGAATGCGGTGGGTGCCGTCGCCGCCCGCGAAGCCGCCGCGGCAGAGGCACTTCGCGCCGAGGGTTTCCTCGAGCATCTCATCGGACAGGGAAGTGAAGAAGGCCTCGACGAACACGCCGCCATCGTGCGCGCCCCGTTCGCGGGCATCGTCACCGGTCGGCAGGCGCAGCCCGGCCAGGTCGTCCTCATCGGCCAGCCGCTGATCACCGTCGCGCGCGAGTCCACGCTCGGCGTGCAGCTGAATCTCCCGGAAGAGGCGATCGCGAGCATCGCTCCCGATGTGCGGGTGCGCTTCACGGTGCCCGCGTACCGCGACCGGGTCTTCGAAGCCCGCGTCACCCGTATCGCACCGGTGGTCGACTCCATGAGCCGCGCGGTCGAAGTGTGGGCGCGCATCTCCGGCGATGGCCAGCGCCTCCTCCGCGCCGAGATGACCGCCGACGCCGAGCTGATCGGCGCGCGCGGCGCGAAGGTGCTCGCGGTTCCGGCGAGCGCGGTGCAGATGAACGATGGCGACGCCATCGTGGTCGTCGCGTCGCGTGTGGGTGAGGGCCTGCTCATCGAAGCGCGCCCAGTGCGCATCGGGCGTCGCACCTCGCTGCTCGCCGAGATCCTCGGCGGCGTGGCGAAGGGGGACTCGGTGCTCGACCGCGGCGCGGCGATCGGCAAGGCCGAGATCGCGAAGCGACGTTCGGGCGGAGCGGGGGCGGACCATTGAACCGCCTCGTCAGCTTCGCGCTCAAGCAGCGCTTCTTCGTCATCGGAGGCGTGCTCTCGCTCGTCGCCGCGGGGCTCTACTCCGTCACGCACCTGCCGTTCGACGCGTTCCCCGACCTCACCGGGACGCGCGTGGAGGTCATCACCCAGGCGCCGGGCATGCCGCCCGAGGACGTCGAGCGACTGGTCACGTATCAGATCGAGTCGTCGCTGATGGGCATCGAAGGCGCCGAGGGCGTGCGTTCGGTCTCCAAGCAAGGGCTCTCGATCATCACCGTGTCGTTCCCTGACCACGTCGATGTGTACTTCGCGCGCACGCTCGTGCAGCAGCGCATCGCGGACGCCAAGGGGGCGATGCCGGCGGGCATCGAACCCGGTCTCGGTCCCGTCACCACGCCGATGGGTGAGTTGTACCAGTATACGATCACGAGCGACTCCATGTCGCTCGCCCAACTGAAGACGCTGCACGACTACACCATCCGTCCGCGCTTGCGCACGGTGCCGGGCGTCTCGGAGGTGAACTCCTGGGGCGGCTTCATCGAGCAGATCCACGTCGTCGCCGACCCCGCCCGACTTGCGGCGCGCGGCCTCACGCTCGCCGAGGTGCACGACGCACTCGACGCCAACAATCGCACGTTCGGTGGGGCGTACGTGGAGACGGCGGGAGAACGCTTCACCATTCGCGGAATGGGCCGCGCGGAGTCCATGGCCGAGATCGAACGGATGGTCGTCGCTACCCGTGCGGGTGTGCCGGTGCTGGTACGCGACGTAGCCACGGTGCAGATGGGTGCGCTGCCGCGGCAGGGCGCGGTGACGCAGGACGGCCGCGGCGAGGTGGTCACCGGCATGGTGCTCAAGCTCAAGGGCGCCGACTCGCGCGCGGTGATCGATGGCGTCACCGCACGCCTCGACGAGGTCCGCGCGGCCATCCCCGCGCACGTGCGCATCACGCCGTTCTACGATCAGACGCAGCTGGTGGCGCGCACCACGTCGACGATCATCAAGAACCTCGTCGAGGGCGGCCTGCTCGTCATCGCGGTGCTGTTCCTCTTCCTGCGCAACATCCGCGCATCGCTCATCGTCGCGTCGGTGATCCCGCTGTCCATGCTCTTCGCCTTCGCCGGCATGAAGCTTTTCGGCTATTCAGCGAACCTCATGAGCCTGGGTGCACTCGACTTCGGGCTCATCGTCGACGCGTCCGTCGTGATGGTGGAGAACTTCGTCAGACGGCTCGAGGACGGTGAACACGGTGATCGCGATTCGATCTTCCTCTCCGCGGCGGTCGAAGTCGGAAGGCCGATCCTCTTCGGTATCGCGATCATCGTCTCGGTGTACATCCCGATCTTCACGTTGGATGGCATGGAAGGCCGCATGTTCAAGCCGATGGCGTTCACGGTGGTCACCGCAGTGCTCGGCTCTCTGTTGCTCGCGCTGACCTACGTGCCGACCGTCTCGCACATGCTCCTGCGGCATGCGAAGGAGAAGCCGAACCCCTGGTTCGACCGCCTCAAGGCGGCCTACGGTACCGGACTCGAATGGGTGTTCGTGCACGGCCGCGCCGTCGTCGGCACCTCGATCACGCTGGTGGTCGTCTCGCTCGCGTCGTTCGGGTGGATCGGCACGGAGTTCATGCCCAAGCTCGACGAGGGCAACATCCTCATCACGACGCGCCGCCTGCCGAGCATCTCGCTCGGTGAAGCAACGCGCCTCTCCACCGCGGCCGAGAAGATCATCAAGGAGTTCCCCGAGGTGATCACGGTGGTCACGAAGGAGGGCCGCCCGGACCTCGCCACCGAGGCGATGGGGCTCTACGAAGGCGACACGTACGTCATCCTCAAGCCGCAGGACGAGTGGGTCACCGCGAGCGATCGAGACGGACTCGTCGCGGCCCTCGACTCCGCCCTCGCGCGGATCCCCGGCCTCGAGATCGCGTTCACGCAACCGCTCGCCATGCGCCTGGACGAAGCCGAGAGTGGCATCCGGACGGACCTCGGCATCAAGGTCGTCGGCCCGGACCGCGTGCAGAACGAAGCCCTCGGCGAGCGGATCCGGCAGATCGTCGAGGACGTGCAGGGCGCCGAGGACGTCTCGGTGGAGATCGCCGACGGCAGCGGGCAGTATCGCGTGGACGTCGACCGCGGCGCGCTCGCGCGCTACGGCGTGACCGTCGCCGACGTGCAGAACGCTCTCGACCTGGGCACCGGCGTCGCTGTCGCGACCGAACTGGTCGACGGGGCACGTCGGATCGGGGTCGCGGTGCGGCTTCGCGAGGATTCGCGGAGCGATCTCGAAGCGCTCAAGCGCCTCGCCGTGCGCGCCGCCAACGGCGGACTCGTGCCGCTTGCGTCGCTCGCCGAGCTCACGCCGGTGATGGGTCCCGAGCTCATCGCGCATGAGGACGCGCAGCGTCGGACGCTCGTGATGGCGAATGTGCGCGGCCGCGATCTCGGGAGCTTCGTCAAGGAGGTGCGGGCGCGCGTGGCCGCCCAGGTGCCGATCCCCAAAGGGGTCTTCCTCGAATGGGGCGGTCAGTACGAGAACCAGCAGCGCGCACTGGGTCGCTTCACGTTCGTCGTCCCTGCAGCCCTCCTCCTGATCTACTTCCTCCTGTTCCTCTCGTTCGACTCCGTCCCGCAGGCGGGACTCGTGCTGCTCAACGTCCCGTTCGCCCTCGTCGGTGGTGTCGCGGCGCTGTGGCTGCGCGGACTCAACCTCAGCCTCTCGGCGAGCATCGGCTTCATCGCGTTGTTCGGCATCGCGGTGCTCAACGGCGTCGTGCTGGTGGAGCACTTGAACCGTCTGCGCGAGCGCGGTCGTGATCTCGAACGCGCGGTGCGTGAGGGCGCGATGGATCGACTGCGCCCGGTGCTGATGACGGCGCTCGTCGCCAGTCTGGGATTCGTGCCGATGGCGCTCTCGCAGAGCGCCGGCTCGGAGGTGCAGCGGCCACTCGCGAGTGTGGTGATCGGCGGCCTGGTCACCTCGACGTTCCTCACGCTCTTCGTGCTGCCATTGCTGTATCGCTCGCTCACGCGGTGGGAGGAGAAACGCGCGGCCGAGGAGGCGGACGAGGACCGGGCGCTCGCGGATGGGTCCTGGGCAACCGAGTAGCGGGTCAGACGCGGGCGGGTCCGAACGCATGTATGCGCACGCATGCGCACGCATGCGTGCGAAGACGAGCCGCTGCACTCCACGGGGTCGGCCGATACCTTTCGGTCGACCCCGCACTCGTTCGCTCCCAACCGCCCGTGCCTGCCGTGACCGATCCCCTCCTGCGATTCCGCGACGAGTTCCCGATCCTCGCGCGCAGCACCTACATGGTGAGCAACTCACTTGGCGCGATGCCGCGGGTGGTCCCCGAGCGGCTCGCCGAGTACGCCGAATCCTGGGCTACGTGGGGTGTGCGCGCCTGGGCGCGAGGTTGGTGGGAGATGCCGCTGACCGTCGGTGACGCCGTCGCGCCGCTGCTCGGCGCCGCCGGGCACGAGGTCGCGATGGCGCCGACCGTCACACTCGCGCAGTCGGCTATCCTCACCGCGCTCGACTTCTCCAAAGGGCGCGACACCGTCGTCATGACGCAACTCGACTTCCCGAGCGTCCGCTACGCCATCGAGGCCTTGGCGCCCAAGCTCGGCGCGCGTGTGGTGGTGGTGCCCAGCGACGACGGGATCTCCATCGACCAGCAGCGGCTCCACGCAGCGATCGACGAGCGCACCGCGCTGGTCTGCGTTTCGCACGTGTTGTTCCGCTCTGCGTACATCATCGACGCCGACGCGCTCTGCGCGCATGCCCACGCGATGGGCGCGGTGGTCTCGCTCGACGCGTACCACTCGGTGGGCGTGATCCCGGTGGATGTGAAGCGCAGCGGCGTAGACTTCCTCACCGGCGGCGTGCTCAAGTGGCTCTGTGGTGGACCGGGCGGCTGCTTCGTCTACGCGTCCCCTGCCGCGAGCGAGCGGTTCGCCCCTGCACTCACCGGTTGGCAGGCACACCAGCGCCCGTTCGCGTTCGAGGAGCAGATGGCGTACGCGCCGGGCATCACGCGCTGGCTGGGTGGCACGCCGGTGGTACCGGCTCTGTACGCCGGGATCGACGGTCCGCGGATCCTCGCGCAGGCGGGCATGCAAGCCATCCGCGAGAAGAGCGTGCGGCAGACGGCGCGGCTCGTCTCCCTCGCCGATGCTCGCGGTTACAAGCTCAGCGCCCCGCGTGACCCCGCGCGGCGCGGCGGCACCATCGCGTTCGACGTCCCACACGGCGCGGAGGTCGCGCAGGCCCTGCTCGCGCGCGACGTCGTGATCGACTACCGCCCCGGGGCCGGCATCCGAGTCGCGCCGCACTTCTACACCACCGACGACGAGGTCACGCGCGTCGTGGAGGAGATCGACGACATCCTTCGGAGCGAGGCATGGCGCGCATTCGAAGGGAATCGTCCGCGCGTCACCTGACGGCGCCGTCACTTACCGTTGCCGCGGAAAATCCGTAGTTTGGCGTAACCCCACCGACCCTGCCGAGGTCCGATGCCCCAGCCGCCGAAGAAGCTGCGCAAACAGTACGTGAACAACGAGTATCCCAACGCGGTCCTCAAGTTCGAGGACGGGCACGAGATCGTGATCAAGCGCGGCACCGGCAAGACGTTCGACTGCTACGCCGGGGAGAATATCAAGATCCTCGCCGTCTATGATCCCGACGCGCGCGAGCGGGATCTCGTGAAGACGCAGAAGGCGGACGACTTCGCCGACGCGTGAGCGACGCGTGAGTGCCGCGCGTCGCAGGCAGCACAGCGACTCCCCGAGCGCGGCGCTCCGCTGGAGCGCCGCAGCGGCCGCAGCCCGGAGGTCTGGCGCGCCCCTCGTCGCACTTGAAAGCTCGGTCCTCGCGCAGGGCCTCCCCATCCCGGCCAACCGCGAAGCCGACCACCGCATGCGCGCCGCGATCACTGCGACGGGCGCCGTGCCCGCCATCACTGCCGTCGTGCGCGGAGCCCTCACCGTCGGACTCGACGGAGACGACCTTGAGCGTTTCCTCCTCCGTGAGGGTGTCGCGAAGGTCAGCGCCCGTGATCTGCCGGTGGCTGCGCTGCGCGGAACCGACGGTGCGACCACCGTCGCCGCGACGCTGAGCATCTGCGCGCTCGCCGGACTCGATGTCTTCGCGACCGGTGGCATCGGCGGGGTGCATCGCGAGCCCGCGTTCGACGAATCGGCCGATCTCGCGGAACTCGCGCGCACGAGCTGCATCGTCGTCTGCGCGGGGGCCAAGTCCATCCTCGATCTGCCCGCGACGCTCGAACGCATCGAATCTCTCGGCATCACGTTGGTCGGCTACCGTACCGACGAGTTCCCTGGATTCTTCACCGCGAGCACTGGGCTGCGTGTGCCCGCCCGCGTGGAGACACCGGCCGAGGTGGCGGCGCTGCTGCGACATTCGCGCGCACTGGGGCGCCCGGGCGCCGTCCTCGTGGTCCAACCCCCGCCGAGCGATTCTGCGCTATCGGCTGACCTTGTCGAACGATCGGTCGTTGAATCCCTCAGGGACGCACGCGCGGCGGGGGTCCGTGGGGCAGGCGTCACACCCTTCCTCCTTGCGGCTGTGGAGCGAGCGACGGCCGGACGCTCGTTACGCGTCAATCTGGCGCTGCTGGAACAAAACGCGACACTCGCCGCTCAGGTCGCGGCGGCCCTTACGGCAGCCCCCTGACGGCACGAAACTGGCGTTGTTGTGTCGGGGTACCAGATGGTAGCTTTCCGACTGTCCCTCTGACCGGAGGTCGATCGCCCCGATGGCCACTCCGTTCCTGAGTTCCGAGGAGTACGACGAGCGCGCGCATCAGCTCTACAACGAGGGCAACTACGACGATGCCCTCGTCATGCTGCGCGAAGGACTCGGTCTGTATCCCAACGCCGTCGAGCTGCATGTCGGCGTCGGCTACGCGCGCCTCGCCCGCGATGAGTTCGCGTGGGGACGTCGTGCGTTCGAGGAGGCGCTCGTGCTCGATCCCGAGCATGAGGACGCGCTCGCCGGTTTGGGCGAGACGCTTCTGCGCTTCGGGCAGACGCCCGCTGCGCTCAAGACCTTCCGCCGTATCCTCGAGCTCGGGTACTCGGACGACATCGAGCTCATGCTCCAGGTCGGGCGCGCACTCTTCCGCGACGGCCTGATCGCCGAAGCGAAGGAGTACTTCGAGATCGCGGTGCAGCAGGCGCCGGAGCACGCCGAGGCCATCGCGATGGTCGGCTACGCGCAGCATCGCCTCGGCGAGGACGACGCGGCGCAGGAGACGCTCAAGGCCGCGCTCGCCGTGGACTCCGAGCATGCCGAGGCGCGCATCTACCTCGGGAATCTCCTCTACGACAAGGAACAGTTCGAGGCCGCACTCTTCCATCTCGACCGCACGAAGCCCGAGGACCACTGGGACGAGCTCGGCATCTGGCGCTTGATGGAGCTCAAGAAGTCGCACCTCCGGCTGCGCGACGACGACCCCTCGCTCAAGATCTGGGAAGAGCGGCTGGCCGAACTCACGCCGGCGGTCGATCCGATCGACGAGATGCTCGAGGAGATCGAACATCGTGCGAACGAACATGCACAGGAAGAGGCGCGGCAGCAGCTCGAGCTCTTCGGTGCGTTGCTCGCTGATCTCACAGAACAGTCGCAGACGCCGCTCCGGCATCAGGTCGTCGGGCGCGACGGCCGTCGCTACGAGGGCACGTGGGAGGAGATCGTGGGCGGGATGTGTGATGCCGCCCCCGGCGGCAAGCCGCGCAGCGTCGAGGAGTTCATGCAGGCCGAAGCGCGCAAGGGGTATGCGCTCACCGGGATCCTCATCCCGACGCGCGACGCGGAGAGTTTCCTGCGCGCCAGCGCCGACGCCGGACTTCTCCGGATCCTCCACTGATCGAACTCCAGCACGTCGGGAAGACCTACCGCTCGCTCCTGGGCACGGAGGTCCGCGCAGTCGACGGCATCTCCTTGCGCGTGGATGCCGGCGAAGTCGTAGGTATCGCCGGGCCCAATGGGGCCGGCAAGAGCACGCTCATCGCGATGCTGCTCGGGCTGATCCCGCCGAGTGACGGTGTGGTGCGGATCGACGGGATCGCCCCGCGGGCGTTCGTCGAGCGCGAAGGGATCGCGTATCTCCCCGAGCTCATGAACCTGCCGCTGGAATGGCGCACGGCCGAGTCGCTCGACCGACTCGCCACACTCGGGGGCATCGCGCCTGCGACGCGCGCGGTCGCACGCGAGAGAGTCATCGAGGCCGCCGGCATCGCGGAGCATCGCAGCAAGCGCTTGAAGCAGCTCTCGAAGGGCAACCTGCAACGCCTCGGCCTCGCCGCCGCGCTGCTCTCCGAGCGGCGGGTCGTGGTGTTCGACGAACCCACGCATGGCCTCGATCCCATGTGGACCGCACGATTCCGCGACATCGTGGGCGGCCTGCGCCGCAGCGACCGCGCCATGGTGATCGCATCGCACAACCTCGACGAACTCGAGCGCCTCTGTGACCGCGTCGCGATCCTCGACAAGGGCAAGGTGCAGCAGGTCGTCACGGTGCGCGGCGTCGATGGCACGAGTACCGTCTCGGTGCGACGCTGGCGCATCCGTGTGGTTAGTGGCGCCGAGGTGGTTGCCGGTCACCTGCCGGGCGCGAAGGTGGACGGCGAGATCGTCGAGTGCGAGTGCGACCTGCCCGCCATGAACCGCGCGCTCGCCGCCGCCATCGCCGGCGGCGCGCTCGTCGGTGCGGTCGCGCCGGTGGAGTCGTCGCTCGAAGAAGCCTTCCGCGTGTCGGTGACACGATGAGCGGCACCTCACCCCTGGCCTACGTGCGGTGGCACGCGCGAGACTCGCTGCTGCGTAGCCTCGTGCCGCTCTTCCTCTTCACCGCGATCGCCGCCTTGCCCATCCGTGCGCTCGTCAAGCGCTCAGGCATGGACGCGGTTCGCGTCGGCGGAGAGCTCAACCTGCCGATCCTGCAGATCTACTCGCAGGCGCTCACACTCGCGATGACGCTCGGGGCGGTCCTGCTGCTCAGCGGCTTCGTGGCACAGGACCGCGAACGTGGACACGTGCGGTTCCTCTTCGCGGCGCCGGTCGTCCCGTGGCAGCATTATCTGACCCGCGCGATCGTGTCCATCGCGATGTTCACGGCGATGTTCGCGTCCATCCCGCTCGTGTTCTCCTGGATCGTCGTCCCGGTGGAGATCGTCGGGGTGCTCCAGTCCGCGCTGCTCTACGCGACGCTCTACGGTGGGCTCGCGCTGCTCGCGGGCGCACTCGTGAACAAAGACGGCGTGTTGTTCATCCTGCTCGTGGTCGCGACCAGTATCCTGCAACAACTCGACAAGGGCGAGCTGCTCAGCCAGCCGCTCGCTGGCGTCGCGCGTGCCTTGCCGCCACTCGTCCTCGCCGATACGGTGCGGTCGCGTTGGCTCGCGGGCGAGTCGCCGCTGACGGGCGATCTCGTGTATGTGGCGCTGTACGCCCTCGCGATGATCGCCGTCGCGTTGTTCGTGATCCGGCGCACCCCACTGGCCCGCTGATATGCCCGTGACCTCGCTCCACTCGATCCTGCCGCCGGACTCAGTGCGCCGCACTCGCCTCGCGAACGGACTCACCGTCCTCGCGCGTCGCGACACCACGGCCCCCGTCGTCGCCATCGTCACGTGGGTGCGCGCCGGGTACTTCGACGAGCCCGACGACATGGTCGGGATCGCCCACGTGCTTGAGCACATGTACTTCAAGGGAACGCCCACACTCGGCGTCGGCGAGATCGCGCGTGCCACGAAGGCGGTCGGCGGCTATCTCAACGCCGGCACCATCTACGATCACACGCACTACTACGCCGTGCTGCCTTCGTCGGGCTTCGTGCGCGGGCTCGAGGTGCAGGCCGATGCCTATGCGAACAGCGTGATCGACGCCGATGAACTCGCGCGCGAACTCGAAGTCATCATCGAGGAGACCAAGCGCAAGGCGGACACGCCATCGGCGCTCGCCGTGGAGACGCTGTTCGAGACGCTGCACGACCGGCATCGCATCCGGCGCTGGCGCATGGGACGCGAGGACGCCCTCCGCGGCTTCACGCGCGACCAGCTCGTGCAGTTCTACCGCAACTACTACCGTCCGTCCAACACGGTCGTCGCAATCGTCGGTGACGTCGACCCCGAGCAGGCGATCGCGCAGGTCGAGCGCCTCTACGGTGCGCTCCCCGATGCGCCGGTCGTGCGCACGCCGGGACCCATCGAGACCAGCGCCCCCGGCTTCCGCGTGCGCGAGTGGGAAGGCGACATCGCCCAGACCGAACTGCTCTTCGGGTGGCGCACGCCGGACCTCTCGCACGCCGACACCCCGCCGCTCGACATCCTCGGCTCGATCCTCTCGGCCGGGCGCTCGTCGCGGCTTGTGCGTGCCGCGCGTGACCGTCGCCTGGTCTCGAGCGTGGGCGCGCACAACTACGTGCCCACCGACCTCGGCGTGTTCATGGTGCACGCGGGCGCCCGCACCGATACCGTCGCCGAAGCGGCGCGTACCATCTGGGATCAACTGCGTCGCGTGCGGGACGGTGAAGTGAGCGACGCGGAGATCACGCGTGCCCGGTGTCTGGTGGAGGCCAGCTGGTTGCGTCGCCTCGAACAGGCCGACGGCCAAGCGAACTTCCTCGGTGCCTGGCAACTGCATGGCGACTGGGCATTCGGTGTCGACTATCATGCGCGACTGTTCCAGGTCGATGCCGCGCGCATCGCCGAGGTCGCGACGCGATGGCTCGACCCCGCGCAGGCGTCCGTGGTGCACTATCGGCCGCGCGGCAGCGCGCCGCTCGGCGCCGACGCGGCCGCCGTGCGTGCGGCGCTCGAGACCGGCAAGCCGGCCCCCATCGAACCCTCGGCGCCGCCCACGGCCGCCCCCTCGCTCGTCGGCGCTGCGGCCGCGTTCGAGCGCGTGATCGACGGCGTGCACGTGTTCCGCACTGCGAATGGTGTGCCCATCCTCGTCCGCCGTCGGCCCGGTGCGTCGTTGGTACATCTCGGCTGCTTCGTGCCGGGTGGTGTCACGGAGGAGTCGGATGCGAACAGCGGCATCACCACGCTCATGACGCGCACCGCACTGCGCGGAACCACGCGACGCTCCGCCTCACGACTCGCCGAGGATGCCGAGCTCCTCGGCGGTGTGCCCGCGGCGAATGCCGGCACCGAGTCGTTCCAGTGGAGCATCGGTGTGCCCGCGCGTGCGTTCGGCGACGCCGCCGAACTGCTCGCGGACCTCGTGCTGGAACCGACCTTCCCTGAAGACGGACTCGAAGCCGAGCGCGCGGTTGCGCTCGCGGCCATCGGATCGCTGCGCGACGACATGTACCGCCAGCCGATGCGGCTCGCGGCGCAGGTCGCGTGGGGCGATCACCCCTACGGTCGCGTCACGCTCGGCAGCGAGGACAGCGTCCGTGTTCTCGACGCCGCTGCACTCCGTGCGTGGCACCGGGCGCGCGTGATCGAGTCCGCCGCCGTGCTCGGAGTCGTCGGCGATATCGATCCGCAGACCGCCGCGGATCTGCTCGCGCGACGCTTCAGGGCGCTGCGCGCTGCACCGAGCGTCGACGTCGTCAGCACCGCGTGGCCCGCGAAGTTCGCCGAGGTCGTCGAGGAACGCGATCGCGCGCAGACCGCCCTCGCGATCCTCTTTCCCGGCCCCACGCGCCGCGAGGAATCGCGACTCGACGCCGAGATGATCGGCGGGGTGGCGAGCGGGCTCGGCGGTCGGTTGTTCGAGCAACTCCGCGACAAGCAGTCGCTGGCCTACACGGTGCTCGCCCGTCCGTATCCGCGCCTGAGCAGCGGAGCGTTCGCGGCCTACATCGCGACCTCGCCGGAGAAGGAGGCGATCGCGCGCGATGGGCTGCTGCGCGAGTTCGCGCGCTTCCGCGACGAGGAGGTCAGCGCGGAGGAACTCGATCGCGCACGGGAGTACTCCATCGGGGCGTGGCAGATCCGCCAAGGATCAGGCGCCTCCGTGCTCGGCGAGATGGTCGAGGCCTGGTGCTTCGGCTCGCTCGAAGAGCTCGCGCGCTACCCGCAGGATCTCGAGCGTGTGACTCCGGCGCGCATGCGCGCAGCGGCGCAGCGGTGGTTCGACGAGTCACGGCGCATCGAAGGCATCGTGCGCGGGAGAACGGCTAAACCGTAGGCTTCCACTCCCGCCACCAGGCGATGAGTTGGAGTGCGGCCCACACGGCGTGTCCGTTGCCCGCACGACCCGCTTGCACGCGACGCCACTCCTCGTGCAGCACGCGCGGCTCGAGGAACGGCAACTCGGCGAGTGACGCAGGAGAGAGCAACTCCTCGGTCCAGTCACGCAGGCCACCAGTGAGCCAGCCGCGCACCGGCATGGTGAACCAGCGCTTGGGCCGCTCGAACATCGCGCGCGGGACATCGCGCGCCAGCAGCGCGCGCAGCGCCCATTTGCCTGTGCCCTCATGGTACTTGAGATGCGCCGGCATCGCCCACGCGAACTCCACCACGCGGTGGTCGAGCAGCGGAGCACGCACTTCAAGACCCACCGCCATGCTCGTGCGGTCGATCTTCGCCAAGAGGTCGTCGGCGAGGTAGGTCACCTGGTCGGAGAGCATCATCCGCTCGGAGACCGACAGCGACGGATGCGCGGCGAGCACGGCCAGCACCCGATCCGCCGGTTCGTCGTCGGCGCCACGGGGCATCGTCTCCGCGAGCGCTGACGCGCGGAGCAACTCCCAAGGATCGAGCCACGCCGCCCGTAGCGAGCGGTAGCCTTCCATCGGGCGTGTCGCGGTGGCCAGCCGACCGATTTTGTGCAGCCGCTCGCCCACGAGGTGCGGCCGGCGTGAGGCGGGCACCGGCGCCAGCAGCACATGTGCGATCGAATCCCACGCATCGGCGTCCAGCGCGAGCAGCGCGCGACCACCCAGCGTGCGCAGCAACGCCGGCGTCGACGCCACCCGCGCGATCATCCGGCGTCCCAGCTCGTAGCGATTGTATCCGGCGAACACGTCGTCGCCACCGTCGCCGCAGAGCGCGACCGTGACGTCACGGCGTGCGAGCCGACAGACCAGCGCCGTGGGGATGTTCGACGGATCCGCATGCGGCTCGTCGAACATCCGTTGCAGCTCCGGCACCACGGCCAGCGCATCGTCGCTGCTCACGCGGATGGTCGAGTGTGCCGTCCCCAGATGGGCAGCCACGGCTTCCGCCTGTGCGGTCTCGTCGATCGACTCGGCGTCGAAGCCGACGGTGTACGTCCGCACCGGCGCCGACGCGAGACGCTGCATCCGTGCCACGACGAGCGCCGAGTCGATCCCCCCGGAGAGCAACGCACCCAACGGCACATCCGACTCCATGCGTTCGCGCGTGGCGATGTCGAGCAGCTCGCCGAGCCGCTCGAGATACGCGGCGTCGGTCATCGAGGCGGTCCGTCGCGCCTCGACACCGGCGTCGGCGACGTGCTCCGCCTCCCACCACGCCTCGCTCGCCGGCAGCGCCGCGTCGGCGTCGCGCAACGTCAACAGGTGACCCGGGGCCAGCTTGATCACATCGCGGTAGATGCTCGCCGGGGCGGGGACGTAGAGGTAGCGCAGATACGCCGGAAGCTGGCGCAGGTCCACACGCCGGGCGAAGTCCACGTCAGCCGCGAGCGCCTTCAACTCCGACGCGAACAGCACGAGTCCCGGAGCATGCGACACGAACAACGGCTTCTTGCCCAGCCGATCGCGCACCAGCGTGAGCGCGTGCTCGTGGCGGTCCCACACCGCGATCGCGAACATCCCGGCGAGTCTGGGCAGCGTCGCGCGGATCCCCCACGCCTCGAAGCCGGCGAGGATCACCTCGGTGTCGGAGCGTCCCTCGAACCCCATGCCCGCCGACTCGAGCGCGCTCCGCAACGCCCGATGATTGTAGATCTCGCCGTTGAACACCAGCGT
>JBJXGK010000067.1:0-8790 GCA_046153705.1 Gemmatimonadaceae bacterium
ACGCGGCGCTCACCCGGGGACCGCTCTCGGCGACCGACTGGGACGCACGCTTCACCGCGCTGCATCGCCAGGATGACTCGCTCAAGACTGTGCGTTCGCTGCGGGAAACGCTGACGTATCTCAACAGCCCGGAGCGGCTCCGCGCTGGCCACGGGGAGTATCTCGTCGGAAACCTGTTGAACAACGGCGTCGGTGATCACTTCGGCGCCGATGGATTCGTGAGTGCGTGGTACAATCGGAACCTGCGCATCGACAGCAACATCGCGCGTCTCGTTCGCCACGATGACGAACGCGTACTTGTGATCATCGGAGCCGGGCATGTCCCGATCCTGCTTGAGTTGCTGCGGAGCACGCCGGTGGTCGAGGTGGTGGGTGTGCGTGAGGTGCTTCGGTAAGCACGGACGCGCGGAAGCAGCAGCGCTGGCTGAGTGTGCGGCAGCGCTAGTCTCTCGACATTCGCGTGATCGGTGATCGCGTCGTGTACTCGACGAGTACCCGAACGACGCCGATCGAGTTTCGCGTCCCGCTATCGTTTTGCTCCTTCACGCAGACCGGAGTACGGACACCATGCGACGTACAGCGGCAGTTCTGTTGGTGACCTTGGTGCTCACGGCGTGTGGCCAGGAACTCCTGACCCCATCACTGGCCGAGACATCCGCGACGGCTAGCGTATGCGACGATACTCAGGTCGACGGTTGCGTTCCGATCGGAGACAGCTCCGGGACCCCGGCCCCGAATCCGAACCAAGTGTTTCTCGGTCCGCTGGGCGACGAACTGTACGAGGTCGCGGGAGGGCCCGGTGACGCCACGGTCGGGCTCTGGCTCGGGTACAACGTCTTGCCCGAGACTTGTTTCGGCCACCTGTCAACTACGCCCATCCTCGACGCGGACAGCGACTACCTCGCCGACCATTGCGAACTCGAACTCGCACGCGGATTCGCGCCGTCCCTTCGAATGGACCCCGGCGAATCCGGCTGCGGTCAAGGCGAGCCGCACTACGCGGCGAAGTATTTTCTGGATGGGACGGTTCGGATCGCGTACATGCCAGCGTACTACGACGACTGCGGTGCACCGGACTTGCCGGACTGGCAGGATTGGTCGCATCACGGAGACGCTGAGTACATCCTCGTCGAGGTCAAGTACGACCCGGCGATCTCGCGCTGGATCTTCAAGGCGATGTTCCTGAGCGCGCACTTCAGCACGCCGACGGACGCCTCGGCATGGGTCACGGAGCACGTCGAGTTCCAGCACAAGAGCCTATCGCACCCGCGCGTATGGGTCGCACTCGAGAAGCATGCCAACTACCCGTCGCGGTGGCACTGCGACAACGCATGGGACGACTGCAGCGCCTTTCCCGTCCACCTCCGGATGCCCGTCGAAGCAACGAAGAACGTTGGCAGCGTGACAGTCGACATCTACGGATGTCGAGGCAGCACCGGCAAGTTCCAAGGCAATGGACGTGCGGAGTGTTTCTATCAAGCCCGGAACTTCCACGGCTGGTATCCGGGGTCCGGTGAGGTCGCCCCATATCGCAACTATTTGGTCTCGGAGATGTTCGAGTGGCGCTGTTCCCTCGTGAGCAACTATGACTTCCACGGCCCGGGCTATCCCGCGCCGACGACGCTCAGGCCGCGATGCTCGATCTCAAAGGACCACGGCCCGACACCTGGCAACCCGCCGCCGGGCCTGCAGACCGTCTCGATCAGCGGCCCAGGCTATGCGTACGAGCAGGGCATCACACTCACCGCCGCCCCCGCCGGACCAGCGCCGCTCACGGGTCTGTACTACGAGTGGTCCTACCGTCACTGCACCACGGTCGACCAGTCGAGCTGCTCCGAGAACTGGACGCGCCTGGCCGAGGGCGTCGATCGACGGTCGATCAGCGACTTCGTGACTCGCCATCACATGTATGCCGACTATCGCGTCTCGATCCGACGCATCGCAGGCGGCAGCATGCTCCACATCAGCCCGGAGTTCCGCGTCTACGGCGCCGGCGAGTTTCCCGGCGGTTGCGAACCCGACCCCAACGCCTGCAACCAGACTTTGCGTGCCGCGCCAGGGGGAGCTCCAGCTTCTCCGGCCGCCGCGAAGAAGCCAGTTCGGCGACAGCTGAACGAATGAGCAGTGGAGCGGGGCGGCGGGGCCGAAAGGCCTCGCCGCCACCGCAACGTGCCACAGCGACCCAACCCTCTCGAACTCTGATGCGACTTCTGACTATCATCTGCGTCCTTGCGGCCGCCGTCATCGCGGCGACGCCGCAGCCCACGCTCGTCAGGCAGACACTGACGCGGATCCTCGCTCACGCCGAGTCCGCGTCGCTCTACCGCGCGCGCGTCGATTGGCCGGCGACACGCGCCGAGGTGCTGCGCCTCGCTGACACCGCCACCACGGTGCCGTCGCTGGCCCCTGCGCTCCGCTATCTCCTGCGGACCATGGGCGATGATCACGCGCGAGTCATCCACGGCGGGAGAGCGCTCGCGTATTTCTACGGTCCACCCAAACCGCATCTCGCGCGCTTCGACGCGGAGCTGAACAACAAGATCCAATCCGCAGCTGCCTACCCTTTCCGGGCCACGCTGCTCGGCCGCGATGTCGGATACGTACGGATCGTCGGTCTACCCATGGGCGACAATGCGGCCATGGCGAAGGCGATCGAGGACGAAGTCTGTCGGCTCACCAGGGAGGGGGCGACGCGCTGGATCCTCGACCTCCGCTACAATGGTGGCGGCAACCTCAATCCGATGGCCGAGGGCGTTGCAGCGATCCTCGGCGATGGACCGGCGGGCGGCTGGAAGGGGCCGACGCGCCGGGAGGACGGCACATGGCGCATCGCGCGCGGCGACTTCGACAACGCGGGGTACTCAGTGGCGCTGCCGAACGGCTGCCGCATGCCGGGAGATCGCAAGGTCGCCGTGCTGACCAGCGTGCATACCGCCAGCTCAGGTGAAGCGCTCGCGGTCATGTTCAAGGGTCGCGCGAACACCCGCTTCTTCGGCGGCAAGACCCTCGGGATGATCACGGCCACCGACTGGACGGTGCTCGACGAGGCCACCGCGCTCACCATCTCCGTGGGCCACTACGTCGATCGTACAGGACGCGTCTACGATGCGTTCGTGGACGTCGACGAGGAGGTGGCGTTCGCGCCGACGGAATCACTGGAGTCGGATGCCGGAGTGCAGCGTGCGGTGTCGTGGCTGCAAGGCCGATGACGCCGTTGCGGAGGTTATTGCTTCCGCCGAGTCATGCGGCCCACGATGAGCGACCCAACCAGCACGCTCAGCGCGGCGTTGGCGCCGGCCAGAGACGCCAATGCGATGGGCGGAGTCTTCGGACGCTGTTCCGGGCGGGAAACGGCGATGGTGTCGCTCTGCACCACGAATAGCACCACAGCGGCAACACACCCAGCGCCGAATGCCGCGTAGATCCACGCGGCACGCACGGAGAGCGAGTGACCTGACTTCCGGAAACTCAGACCGCCTAGGTATCCCACTATCGCTCCGGCTACCAGCGGCACCCCGACGAACTTCACCGCACTCACAGCGATGATCAACCCGAGCAACGGCCCGGTGAAGATCAGCGCACCGCCGCCGGTGGCGTCGGTGGCGAATGGGATGAGCAGTATTTCCATCATGTTCACGCCGTCCTCGAGCGTACCGTAAACCGCCACCGAGGCGGCGAGTACGAGGAGGATGAGCAATGATGGAACCGCGATCTTCACTTGCGCCTCGGTAGCATGAAGCCAAGTAACACGATCACAACCGCGCCCGCTAGGAGAGCGGGTATCACTCGACGCACTTCGCTCGGGACGGTGAGGACATCAGGCAGCCCCGTCTGCCAGAGCACCCACGCCGATCCGAGTTGCGACGCGAGCGCCTTGTTGCCGGTTGCGAGGACGATGATGGCGTCCTGCGTCTCGGGGTTGATCCGAACCGTGACGTTGATCGCAGGATCGTTGACGCCGTCGTGCCCGAATACCACATCGCCGCCATCTGTCGGCGCGTAGAGCACGGTACCCAGACCCCAGAGATCCACGCCCATCGTCTTCGCCTCGGCCTTGCGCATCGACTCGAGTGTTTGCTTGGTCAGTGGGCTTCCCTGCCCTGCCTGCAGGTGCGCGAACACCAAACGGCTGAGGTCGTTCGCCGTGGTGGCGAACCCCGTTGCAGCGCGAGAAGCGTATCTGTAGATGGGCGCCGGAGTCCCATCCTCGTTGTAAGACTTGGCCGAGTTGCTCGTGGCGGACAGGTCGGCGTACCCCGAGCGCAGCATGCCTAGCGGCTGGAACAGCTCGCGTGTGACGAAGGTCTCGAAGGTTTCTCCGGAGATCTCCTCCACCAGTAGCTCGAGCAGCAAGTAGCCGCCACCCGAATAGCGGAACTCTGCGCCGGGTTCGATCCCCACTGCGATCGGCGCACCGGCGCCGGCGGTCGATCGACGCGGGGCACTGAGCGACTGCTCCAACGTCGGCATCGGTTCGTCAAGCCTGTAGTCGCCGAATCCCAATCCATCGGTGAGTCCGGCGGTGTGGCTCAGCAAGCGCCGTGCGGTGACGCCGTCGGTGTTGAACGTGTCGGGCGGAAGATGCCACCGCGTGAGATATCGTTCGACGGGGCGGTCGAGGTCGAGCTTCCCGTGCTCCACGAGCTTCATGACCGCGTGCGCCGTGATCCACTTGCTGAGCGAAGAGGTGGCGAAGACGGTGTTGCGGTCAACCCTGTCGGCGCGCGCGGAGTAATACTCGCCTTCGATCTTCGCTCCCTCAATGAGCACGAGGGCCGTGTTGGCGGGATTGTCCGCCTCGATCCTGCGCGTGGCGGCCTCCATGAAGGCGCGCGAGTCATCACTCGGTGCGAGGGGACGCCGCCACCAGCCGAACAACGCGCCGCTGATAAGTGCAGCAGTCCAGAGCACGAGGAGCAGCAGTACCAGTGCGGCGCGCTTTGCCATGGGTACGAGGGGAGCGAGGTGGTCGGGGTGGTCCTCAGCTCGTGCCTACGTGCAGAAGCATCCCTTGGTGTCGCACCAAGGGACGCTTCCGCCCCGACCTTTCCCTCACTCAACCTTAGCGATCGTCATCATCCTCATCCTCGTCGTCTTCCCCATCGCGATCATCGTCATGGAAGACCTTCACCGAGTTCTTGATGTTGTTCTCCACGATGCCCTCGTTCGCACCGTTCTTGCCAGCCGTCGCCGGGTTGATGAGCGCCCCGTTGAGGCCCTGACGGAACCACCGGGTGAGGTCGATGCGGACAGTGAGGTCGGCCTGGCCGGTTTCGCCGATCACCAGCGCGGGCACGAGCTCCTCCTCGATCTCGAAGTTGACTTCGGAGACGAAGGTGAACGGCGTGCCGTTGTAGAAGCCCGTCACGCGGATGCTCTTGTCTTCAGGCCAAGTCGGATTCGCGGCGAGGAACGCAAGGTCCTCGGCATCATCGCTGACCTTGTGCACCTTCATCTCCAGCGACGTGTACGTGCCGGCGGGCACGTCGACGCTGATGGCCTGCGACACACCGGACGCCAGCGGCAGCGTCACGAGACGTGCGTCCAAACTGAAGTACTCGCAGTCGTCGTCGTCGTTGCCGGACATCGTGGAATCACAGCTCACGACCCCCGCGCGCTTCAGTTCGATCTCCCGCGCGACCACCTCGGCCTTGGTGATGATGAGGGTGTTAGTGCCGTCCGAGATGACAAGCGAGTCGCCGATCGCGTAGGGCATCGAAGCGCTCACGGCTGCGGCGATGCCGGCCGGGCGTGTGCCGGCGAAGGAGAGATTGACGCTGCGCCCGTTGGGGGCGGTGGTGCTGGCGCTATCGCAGGCGGCGGTGGTGACGACGGCGAGTGCGAGAGCGGCGATGAGGGATCGTGTGCTGCGCATGACTTACCTCCTGATGGTGCGGGCCGAGCGTGGTCGGCTGGCGCGGTTGGAATGCCCTTCGGTGAGTGCTTCTGCCCGTCGTAAGGGCAAGGGGCGTTCCGCTGTGGGAGGTCGGTATGCCGATCTACTAAGTAGTTGCGATGGTTGAAGTTACGGGGATGTACGTCGTCGACCGCAGGTCGGCGGAGTGGAACGTGCTAGTCCAAAGCTCTAACGTTTTGTTATAGCTCAGCGAGCACCTTACGCCGCATCGCCGCCGCTGTCTTGTGCTCGCCCGTGTGGCTCCATCCAGGCGGCATGACGACATACGCCAGCTTGTTGATGATGCCCGGCGCGTTCTTCACGTCGATCGCGAGCGCCACCATCTCGCCGAAATAGAAGTCCAGGAAACTGCCGGGCTTCATCGTGCGTGTGATCCCGTATTCGGGCGGCGTGTCGTCGCGCTCGTCCTGCAGCGTGCCGAACACGCGATCCCAGATGTTCAGCAGGTTGCAATAGTTGGTGTCGATGTAGAGCGGGTTACGTGAATGATGCACACGGTGGTGCGACGGCGTGAGCAGCCAGCGATTGAGGAACCCCAGCCGTCCATCGCGCAGGATGTTCTCGCCGGCGTGGATCAGCGTGCCCCAGAAGCCGTCGATGAACATGATCGTGAACATCAGCGGAGGACTGACACCCAGCAGCATGCACACCGTGGTGCGAATCACGTCGGCATACGGCGCCTCGAGGAAGTGGTGCGCGTGGCTGACGAACAGGTTCATGCTTTCCGGCGAGTGGTGCGTGGAATGCAGGCACCAGAACAGCCGCACCTTGTGGGCCAGGTAGTGGTAGATGAAGTGTCCGAACTCCCAGACCACGTAGCCGTAGATGAGCCAATACCACGTGATGCTGCTCTTGAACGGCGCGTACGGCTGGAAGAGTGCGATAGAGAACGCGAGCGCCGCGATGGAGATGTACGCGCCCAGCACCCGGTTCAAGACGTACGTGAAGAAGATGAGCTTGTAGTCGCGTGCCCTGAAGTTCTTGTGGATGAGGGCCCGGATCACCTCGAACACCAGCAGCACGGGAAGCAGCGGTCCGATGGCGCTGGTGAACCCGGCCCAGGTCAGCAGCGAACTGTAGTCGTTCGACGCGAACATCTTGAGCCAGTGCGACACGCCGAAGAAGCCCAGGATCTCGCGTTGTAGGACTTCCAGGATGGCCATGGCGGGAACCGGACCTCGGAGTTGGTTTCGGCGACGACTGCGCGGACGCGCGGGTCAGCCAAGTCTACGCCGATCGCGGTCGGCTGCAAGTCGTCCGGACGCTGCATGCCGGGCTTCAGAGATCCCGGTACATGATGTGGAGATCCACGAAGCCGAGCGTCGAGTGGCGGAATCCTCGAGGCACCGTCCCGATGATCGCGAAGCCGAGTGCTTGCCACAGGGCGACCGCACGCGTGTTCGTGCTGACCACGGCGTTGAACTGCATGCCGCGGAAGCCCGCCGCTCGCGCGGCCTCGAACGAATGCTCGGCGAGCAGTCGGCCGATGCCTCGTCCCGCGAATGCAGCCGGCACCATGTAGCCGGCATTGGCCACGTGGGATCCGAGGCCCGGCTGATTCGGGCGCATCACATACGTCCCCGCGATCTCGCGCCCTTGCTCGGCGACGTAGGTGTGCAGACCAGGTCCCATCCAGAAGGCGCGCGCAGCGGCTTCCGAGACGTCCGGCGGCATGGTGTAGGTGTCGCCCGTTCGCACGATCTCCGCGATGATCGACCAAAGGGCTGGCCAGTCGGCGGGCGTGGCGAGACGGATTGTAGCGGGAGCTTCGGGGGAGCTTGGCATCTCGGCACTGGCTTTAGAATGGGCCCCACGCTGTTCGGTCCCAGCTTGCGGCGAAGTACGGCGTCCTCTTGCTGCGGGTGCTTCAATAGTGAGAGGCAGCGTATCGACGTGTCGGCATCTACGAGCCTCGCTTCATCCGCGCACAAGACTCGCAGCAAGGCTGGAGGCAAAACGAAGGGCAAGGCCCTACCCGCTCGGATCGCAGCATAGACCTGGAGTGCGGGCGGGGTGACCCTCAGACGCACTCACGGCACCAGCGATGCGAAGAACGCCAGGATCGGCGCATTGTAGTCGCCGAGCCACTCATGCAGATCCACACTGCGCACCGCACCATCAAGCATGAACGGCGTCACTTCCGGATGCCCACGTGCCAGCAACTGCGCGCGGACCTTGGCCACACACGACCGATCGTTGATCGCATCCTGCGCATGGAAGAACTGCCGGAACGTCGGCTTGACGACGATCGATGCGCCGTCCCACGGCCGTTCATTCGGATAGCTGGCAGCCACACAGGCATCTGGTTCGACGATCTGGCGGTTGGTCTCGAGGTCGAAGCCGGCCCCGAAGACGTTCGGACGATCGCCCGCTCGCGGCGTGCAGTTCCGGTACCAACCGTAGGGATCGCCACTGGCGACCGGCGCGAAGCCGGTGATCAGATCCCCGAAGCGACTGGCAGCCCGCACCGTCATGTAGCCACCCGACGAATGCCCCACCATGAAGATCTCCTGACGGCTGCCTGCCGGGCGCCGTCCGGGTACCACACGACGCAACACGTCCTCGATGAACGGCAAGTCGAGGTTGGCACGGTTGCGCACCTCGTCGTCCCAGACCTTGCCGCAAATGCGCCCGCCGATGTCGCGCACGACGTCCGACGACTGCAGCAGGAACACGGCGAAGCCCTCGGCCAGGGCGAGTTCCGTGAAGGCGACCTGCGCCTGGATCTGCGGGGTGTTGGCCACGCAGAAGTTGGTGTGCGAACCGCCGCCGCCGTGCATCACGATGATCGCGCCGCGGGTCCACGTCGCGGGTCCCTTCCGCAGCACCAGACGCTGCAGACCGGCGGCCGGGACGACTTCGCGAGTCCAACC
>JBJXGK010000052.1:0-5593 GCA_046153705.1 Gemmatimonadaceae bacterium
CGCAGGAACGCGACGAGTGCGGCCTGGTCCGCGGCGCTGAGGTTCAGCCGCCGCGGCTGGCCCGTCCCGTTGAGGAGCCGCGGGTCCAGTGCCGGCCCTGCGCGCACGTCGGCATTGTAGAACGCCACCACCGCCGCAAGCGAGTCGAAGCGACCGTCGTGCATGTAGCGCCGGCTCAGCCCCACGTTCTTGAGCGACGGCGAGCGGAAGACCCGCGTCTCGCCCGCATCGAGCCCGTTGCTCCGCGAGGCCGCCGACAACGAATACGTGGGCGGCACATGGCAAGCCGCGCATCCGGCCCCCCCGGCGTTCACCGTCTGGATGAACAACTGCTGCCCGCGGCTCTCCTCCGCGCTGAATCCCGGCAACGGCGCGAGGAAGTTCGGCGGCAGGTTCCCGGGCGGCGCGATCTGTGCGTACGCAACGTCCCAGCGACTCTGCGTCGACGTGATGGCTCGGACATATTGGGCCAACGCACGCTGCACACGGTCCTCGCTGATGCTGCTGTCGCCGAACGCGAGTCTGAAGAGTCGCGCGTAGAACGTCGAACTCCGCAACCGCGTCAACGCGGCGTCGATGCCACCATGGGCCGCATCGAAGCCCATCTCGAGTCCGTCCTGTACGGGCTGTGTGGTCTGCGCCTCGAGCGTCGGTGCACGCCGGTCCCAGAAGTACCGCGCACTCTCGTTGAACCGGGCATTGACCAGTCGCATCGAGTGCACGCTGGTGCGGCGAACTCCATCGAAGCCCAGACTGAACCTCGCGCTGTCGCCGAACGTGGACTCCACCGCGTGGCAGCTCGCGCAGGACACCGCCTGGCTGATGCTGAGCCGCGTGTCGAAGAACAGCACACGCCCCAGTGTCGCACCAGCGTTCGTGATGGGATTGCTCAGCGGCGTGCGGTCCTCGCGCTGTCGCACGGCTGCTGTGTAGAAGGCCGGGAGACCCACGCCCGCGTAGACCGGCAGGTTGGCCGGGTCGATCACCAGGGCGGCACGAACGGCACCGTTGCCGACGGTGTCGGTCGCCGCTGGCGGCCCGACATCCGGGATCTCGGGCGCCGCGACACCCGCTGGCTCGGTGCTGCAGGCACTGAGCGCCAGCAGGGTACCGAGCAGTACGGGCAACACGAAGCCCGACGAGACCGCGGCGGTCCGGGAATCACGGCGAGTTGGATGCACGGCTACCATCGACAGGACAGACACAGGCCGCTCGGGCAGAGGTTGGAGGTCAGACGCCCGCCCCCCAGCGACGTTAACTCCGTCAGCGATACGTTTCGAAGAACCCCGTTCCTGTGCCGGAGAGCGGCACCCCGTTGAGCCGCCCGGAGATGGTCGCCGTCCCCATCATCTGGATGAAGAACGGCTTGGCGCGCTCCACCCGTGCGCCCGGCCCACGGCGGTCCCGCCGCACATCGCTGCCCACCGCGTCCTCGATATCCAGTGCGATGCGCAGGGTGTCCGCCCCGCGCGCGTCTTCGAGCGTCGCGCGCGCCGGCACCCGCACGCGCACGCCGTCCACGATGATCGTGCGCGTGTCCTCGTAACGGATGTCCGTCGGTCGGAACAACGCACGGAACCCGAGTGAGTCGACGAGATAGACGAAGATCGGTTCGCGCACGTCGTCGGCACTCGAACGCAGCACCCGGCCGTACAGCAGCGTGTACGGGCCCGCGCGTCCGGCGCCCCACTCCCACTCGACGTCGCGCCACACACCCCAGTTGTGGTCGTGGTACGACTGCGCGCCTTCGAAGGTCTCGCATGCCCCAGCGATACAGAGCGATCCCACCGCGGTGGCGCGCAGTCCCGGCACCGCGTAGCCGCTCACCAGGGCATCACCGCCGATGCTCGTGCCGGGGAAGTACGCGCCCGGTGTCGGCGTCACGATGAGCGAGATCGTCGCGCGCAGGCCTGTGCCCTGCTCACGGGCCTCGGCAGTCACGCGATACCGTCCGTCAGCCAGCACCTCTACGCGATCCGCGCCGAGCGAGAGGTCGGCCCGGGTCGTGTCAAGCCGCACGTCTGACGCTGCCACCACGCGTTCGAAGCGCCGGGCCGCCCTGCCCTTCTCGTTCACCGTGAGCAGCACTTGGCCACCCCAGGTGCCGTTGGGCACATCGCCACCGACCGCGAGCGTCAGGAAGGCCCAGCGCGTGCGCGCGTCATTGATCACGTTGAAGTAGTGCCACTCGCCCCACGTCGCGCGTTCGGCCTCACTCAGACTCGACGGCGTGACGTGAAAGCGATCGATCTCGTTGAGGAGCTCGTCCGGCCTAGGCTGCCGCCAGCGACGGTCGTGCTCGTCGTCCACCCATTCACCAGCGACGATGGTGGGTGCCGCGCCGACCGCACTCGTCGCCGAGGGCAGTTCGCCCATCGCGCGCACAGGGTATTCCGCGCTCCCGTGCCGGAGATAGAGCAACACACCGTCCGTCTGCGGTGCCACGGCACCGACGCGATCGGCGAGGCGTGGTGAAGCGAGCAGCTGTCGATGGACGAAGCGTGCGTTGGCGATCGAGACGAACATCCCGCCAACGCCGCCAGTCTTCATCACCTCGAGGTCCAGTCCCTCGGGCAGCACGGTGACATCACCGCCCCCGACGAGCTTCTCGTCCTTGGACTGCAGTACCATCGCCTCGCCGATCGCGAGCAACGTGATCATCACACCCACGCCGAGCCCGAAGCCCCCCAACAGGAACAGCGACCGCCAGGGACGGTCGAGCAACCCGCGGAGCGCGAGCGTGGTGATCACGCTGACTCACCACGAGCGACCGGCACCTCGTCGACGAGTGCACGTCGCACGACCTGATCGACGATCGCGCCGTCCTTCATGTGCACCACGCGACGCGCCGCTTGTGCGAGCTCCTCGTCGTGTGTCACGGTCACGATGGTGGTGCCGTCGCGGTTGAGCCGGTCGAACAGCGCGATCATCTCCGTACCGGTGCGCGCATCGAGCTCGCCGGTGGGCTCGTCGGCCAGCAACAGCGCCGGCTGGTTCGCCAGCGCACGTGCGATCGCCACGCGCTGCTGTTCGCCGCCGGAGAGCTGGTACGGTCGATGCCCCGCGCGCGCGCCCAGTCCCACGTAGGTGAGCAACTCCCGAGCGCGCGCCACACGCTGGGCACGCGGCACTTTGGCCTCGCTCATCGGCAGCTCGACGTTCTCGGCGGCAGTGAGCGTGGGCATGAGATAGAAGCGTTGGAACACGAAACCGATCCCGGTGAGCCGGAACTTGGTCGCCTCCGCATCGTTCATGCGCGCGACATCCTTCCCGCGGATCGAGATCGAGCCCGCGGTGGGCCGGTCGATGGCACCGAGCAGGTTGAGCAGCGTGGATTTTCCGCAGCCCGAAGGTCCTACCACGGCCACCCAGTCGCCGGCGGCGACATCGAGCGAGATGCCGCGCACGGCATGCACGGGCTCTCCCACCACCGGGTAGTCGCGCCGCACGTCGCGCGCGGCGAGGACGATCTCCCTCATGCCACTGCCTCCTCACGCAGGGTCTTCGCGATGGGCAGCGTCGCCGCACGCCATGCCGGCCACACACCCGCCGCGATCCCGCAGAGCACCAAGAGTCCCAGCGAACGGAATGCGGCCGCGGGTTCGAAATAGAAGAAGTCGAAGGCGGCCGGCAGTCCCGGGAACGCCGCGAGGATGCCGTTGAGCCACTTCGCGGTGATCAGTCCCAGCCCCAGTCCGATGACCGCTCCCACCAACGAGAGCGCGACGCCTTCGGCCATCACCTGGGCGACGATCCGCCAGCGTGCCACGCCGATCGCGCGCATCACGGCGATCTCGCCGATGCGTTCGTTCACCGAGACGGTCACCAGCGTCGTCACGAGCAGGAATCCCACCGCGAGCGACACCGACGCGAGGATGAAGGCGAGTTGGCGGAAGTAGCCGAGTCGTTCATCGACGAACTTGAGCGCCGCCGCGGTGGAGAGCGCACTGACGCGCGCGTCGGCGGCTTCGAGGCGCAGGCGCACGGTCTCGATGTCCGCACTGGGCCGCGTCGCCACCATCACCACCGACACACGGTCCGCGCGCTCGGGCCCGCCCATCGACTGCACCGTCTCGAGCGGCAGCGCAGCGGCCCGGTCCGTGCCGCCCAGCATGACGAAACGCGCCCGCGCAACGATACGCACCGTGCGTGTGCCGGCGAATCGACGCATCTGCGCGTCGTAGCCGGCCGCGATCTGCACCGTGTCGCCCACCGCGAAGCCGGTGGCCGCGAGATAGCTCGCGTTCACGACCATCTCGTCGGGCGCCGCGATCTCGCGGCCTTCGACGATCAGGTAGTCGCCTTGCACCGCCGGTACGATGCCGAGCACGAACGCGGCGACAACGGAGTCGCTACGCGTCGCGGATGCTGCCGCGGCACCGACTCGCACGAAGACCTTCGCGCCGATGAGCGGTGCGACCTTCACCACATCGGGATCCGCCGCCACCGCCTTCACCAACGCTGCGCCTCCACCCACCGTCGCCTCGGAGTCGAACGGCATCGTGCCGCGCGGCGTGAGCCGGATCTGGAATCCCTGTTGCTCGATGAACCCGCGGAAGCTCTCGCGCATGCCGGAGCCCAGCATGACCATGTCGAGGAGCATCGCCGCGGCGACGGCGACCCCCGCGGTGGTGAGCGCGGTGCGCGCCCGACGACGCGAGAGTGTGGCGAGCGCGAGCCGCAGCATCATCGGCCGATCAACTCCAGCGGCGCGCGGCGCACCAGACGCTGCGCGGCGAGCAGGCCGGCGATGACGCCGAGCCCGAGCGACAGTCCCACTGCGAACACGACGATACTCGGCGTGACGATCGCAAAGCGCAGTGGCGTGGCATAGACGCCTTGGTAGTACCAGTTCACCACCCACGACGCGAACCAACCCAGCGCGGCGCCCATGAGACTCCCGATGAGCGAGACGAGCGAGGCCTCCAGCACCACCGCGCGCACGACGGAGCCACGACTCATCCCGATGAGGCGCAGCGCTCCCACATCGCGCCGACGCTCATCCACCTTGAGCAGTGTGATGCAGAGCAGGAAGATCGCGCTCGCGACGATGGTGATGATGCCGATCGCGCGATGGAAACGATTCACCACACGGAAGGTCGCGCTGGTCTCGACTGCCACTTCTGCGGCGGGATACGCGCGGAACCCGAAGGCGGCCTCATTGATCGCGGCGGACACCGCCGCGGGGTCCGCACCGTCGCGCGACGACACCGCGAAGCGGCCCACACGATCGCCAGATCGCGTGAGCGTCTGCAGGTGATCGAGATGCAGGCGTACACGATACTCGCTGCGTGCGACCTCCGAGGGGTCTGCGCCTCGGCGTGTGATGGCCGCGATGACGACGGAGTCGCCTGGTCCCCCCGCCGCGCTGGCGAGCGCCACGCGGTCGCCGACCGCGAGGCCGGCGGCGCTGGCGAGCCGTTCGTCGATCGTGATGCTGCGCACGGCCGCCCGCGACTCAGTCGGCGTCGTGACCGGCGGGGTCGCCGGTGGGGCCGACTGCTGAAGGGCCGCGGCGAACGCGAGGACCGGGAGGATCGAGACGGGGAACACGTCCTTACAAACTACACGCGGGGCGCGCCCGTTCCGGGCG
>JBJXGK010000087.1:0-22442 GCA_046153705.1 Gemmatimonadaceae bacterium
TGAATCGGCCCGGGATTACCGGAGACTCGGTTAGTTGAGTCCCACGGCCGCGGACGCGGCCTGGGTGTGATAATACTGCGCTTCGTACTCCGCCGGGGGGATGTCCCCGAGCGGCTGCATCAGGCGCTGGCTGTTGTACCACGCGACCCACTCGAGCGTCGCGTACTCCACGTCCTCTCGCCCCTTCCACGGCCCGAGATGATGGATGACCTCGGCCTTGTACAGCGCGTTGATCGACTCGGCGAGCGCGTTGTCGTACGCGTCGCCGCGGCTGCCCACGCTGGACTCGATGCCGGCCTCGAGGAGGCGGTCCGTGTACCGGATGGCCAGGTACTGCGATCCGCGATCGCTGTGATGCACGAGCGGCCCGTCGAGCGCGCGATCGTACAGCGCCTGCTCCAGCGCGTCGAGCGCGAGGTCCGTGCGCAGCGTCGTCGTCGCGCGCCAGCCGACGATGCGCCGCGAGTACGCGTCCGTGACAAAGGCCACGTACACGAAGCCGCGCCACGTCGGCACGTAGGTCAGATCCGAGACCCACAACTGGTTCGGGCGCGTCGCGGTGAAGTTGCGCTGCACCAAGTCCTGCGGCCGGTGCGCAAGCGGCTCCGGCACGGTGGTGGTCACGCGCCGCCCACGCACCACGCCGCGCAGGCCCATCGCCTTGAAGACGCGTGTCACGGTACAGCGCGCGACGAGGCGGCCCTCGCGGCGGAGTTCCTTCCACGCCTTGCGCGCGCCGTAGCGCCCGCGCGTCGCCGACCAGACGCGCTGGATCTCCGGTCGGAGCGCCGCATCCCGGTGCGTGCGCGTGGGCAGGCGCGACGGGTCGCGCTCGCGCGCTTTCGCCTCGTAGTAGGTCGACGGAGCGATCGGCAGCACCGCGCAGATCGGCTCGACTCCGTAGGCCACGCGGTGCGCGTCGATGAAGCGCACCATCAGTTCGGTCGGCGGTCGAGCTCCGCCAGTGCGAAATACGCGGACGCCTTCTTGAGGATCTCGTTGGCGCGCTTGAGCTCGCGGTTCTCGCGCTCCAGCTCCTTCATCCGGGCCGCGTCGTCCGTCGTCGGACCGGGCCGCTGTCCGGTGTTGCGCTCGTACTCGCGCACCCAGTTGCGCAGGGTCTCCCGGTGGCATCCCACTTTCTCGGCAATCGAGCAGACCGCGGCCCACTGCGAGTTGTGTTGCGGCGTCTGCTCCACCACCATCCGGATGGCGCGCTCGCGGAACTCAGGCGAAAATTGTGAACGTCTTGGCATGACTCCAACCTCTCACGAAGTGGAGCCTCCGGCAAACCCGGGCCGATTCACAGAGCCTGGCCGAGGCCCTTGCTTCTGCGTTCGGCGAAGCAGATCCCCACCGCACTTCGGACACGTGCTGTCACTGGAGAACCGCCGTTCAACGGCACGGGCGTGCTTGATCCCGGCAAGCCAACCCTGCTGAGTGCGCGTGCGAAGAGCTTGAAGAAGCGACTCCACCTGTGCTGCCGTAAGGACCGCTTTTCGATGCGTCGCGATCCAGGCTCGGTAGCGGTATAGCCGCACACCCGCCGGGACCGTTGTCTTGAAGCGAAAGGAGCCACGAAAGACGACGATACCATGCAGCACTCGCCGATCAAGCGCGAGGAGCTCCTCTAGCGCCTTGAGGTGCCCGTAGTTCTGGTGCAACGGGTTCTGAAAACGATGGCGCTGGCCGAAGTGCATGGATGTCCAGAACGCGTCCTCAGCATTCCCGAAGATCCACCCGGAGCGATCCTTGAGCTCCACCACAAATACTCCGAAGCGTGACACAATGAGATGATCCACCTCAGTCGTGCCCTGCCTGCTGGGAATCACGATGTTGTAGAAGTGGTGATATTCACTGCGCGGGAGTCGAAACGGCCCGTCGGTCAGCGCCAACCAAATGCGAGAGAGTATTCCCATGCGAGGATACGCCGATGTCTCAGTGAAGAGTCAGAGTAGTCTGTCCGGTCGCTCATCCTCTCCACGCGCGAGGAACCAGCTCGCGACGAAGATAGAGCGGATGCCTGGGCCGACCGCTGACCGTCGTGGCCAGCACCTTGGGCCGGCCGATCAGCGCGACGACCTCGCGGTCGCGCGCGAGGAGCTTGCCGTGTTCACCCCAGCCTGCGACCACGAGGTGCGCCTCGCCCGCCAGCAACTTGAGCCAGGCGTCGTTTTGCGGTCCTATGGGATTGCGAGCAGAAAGAAGTCTCTTGGGGTCAGTGGCGCGGTAGGCGAACAGGTTGCCGATGCTGAGCCCTCCGAAACCCCAAGACTTAGCGAAGCCGATGCAGCGGCGTAGCGTTGGGTCGTCCCGCCGCGCGTTCGCGGTTGAAGGATTCAGCAGGACGAAGAGAACGACCTTACCCTTCGGGTCCCACACTCGACGTAGAGCGTAGCGATACCGCTTGCACTGTGACAGCTCGGCAGAGGACTGCATCAGGATCCGGTGGTCAAGTAGAGAGCCTCGTAGCCAGCCCATTCGATAGCGAACGATCGAACCCAGATCCCGCTCACTGCAGCTCAATGCCAGAAACTGAGCGAGCGGTCTTAGTCAGTCTATCGATTCTGTTGTTTCAATCGCGCCGCGCGCGTGCCGCTGCCGGAACTCCTTCCCCCACCGCTCCATCAGCGCAGTCGAGGCTTGCCCCATCTGTGCCTCGTGCCTCGCGTGACTGAGAGCCACGAAGGCCACCATCTTCGTCGCAAACACATCCACCCGATGCGCGCCAGTCTCATTCCGTACCCGACCACACAGTTCCTCTTCAAACCGCTCCCGCGGCTTTCGCGGATAGTGCTGGTAGATGAGCACCGACTGTCCTCTGCGGTAGACCTCGCCAATCTCGTCCCACCGCACGTATTTTGGCGCCGCCGCACTGCCTTTCCCCACGCTGGGAACCTCGATTCCGTTATCCGGATCGAAGAACACCATGTCCGTCCCGTTGAGCGAGTCGACGGCCGCGTCGAAGTAAGCACGTCGCGCCACCACGCCGACGGGCACGATCGCTCGATGATACCGAGCCTCCGGCACCAACTCCCACTGTTCAGCGTGCGCGACCGATCGAGGCCAAGTCGGCTTCAGCAGCTGACGCAGCCCGTCGTACAGCTCAGGGTCGTAGTGCCGCCACCGATCCGGCTGCTCCAAGTACCGACGGAACTCGCCGTCGTTTCTCCCGTCGTCCGGGGTGAGCATCCAGCAGACTCCCAGTCGAAGCTGTCCGGCCTGGGCGAGCGCACGCAGCAGGCCGTACTTTCGATAGTCGTTGATGTCACCGAAGTACTGATGCTTCATTCGCCCTCTCTCATTGGATAGAGGCGCCGACCTCGGCGCATGTCGGGTGGCCTCACGTGCGCTTGCGCATCGAACGCCTCGCGATACGCATCGACGTCCCACTCCCAGGCCTCGAGCAGGACGTAGTGACGGTCGTAGAGGACCCAAATGAGGCGATCCCACAGGTAATTGTTCGCCTTGCCGACCTTCGTCACAACGGAGCCGGGCTTCCCGCTCGGGCGATTAGCCTTCACCTGATAGTTCAAGCCATTGCACGAAAAGTCCGAACCCTTCGAAACCGCAGTGCGACCCGCGCAATCGCGCGCGAAGCTCTCATCGCTATGGCCGACCAGCCGCGCGGCGTCATACTCGGCGAGCGCACTCGTCACCTGAGGTGCGACGCCAAACGTCCGCTCCCATTCGAGGGCGATGTCGACGAGGCGCTGACGGAGAGGCGCGTGATCAGGTGTCACGGACGTCGGGAGGGGCAGGGGACCCGCAATCGAATCACAGCCACCCCTTCTTCTCGCCATCAGCGATCAGAGCCCTCGCGTAATCCTCGGCGCTGATACCGTGCTTGTTGCTCTTGCGAAGTACTTCGCCGCGCCGCTCGGCTGCGGCGTACTCTCGGATCGCACGCTCGATGTCGCGATCACAGGCGACGAAGATGCGCGACATCACGTCCCGCTGGGTTTCTCTCGGTGCGGAGGCTCGGGTTGCTTTGGGCGCTAAGGTCCGAGTCGGCTCAGGGGCCGCGAGGGATTGGGCAGCTCGCGCAGAAGCTGGAGCACCGATCAGTGCGCCAAGCTGTCGCGCGGTATCCGTCGCGCGATCGGTCTCCGCGCGCGTGAACGGCTCCTCGTGCGCCCATCGATTGCGGATGTCGATGAGCTCATGGATGTACGATTTCGCGACGTTCGGCAGCTCCCGGCGCAGCGTCTGTTCCCACGCGGAGAGGCAGGCCTTCAGCAACGCTTGTATGTCGCCGCCGCCCGCCTTCTGCGAGGTGACGCCAGTCGGCGACGGCACCACGATGCCGCGCTGAGTGAGGTAGGCGGCGAGGAAGGGCTTCAGTTCGTCCAGTGCTCGGCGCACGGCCGCGCGTTCAGTTGTGTCCACGCGTGTCTCCATCGAACTGCGGTGGGACCCTAACGGCATCGGCGTTCTGCATTCTGGCACGGGGTACAGGCGGACGGTAGATGCGCTGAGCGGATAGCGAGCGAGTTCGAAGGATAGGGTTGCCCCGTCCGCGCTGAGTGGGTGCGTGAGGCGCCGATGTAGCTCTGCGGCGGACGAAACCGGGGTTGTTTCGTTCACAGATTCCGCGAGCGCCGTTTCGGCCGTCTGAACGGCGTAAGAGAGACGCTTTTCGGCGGATTGTACCTAGATCGGATTTCAATCGTGCGGACTTGCCCACCAGAAGGATGACATTGTGAGGCAATGACTTAGGTCACGCCGACGTGCCAGTACGGCGTTCTGACATCGCAAAAGCATGCTACACGAAAGCTGCGGGTGGTCTCAACGACCGCTGCACAGTCATTCCGTTTGCGAGGACCTATGCGCCATCCGTTTCTACGCCTCATTGCGCTCGCGTGTGCACTCGTTGTGTCCGCGGGCTGCCCCGGCCCAGATCCGCTTCAGTTGGAGATCACTTCGACGAGCCCTCTGGCCGAGGGCACTCGAACGCAATCGTACAGCCATGCCCTCACCGCGGCGGGAGGCAATGGTTCATACAACTGGTCAGTTACGAGCGGTTCACTCCCCAGCGGTCTGACATTGAGTGTCTTCGGAGTGATCAGCGGCACTCCAAGCAGCAGCGGAACAAGTACGTTCTCTGTCAGGGTTACAAGCAAAGGACGCTCGGTCGACACGCAGTTGAGCATCACCATCGTTGATCCTCCCGTGACGATCTCAACGAATGCCCTCCCCAACGCTACGCGAGGCGTCCCGTACAGCCACTCTCTCGGCGCCGCTGGAGGAAGCGGTACGTTCTCGTGGAGCATAGTCGGGGGTACGCTTCCCGCTGGTATTGCGCTTAGCGCTAGCGGCATCCTCTCCGGCACACCTACGGTGGCCGGGGCAACCACGCTGACGGTGCGCGCGAACAGTGGATCGCAGTTCGCAGACCAGTCGCTTGCGCTGACAGTCGTGGATCCAGCCGTCGCCATCACGACCACGTCACTTCCGAACGGCACCCGGTCCTCGGCGTACAGTCAGTCGCTATTGGCTACCGGCGGAAGCGGTGTGTATAGTTGGAGCGTGGCGAGCGGCGCGTTGCCGAGCGGCCTGACGCTCGCAAACAACGGACTGCTGAGCGGCGTACCGACCTCGGCGGGCACGAGTACCTTCGTCGTGCGCGTGACCAGCGGGACCACTACCGCCGACCAACCACTCACGCTCACGGTGGAGCATCCCGCTGTAGAGGTGACGACAACGTCGCTCCCCAACGCGACGCGCACTGTCAGCTACAACCAAACGCTGGCCGCGATCGGAGGCTCTGGTATCTACGACTGGAGTCTGGTCGCTGGAACGCTGCCGTCCGGTCTTTCACTCAGCGCGTCCGGCGTCATCAGCGGAACACCGACGTCGGCCGCGACCAGCTCGTTTACTGTGCGAGCCACCAGCGGCAGTCAGCAGGATGATCAGCTGCTCACGCTGACCGTGGTCCACCCGCCTGTCGTCGTCGCCACCGCTGCACTTCCGAACGGAACGAGGACCGTTCCCTACAGCCAGACTCTGGTCGCGACCGGTGGAAGTGGTGTGTTCTCATGGAGCGTTACCAACGGATCACCGCCGGCCGGAATCTCTCTGAGTAGTTCCGGGGTGTTGTCAGGCACCCCCACGGCCGCCGGACCGAGCACCTTCACCGTTCAGGCGTCCAGCGGCGGCTCCTCCGACGATCAAGCACTCACGCTGACTATCGGGAATCCAGCGGGTTCCGCGAGTCCTTTCAAGCTCACGGCAGACGCAATCGAGCCTGCCAACGTCAATGACGGACGATGCGTCACTGAGTTCGGATCCGGTCACCGGGTCGCGGACTGGACGGACCTGCAGTCGTTCAACGCCGCTGGCGGCGATCCCGAGAGTGCAGTCCCTAGCTCAGAGGTCGCGTGGCTTCGCTACGACGGCGAGTTCGGCAACGGGTCCGCCCTGTCCTACCCGTTCGTCGCGCGATTCCCCGTCCACTCTGGATTCGGAGTGTACGACGACATCGGTGGCGTCTATGCACTCGGCCGTTGGTCAGGTCCGTATCGGCTGCTGTGCCTGCAGGCGACGGGAGGGACAGCTACGGTACCCGGTGCACCGACGATCACATCTATTCAGGTCGGTGTCGGAGGCCTCGGCGTGAACTTTACCGCCCCGACGAACAACGGTGGAGCCGCGATCACGAACTACGAGTATTCCACCAACAACGGGTCGACGTGGACGTCGCGGAGTCCGAGCAGCACGACGAGTCCGCTGGTGATCACGGGACTTACGAACGGGACGACTTATCAGGTCAGGATTCGAGCGGTGAACAGTGTTGGTGCCGGCGCGCCGTCAGCGGCCGTTCCGGGGACACCGCAACCCGAGCCCAGCGAGCCGTCGGCACCGACGATTACGTCGATTTCGCCTGGAAACGGACAGCTCAGCGTGGCCTTTACTGCTCCCGCGAGCGATGGTGGTGCAGTGATCACGACTTATCAATACTCCACGAACAACGGTACGACGTGGACGCCGCGGAGTCCGAGCGGCACTGCGAGTCCGCTCGTGATCACGGGCCTCACGAACGGGACGACGTATCAGGTTAGGATTCGTGCACTTAACAGTGTCGGTGCCGGTCCTGCCTCGACTGCTGTTCCCGGGACACCGCAGGCGACGATCACCGTGCCAGGGGTTCCGTCAATCACATCGATTCAGGCGGGTAGCGGCGGGCTTGGAGTGAGCTTCAGCGCGCCAACGAGCAACGGTGGCGCGGCCATCACAAACTACGACTACTCCACTGACAACGGGTCGACATGGACGCCGCGGAGCCCAAGCGGCACCACGAGTCCGCTGGCGATCACGGGCCTGACGAACGGCACGACCTACCAGGTACGCATTCGCGCGGTCAACAGCGTTGGAGCCGGTGCCGCGTCCACGTCGGTCCCGGGAACGCCGCAGCCAATCATCACTGTGCCCGGCATCCCGACGATCACGGCGATCCAAGGAGTCAATCAAGGTGTGGAGCTGAACTTTACAGCACCAACGAGCAACGGCGGTGCGGCCATCACCAACTACGAGTACTCCACCGACAACGGATCGACGTGGGCTCCTCGCAGCCCGGCTAGCACTACGAGTCCGCTGGTCATCACGGGATTGACGAACGGCACGACGTATCAGGTGCGTCTTCGCGCCGTGAACGGTATCGGGGCGAGTGCAGCATCCGCGGCAGTCGCCGGGACTCCGCAAGCAACCATCAGCGTCCCCGGGGCACCGACGATCGGCACGATTACCGCGGGCAACACGCAGCTGAGCGTCGCGTTCACTGCACCCGCCAGTAACGGCGGCGCGGCGATCACCAACTACGAGTACTCCACGGACAACGGATCGACGTGGGCCCCGCGGAGTCCGAGCGGTACCGCGAGTCCGTTGGTGATCACGGGTCTGACGAACGGTACCACGTATCAGGTGCGCCTGCGCGCCGTGAATAGTGCAGGGGCAGGTGCCGCGTCTGCGGCCGTTGCCGGAACCCCGCAAGCACCGATCAGCGTCCCCGGGGCACCGACGATCGGCACGATCACCGCGGGCAACACGCAGCTGAGCGTCGCGTTCACTGCACCCGCCAGTAACGGCGGCGCGGCGATCACCAACTACGAGTACTCCACGGACAACGGATCGACGTGGACCCCGCGGAGTCCGAGCAGCACCGCAAGCCCGCTGGTGATCACGGGTCTGACGAACGGTGCCACGTACCAGGTGCGCCTGCGCGCAGTGAACAGCGCAGGGGCAGGTGCATCGTCCGCGGCAGTCTCGGGAACGCCGCAATCGCCGATCACGGTCCCCGGGGCACCGACGATCGGCACGATCACCGCCGGTAATACGCAGCTGAGCCTCGCGTTCACTGCGCCTGCCAGTAACGGCGGCGCGGCCATTACCAACTACGAGTACTCAACCAATAACGGGTCCACATGGACGCCGCGGAGTCCGAGCGGAATCGCAAGCCCGCTTGTCATCGGCGGTCTCACGAACGGAACGACCTACCAAGTTCGGCTTCGTGCTGTGAACAGCGCCGGTGCCGGCGATGCTTCCGGTGCGGTCAATGGAACACCCGTGCATCCTCTCTCTCTCTGTACAGCTGCGGCGAACGTGGGATCCGGATCACTCTTCACCCGAACGCGGACGCTGTCGGCATCCGCCTGCGACATCGACGGCTATCTCACGGAAGTGCTTACGCCATCAAGCACTGCGCCATCGCCAGTATTGGTGCAACGGAACGCAATCGCTCCGTTCATGCTCGGACCTCGCGTCAGGAACATCAGCACGGGGGCAGTGATTGCGAACAGCGTTCTTCCGATCGGGTGGGACTTCGACGGTGCAGCGCTGGTCACGAACGCACCCGGTGCGAACCAAGCATACGTGCTGGCCGGTGCCTCCGGGGCGAGCTACGATGTCGCATTCTCTCGCTGCGGGTTTGCTCCTCGCTTGGACAATGTAGAGCAGTCGGTATCGGTGCCGAACTCGTGCACATCATCATCTGGTGGGTCAGAGATGATCGGTTTGGCGGTTCTCTCGCCCGCGTGGAGCACTTTTTTCGCCGATATCGAAATTTCGGCCAGCGTGCCGGCGGGCATTGCGGCGGAAGTGTGTCTCCTCAAGTACCCTTTCACCAACACTGCCACGCAGCAATGCTCGACTAAGTCAGCTGCCTCGCTCGCTACGGCGGTGACCTTTGATGTGAACATCGACGATTGGGCTGGCAGTCCCGACGCGATCTATGCGATTCGGGTCCGAACCACCTTAGTCCAAGTCCCAAGCATACCAGTGCGAGTGAGGCGCGTCGACTGAGTCCTGCTTGTCGAACTTCATCCACCGGCGGCAGATACTAAGCTGAGCCGGCGCGCAGAACTGGTGGGGCCAGCGATTCTTACTTTCGCTGGCCCCCTTCAGCTTTCGGTGGGTCGAGGCGGGGTGTGGGGGAGTGGCTGACCCAACAAAGTAGGGGCCGAGGAAGCAGTTCAGTTATGAAAGTCCTTCGGCATCTGGCCCTGACGCACTTCTGACAACGACGGCACAATTCCCGTCCATGGATTTCCTTTCGCAACTGCACTTGCAGCTACTGGGCGTAGCGACAGCCGAATCCCGCCTTTCTGCGGGCGACCGCCGCCTGTCCAAAGGCAAACCCGTCGCCCTCCTCGCCTACCTCTCCCTCGCCCCCGGCCGCCGCGCCTCCCGCGAACGCCTCGCCTCCCTCCTCTGGTCCGACGGATCCTCCGACGCCGCCCGCCAGAACCTCCGCCAGACCATCTGGTACATCAAACGGCGCCTGGGCGACATCCTCGCCGCCGACGACTCCGCCGTCTGGCTCGAACACCCTCCAGTCTCCGACGTCGCGACCTTCACCGAGGCCGCTGCTCAAGAACGCTACACCGACGCCCTCGCCGCCTACGCCGGCGACTTCATCCCCGACTTCGCCGCCCCCGGCGCCGCTGACTTCGAAGACTGGGCCGACCTCGAACGCCGCCGCCTCCGCGCCATCTATATAGGGTGCGTCGAGGCCGTCGTCCGCCAATCGCTCAGTGCCGGCAAGGCAGCCGATGCGCTCGCGGTCGCCAAACGCGCCCGTGAACTCGCACCCGCCGAACCCTCCAGTTGGCGGATCTTGCTCGAGTGCCTCATCGCCGCCCGCGACACCATCGGCGTCGCCGCCGCCGTCGCGCAGATCGATGCCGAGGTGGAGCGCGAGGATCTCGACCCCGATCCCGCCATGCGTGCGCTCCTGCGCACCGCCAAGCGCCTGGTCGGTGGCGCGGAAGTCGAGCCGGTTAGCGCCGACGTCGCCGACCGCGAACTCGTCCCCGACCTCATCGGTCGCGAAGAGGAGTTCCGCACACTCGTCGACGCCTGGGAGACCGCACGCCGCGGAAAGGGGCGCACCATGCTCCTCACCGGCGCCGCAGGACTCGGCAAGACACGACTGCTCAAGGATTTTGAAGCACGACTCACCAGCGCACGTGGCCGTAGCATCTCGGTCGGCGCACACCCCGGCAACCGCACCATCGCGTCCAGCCTCGCCGCACAGATCGCCGAGGCACTCTCCGCATTGCCGGGCGCCGCTGCCGTGTCACCAGGCTCAGCGTCAGTGCTCGTCGGCCTCTCGCCACTCATCGCCTCCGCATTCCCCGGCGCCGAGCCGGACCGGGCGAGTGGGGAAGAGGCGCTTCGCCGCAGAGCCTCGGCGCTTGGTGAGCTGGTCACCGTGCTCGCCGAGACCAACGCCATCGCCATCCTCATCGATGACGCACACTGGGCCGACGGCGAGTCGCTTCGTCTCATCGGCGCGCTTCGTGCGCGCGTGGAGAACGCGAAGGCGCTCATGGTGGTCGCGGGCCGTATTCCCGATGACCTTCGACTTCACATCGGCGGCGTCGAAGAGGTCGCGCTGCGTCCACTGGACGTCGCTGGCGTAGCCGAGTTCCTCGGCCGGTTGGCCTCGTTGCCCACGGAGCCGTGGTCGCGAGGCTTTGTCCCGCGGCTACATGAAGTCACGCAGGGGATCCCGCTGCTGCTCATCGAGCCGCTGCAGCGACTCGTCGAAGCCGGTGAGCTCACACGGACCGATGGCACGTGGACTGCCCCGCGCGGCGATCTCCTCGCGACCACACTGCCCATGGGCAGCGCACTGCAGGCGAGACTACAGTCACTCGACGAGCGCGATCGCATTGCGCTCCTACGACTCTCGACGTTCGGGCGACCGGTCTCCCGTGTCCTGCTCAAAGGCGACGAGCGGGTTCCCGACTGGGATGTCGCCCTCGCCGAGCTCGAGCGACGCAGTTTCATTGCCCGCACCGAGCGGCAGCTCACAGTATGGCACGATGAGGTGGCGCGAGGTGTGCTCGACCTCGCCCAGCCGTCAGATCGGATCGAGGCACATGGCTGGGTTTCCGACACCCTGCTGAGTTTCGCGGAGTCCACGTCGGACCATGCTCTCGCCGCACTGCATGCGGCGCGAGCCGCGGACGATGCGCGACTCAACAAGGTATGGCTTACCGCGCTCGAGCACATACGTCGCGCCGGCGATACACGCCCCATCGATCAAATCGCCGCCGAAGTGCTGCCGACCGAGTTGAACGCGACCGGCGCGCAGCGCGCCGTGCGAAGTACCCCGTGGCGACTGCGGTTCACTCGGCGCGCGCGTGCGCTTGCGGCGGCCGTGGCGGTGCTGATGACGGCGACTGCTGCCGCGTCGATGTTTTCCGGACGCAGCGATCAGCTCGTGCGCATTGCGTTCGCCAACGAGTCGGATTCCTCGAGCGTCTGGGTCGTTGAGATCGATCCATCGGCACCGTGGGTCGAGGGGGAGGCGCTGAAGGTTGGAAGGGTGGAGATGACAGGCCCTCTCTCGGTGCTCCGATTGCGTTCGTCCGCGCACCCGGACCGGCGTCCGGATCGATGGCTAGCAACGGTTAAATTCATGGATGCCGGCGGAGACGATGTCGCTTTCATCGATGCGTCCGGCGCGCTCACACGCATCGCATCGGATTCGGCGGATGATGTCGGGCCAATACCGGCCCCCGATGGCAGCGGATTGGTGTTCTCCACCCGGCGCTTTGATCGCGCTGAGCACCAGTCGGAAGTCGTTCACTACGAGTACGACACCGGCGAACTCACACGGCTCACGGATTCGCCTGAAGATGAGGAAGCGGTCTCTTGGAGCCCTGATGGGACGCGGCTCACGTTCGCGCGCCGATTCGTGGTGCAAGAGCGCGATACCGAGACCTGTGTCGTGCATCGAGACGGCGCTGCGGAACGCTGCGCTTGGGTCGGGCTACCACCGGGTTCGGCACCGATCGCATGGCTCAACGACAAAACGTTGCTGGTCGGGATTCCCGCGGCACGCACGGTCTACCGAGTCGACACGGAGACCGGTGAGGCGGTGTACTTCGGGCGCGCTCCCGGCGGAGTGCGTCGGCTGGAAGGGACCAACCTGTTGCTTCACAACTACTACGATCCGCAGTCGCAGGAACAGGTGCTCGCGCTGGCGACGTTCGCCGAGCCGTTGGCGCGTCGCCCGGTCGCACTCGACGGCCGGCGATTCGCTGCCACCCGCGTCGTCGTGCTCGACGGGCAGCTTCGCGCTCCACACCTCGACCGGTTCGCGTTCGAGGAACGTGAACTACGCGTGAGTCTCGAGTCCGGTGCGGCGGTACGTGTGAGCGGCGTGAACTCCGAGGGAATCGAAGTGCCTATCAGGGCCCTGCGATTCGAGGGCGCGGACACGTCGGTCGTGCGTGTACAGTCGGACGGGCTGGTCTCCCCAGTCAGCATCGGTCAGACGTGGATCCGTGTCACAGCCGGCGGATGGCGGAAGGATTCGGTCCACGTCACGATCACCGCGGGGAAATCTCGCGCCCGTGTGACCGAGACCTGGAGCGACGGGATCGGATCGTTCTGGACTCCATTCGGCGTCCCCCGGCCACGCGTGCGCAGGGTCGGTGGTGTGCGGGCGCTCGAACCCAACGGCGACGGCAAGTACGCCAGTGGGGTCTACCAGCGACAGCCCATGCCGACGGCTGACGGCGTTGGGGTGGAGATGCGATTTCGGACGCCGATCGTTCGGAACAAGCTCGACCGACTTGGCGTCTCGTTCAGTGAGTCCGGCGATAGCGCACAGTTCTCGAGGTGGGATCACGCGACAACGTCGCCTCCCATCGGCCCGTCCATTTGTTCGTGCAGCTTTCCGTGGGGAGAAGGCGGCGCCGCGTTCAAGCGGATCGCCGTCTCGAGTGCAACGGGCGAGATTAAGTATGGCGCTGGGCCGCCACCCGCTGACCTCTACGCCGACGTGTGGCACACCGTGCGCCTGCAACTCACTCCCGACGGCCGCTGCACGCTCTACCTCGACGGCAATCTCGTCGCCCGCACCGACGGCCCCGCGCGCGTCCCACCCACCGTGCGCTTGATGATCTTGGGCTCGTCAGGTCCGAAGCCCGTCGTCGTGGGCAACGTGGAGGTCTGGGAGGGCGTCCGACTGGTCGGCGGAAGATAAACTGCCCGCGGCGCAGGCGCGGTCGCGCAACACGCCCCGAAATCGTGCGCCGAACCATCTGAACTGGCGCCGCAGTGCACTCGACGAGGCTCCGAATCAACTGCACTCGCGCCGCAGCGAACTCGACCTCGCCTGCACTGAGCGCGACCGCCCTCGCATCGCGCGGCACTGTGCTCGTCGCCTCCGCAACCCGGCCCGTCGTTTACTCCACCCACCCCGTCGCCCCCGCGAGCTCGCTCACCGCGAGCACGACTCTCGCGGCACTCCGCACGACCGACGCCGCAACGCGCCGCACCTCGCTCGCGCCGCCCGAGTCTAAACTCGCAGCGTGCGAGAGGAGCGCGTCCGCGCCCGCGACCCAGCTTGCAGCATCATCGTTACAATCCGCAACGCGCACGATCCAACCCGCAACGCGCAAGTTCTGTCTCGCAGCACGCTCGTTACAAGCCGATACCCGCGCGAAGCGAGCGGTCGCGCTCCGGCGCTGAGTTGCAGCGCGCGCAACCCAACTCGCACCGCGCGAGTTTCGACTTGCAGCGTTCGAGTTCCAACTCGCCACTGTTGGGTTCCAACCCGAAGGTCTCGCTTTTCGCTCGCCGAGCGCGCGTTGCGTCTCGCAAAACGCACGTGCGCCCTCGCACTTCGCCAGTTCCTGCCGCCCGCTCGCTCGTTCTCAGGCGCACGCTAGATTTTCGACATGCCAAACGCCCTGTCCCGCGCCGCGGCCATCTACTTCGCCGCCGCACTCCTCACGTTCCCGCCATCACCCGCCGAAGCGCAAGGCGACAAGCAATACTCCCAGCCCGACGCCGGCCACCTCATCTACGCCGTCGGCACCATCCGCATCGGCATGCGCTTCTCCTTCCCCTATCACCGCACCCACACGCCCGACGGCGCGCCGGTCGATGACTGGAACGGCAGCATCCGCCCCTCTGTGGGCGGTGCACTCACGCTCAAGGTGAAGAATCCGGATTTCCAAGGCTTCGAGACCGGCCACGTCGTCATCCGCCGCCTCCCGCCGGGCCGCTACGCCGTCACTGACTTCGAGTTCGCAGGCGCCGGCGCGGGAACGCAGACCGAGTGGAAGTCGAGTGTGCCCTTCGCCCTCGAGTTCACGATCGAGGCCGGCAAGGCCACTTATATAGGAAGCTTCATGCGCTCGCCCACCCCCAACGAGCAGCTCCGCGCCGAGTTGGGCTACGCCGGGTACTTCCTCATCGCCGATCGCAGCGAGCGCGACCTGCCCATCGCCGCCGCGCGGTTGCCGCAGGGCATCGAGATCACCCGGCAGGTCACCGACGTTGAGAAGTTCGGCAGCAATGTGCTGCGCAGCCGATCGCTCGAACCCGCTCCCGCGACGCCCTGATCGCATGCCCATCGCGACCATCACGCTCGACCCCCGCGACCCCACCTTCACCGCCGACCCATACCCCGCCTACGCCCGCCTCCGCGCCGACTCCCCCATCGCGCGCTGGCCGGCCCTCGGCGTCGTCTGCTTCTCCCGCCACGCCGAGGTGAACGCGCTCCTCCGCGACCGCCGCTTCGGTCGGCAGATCCTCCATCGCGCCACCCGTGAAGAGCTCGGCTGGCCCGAGCCTCAGCCGCACCTGGCACCATTCGACGCCTTCGAGGCCCACTCCCTCCTCGAGCTCGAACCCCCCGCGCACACGCGCATCCGCGCGCTGGTCAATCCGCCCTTCGTCCTGCGCGTCATCGGGCGATTGCTCCCCGACATCGAGCAGCTCGCGCACGCCCTCATCGACGACCTCGCCGACCGCCGCGAGTTCGATCTCCTCGACGACTTCGCCCGCCATCTCCCCGTGCTCGTCATCGCCGGCTTCCTCGGCGTGCGCGCGGCGATGGCGCCCCAGCTGCTCACCTGGTCGCACGACATGGTCGCCATCTACCAGGTGAAGCGCGATCGAGCGATCGAGGACCGCGCCGTCGCCGCGACGGTAGAGTTCTCGGCGTGGATGCGCGATGAGATCGCACAGCGCCGCGCGCACCCCGGCAACGATGTGATCTCCCAACTCCTCGCCGCGCGCACACCAACCGGCGACCAGTTGAGCACCGACGAGTTGGTCACCACCGCGATCCTTCTATTGAATGCGGGCCACGAGGCCACGGTGCACGCGATCGGCAACGGTATCACCGCACTGCTGACTCATCACCCCAGCACCGCCCGCGACGCCTTCCTCGCCGACCCCGTGACGGTGAGCGAAGAGATGCTCCGCTTCGACCCGCCGCTGCACCTCTTCACGCGCTACGCGCTCGAGGACCTCGAGTTCGCTGGGCACGCCTTCAAGAAGGGCGATAAAGTCGGGCTCCTGCTCGCCTCGGCCAATCGTGACGAGACGCGCTTTCCCGCTGCCGATCGGTTCGTGCTCGACCGGAGCCCGAATCCGCACGTGGCGTTCGGGGCAGGGATCCACGCGTGTGTGGGGGCGCCGTTGGCGCGGCTGGAGTTGCGGACGGCGGTGCGGGTGTTGTTCGAGCGGCTGCCGGGGTTACGGCTGGTGCGGGAGCCGGGGGTGGCGGACACGTGGCACTTCAGGGGGAGGGTGGGCGTGCGGGCGGCAGGCAATCCCTAGAACGCCTCCCTCCTCCCCAAGTAGCGAGCTCTTCAATACTGTTTAGGGGCACAAACTGCGAGGAGAGCTTGCTCTCCGTCTCCCCACCGTTCGGCGAATATGGAGCGTGGAGATCGATGTCAGTACAGACGAAGCGCCTTGTGACACAATGGTTCGAGCAGGTCTGGGTGCAGCGTGACGTGGGCGCCATCGACCGACTTATGGTTGAAGGCGCGACGGTGCAACTCGAGGGCATCGATGGTCCTGTTACCCGCTCTGAACTGAAGGAGTATTGTCGCGCGTTCCAGTCCGCCGTGCCTGATCTTGTCGTCGAGATTGATCTCTTCGTTTGCGAGGGGGAAAAGTGTGTCGCGCTCTGGCGCCTGTCCGGCACGCACTCCGGGTACGGAATCGGAATACCTCCGACCGGACGCCGCGTCGACATCCGAGGCGTAAGCATCTTCATTGTTGCCGGTGGCCGCGTCGTGTCCGGCTTTGACCGCTGGAACCGGGGCGAACTGCTCGCGAAACTCCTGGAAGCGCGGCCTGCTGAGGCCTCCGGTGGTGGTTCGCTCACCGCGCGCGAGCGTGAAGTCGCAATACTGATGTCAGATCGGTTGACGCATACGGAGATCTCGCGTCGCTTGGGGATTGCACCCAATACTGCGCGTCGTCATTGCGAGCGCGTCATGGTCAAGCTCGGTGTCACGCGCCGCTCAGACGTCGCGCGTTCCATCGGCCGCGTCTCAGCGACGGTTCTCAATCGACACGGCGCTGACCTCGTCTCGATGGTGCGCACAGTTTAGTGGTTAACAACGAGCGTAGTGCAGATTGCACGATGCCATGCACGCGATCGGCGCGCACACTTGCAAACTGTTTCGCCGCGACCCACCGATCGGAGCCGACATGCGATTGCGTAGGTACTGCCGTCAGAGGGCGGTCGCGTCTCTCGCGCTGACCATAGCCATCGTCCTCGGCTGTTCGAAGGAGGAGTCGGACCGGCGGGCGCAGCCTAGTGCGGCCAGCGATGACGCGAGCGCCTCGATTCAAGAGGGGCGCGTCGAGGAGGGGCTGCCTGTTGACCTCGTGACGAGATCTATCGCACTCGATAGCGCTCTCGACGCGCGGGCGGGCGTCTTAGGCTTCGACCCACAGATGCGGCCAAAGTCTTTCGCGAAGGCGGCGACGCTGTGGTCTACGGGAGCGCGCCTACTGGTCGCGTTCCCCGAGGGACGTGGCTCTCCGGATTTAAGGAGAAAGATCGTCGAGGTCGCATCGGAGTGGTCGCAGTTCGGTAATGTCACGTTCGACTTCTACGTCGACCGTGATCGGCAAACCTTCCGGGAATGGTCAGTACTCGACCAGCAATATCGGGCCCATATTCGCATCGACTTCATCCGTAGCGGAAGGAATGCGGGATACTGGTCGGTGCTAGGCAATCGCGCCGTCAGCAACTCGGTCGTCCCTCCTGGGCGGCCGTCGCTTAACCTTGGAGGTTTCGTCGAAGACCTTCCGCGAGACTGGGCCTCGGTCGTTCGTCACGAGTTTGGGCACGCGCTCGGTCTCCAGCATGAACATCAACACCCCAGCTCAACATGTGAATCTGAGTTCCGCTTCGAGCCGGAGCCGGGGTATCGAGAGACCAGAAACTCTAGAGGCACCGTAGTCCCAGACCAAGCGGGAAAGTCGCCGGGGTTGTATCGCTATCTGGGAAGTCCCCCGAATGAGTGGGAGCGAGATCGCGTTGACTCCAATATCCGGCGCCTCCTCTACTCCCGAGGAGATGTCCCCGGAGGGTACGACGAGCGCTCGATCATGAAGTACTCGTTCCTCCCTTGGCTATTCATCGGCGGCACGGCAGCGCGCTGCTTCACGCGTGACCCGGAACTGCTCTCCGTCGGCGACCAGCAGGCTATGCGTCGACTCTACCCAGCTGGCGCGCGAGAGTGGGACCAACTCGCGCTGTTCGAGATTCGTACTTTCAACCTCAATGCGACCCAAAGCGCTCGACTGCTGGGCGTGTATCGCGAGCAGCGAGATTCGCTCGTCTCCATTGAAGCGTCGATCACGATGTCAGCGCCACCAAACGGGAGAGTTCCATGATCAGGGCAGTCCGGATGTCTCGCTTCTTCAGTGTGCTCGCAGTCGCCTCCGCTGTGCTCGCCCCACAAGTGACTATCGGCGCTCAGTCTAAGACCGAGGTGCGCATCTTTCATGGACGTCTCAAGGACTCGGGTTTCGCTGAGGCGAATCGAAGTAGGGGGATTGAGCAAGGTGGGCGAGAGGCGCGTTTCTCCCTGGATGTAGGCGATCAGCTATGCGTGGTTGTGAGCAATGCGCATCCGTTCTACTACGGATACTCCCTCGAAGCAGCAGTGGACACCTCAAGCTACGCGCTTCCCGACTTGGCGCTGTTCACGAAGTTCATCGAAACGGTGAAGGACTACAACGCGCTCCAAACAATGGGTACCCTTCCACAAGCGATCGAGGTGCCGGAGAATCCGAGGGACTCTCTCGCGGGCTTCGTACTGCAGCTCCGGCGTGATCTCGATTCAGCGAACGTACTTCTGCGCGCATCAGACGATCCGGGTACCGAGCGCAACATGACAGATGCTGGTATCGGCTTCCGACGTGTCGTCCCTCAGCTTAAGGGCCTCTCGTCCAAGCAGGGGAGATTCAACGACGCGAAACTTGCTGAGAATCACACAACCTGGATGGCGGCACTCAGCAGATGGGCGGGAACCGACGAGACGAAGCTGGCTGATGCAACACTGCTGAGTGCCGCCACCCTCTTCTCCCGAGCTGCGCGGGACGCGATCACCTCGGTAGTGAACGACTCCTCCTCTGCCGCCGTGAGAATCTGTAAGCCGGTACAAAAGGGAGTGAACACTTATCAGTTACAGATCGCGAAGCGCGGAGAGATCGGAACGCGGGATACCTTTAAGAAAGACGATGCCACAGCGATCAAGCTGGTCGTCGAATCGAAGTTCGAGCGGAAAGCTGTCGCGGTCGAACCCGTGACGCTCGTCATCAGCGCCAAGAACGTGCCAGGATTCGCGGTGCGCAGCGACACGCTGGTGTCGGTCGAACATGAGAACCGGACTGTGGCTCGTCCTGGTGCTGTGCTGACATTCACCCCCTGGGCCTTCGGCCGACGTGAACAGTGGGCGCTAGGCGTTGCTGCAGGCGCTGGGTTTTCGTCGAAGGATGTCGTCTCTGACCTTCTCTTCGGAGTTACGCTCGACTTTAGGGGGCTCGTGCGGCTGGGCGCCGGATACGGCTTCTCTAGCCAACCCGAGAGCGTAAAAGGAGCTACTGTCGGACAGCCGATTCCCGCTAGTCTTGGCGAACTGGACAAGGCCATCGTCAACGGCAAACTGAACCAAGGCGCGTTGTACGTCCTTTTGTCTTTGCCCGGACTGTCTCTCGGAAAGTGATGCTGATGTTTCGGACGAAACGGGTCGGGACGTGTTTTTGCCTGATTTGCCGCGACAGGCGAACGTATCGATAGGTCGCACCTGCTCCCCACTAGCGGCGTATCAAGAACTTGGAGTGCGGTCCGCACGCTCATGTCGGCATGTTCGCTCGGGAACCTCACATGACTGTCTCGCAGAATAGCAACCTTGTCATTGGACAACAGCAGTTCTGGGGCGCTGCAGCAGCGCGGCTCGAGATCGACGCGGTCGGTCGATGAGCACGATCGCGAAGCGGCGCGTCGGCGAAATGGACGCCGGCAACGTCGGTACCACACTGGGCAAACCCTTCAGCGAGGCAGGGCACACGTTCGTCTACGGCGTGCGCTCGGCGAGTGACGCCAAGCACGAGGGCCTGAGCGTCGAGAACATCCGCGACGCTGCGGCAAGTGCGGACGTGGTGTTGCTCCCCACCCCCTGGGCGGCCGAACAGGACGCACGGCAGACCGCCGGCGGTTTCACGGGCAAGATGAGCATCGACGCGACCAATGCCATTGGTCCGGGCATGGTGCTCACGCACGGCACCACCGATTCCGGCGCCGAACAAGTGGCGCGATGGTCGCCCGGGGGCGCGGGTGGTGAAGGCGTTCAACAGCATCGGCCGCGAGGTCATGGCCAACCCGCGCTTCGGCACGCAGCGACCGGTGCTCAGGATCTGCGGCGACGACCCAGAAGCATGCGACACAGTCGCAGCGCTGACGGAGGACATCGGCTTCGAGCCGCTGCGTGCGGGACCGCTCGCCCGCGCGCGGTTCGTCGAACCAGCAGCGCTGGTGTGGATCACGTCCACGGCGGCGATGGGGATGCGGGAGTTCTCGCGGGGGCTGCTACGGCGCTGAACGAGTCTCGTTAACAACAGCCGGGTCGGCGATCCGTCTGCTCAAGGCACCCTAAGCTGTGCCAGTGTCGCCGCATCGATCCACTTCCCCCCACGCACCACTCCCCTCGGCGACCGAGCCGACTCCAACCCCGAGCGCGGATCGCCGTCCATCACTACCAACTCGGCAACGTTCCCCGCGCGCACGCCGATCCACTCACGCGGCAATCCACCCGCCCGCGCCGCATCCGTCGTTGCCGCACGCAGCGCTTCGAGTGGTGTGAGTCCAGCGCGCACGAACAAGGCCAACTCATCGTGCAGTGAAGCGCCCGGCACCAGGCAAGGATTCCCAAGGTCCGTGCCCGCGAGCACGCGCACGCTGTCGTCCCGCAGCGATCGCACATCCGCCAATAGCTGCGCGAACACCCGTTCGCGCGACTCGCGAGGCGCCTTTTCTATAGATGCGACCGTCCCACGGCAGTAGCCCTGCGACGCCGAGTCCAGCGTGCTGATCGCGCTCGAACGCAGCGTGCTGCTGTCCTTCATCTCCAGCACTAGCGTCGGCGTCATGTACGTGCCCGCGCGCGCCATCGCACGCTGCTGCGCATGGCACTGCACGGTGTCGCGCGCGCCCCAAAGTGCTTCCATCTCGGCGAATCGGCCTGTGTAGCCCTCGCGGACCCACCGATCCAGCACACGTCCCACACGTGCTGGCCCGGATTCAGCGCACCACATCACGAGATCGAGCCCGCCGTGTTCGATTGAGCGCATGCCTGCCTCGGCCGCCGCAGTCACGGACACACCGCGCGGCAGATGGCCGACCACGGGCAGCCCACGCTGCTTCGCCACGCGCGCGATCTCGCCGAACTCGCGCGCACTCAGCGACCCGTACACCTTGAGCGCGTTCACCTGGAGCCGTGCGAGTGAGTCCACGGCGAGCGCGGCTTCGCCGCGGCTAGTGATGTGCCACGCGACCCGCTGGCTCCATTGGAACTTGGCACCGTCGAGCAGCGGTCCCACCCAGGTGATGTGCGGCGCGAGTGTGTCGCGGCGCAGGGCAGGGAGCAGCGCGAGGGACGAGTCGACGTACGACCCCATGTCGCGCACACCGAGAACGCCGTAGCCCAGCATCTGACGCATCGGCCGCTGCACGGCGTCGAGGCGACTCGCACTGAGGACATGCACATGCATGTCCCAGAGACCGGGGATCACGAATCGTCCCGCAAGGTCGATTCGCCGCGCGTTGCGACGCGGCCCCGCGCCCGCACGCTCGATCGACACGATCTTTCCGTCGCGGATGACGATCGCACGGTCCCGCGCGACGCTGCCGGCGTCAACGTCCACCACGTGGACACGATCGAGCACGAGCGTCTGCTGTGCCTCGGCGGTGGCGGGCACGGCGGAGAAAAACAACGCCACAGCGGCACAGAGTGCGCGGGCCAGGGACGGAGCGGGGGATGGCATGACGATGAGACAGCGGCTGTCAGCGAACGGTTCCGTCGATCGTTCGATCACTGCGATGCCCGAGTCCTGTTCAGGCGTCGCGCCACAAAGCTCAGTGCGCCGAGGGCGATCGCCCAGCTCATCGCCAGCCGTAGGAACCCTTCGCTCAGCGGCCGCGCCAGGTCCACCGCCCCCAACCGTTCCCCGGCCCAGAACGCGATCGGCCCGCCGAGCGCGCCAAACAACACCGCGCGCCACGGCACCAGCATCACTCCCTTGAGACTCCAGCGGCACACCGTCGCGAACTGCGCCCACATGACCAGGAGCCACGGCGGCGACATCCACGCCAGCACCACACCCGACGTGAACTGCGCATAGGTGCCGCTCTTCACCTGAAAGCCCTCGACCACCAGCCCGAGCGCGAGCGCCACTCCCGCGAGCGCGACCTCGGCGCGCCACTGCGTGCCACTCACGACCACGTGCACGCCGATGAGCGCCACGGCCACGGCCGCACCGGCCACCGGCCAGCCCCACGCCGCGCCGAGTATGCAGGCGAACCAACCGACTTGGTAAAGCGCGTAGTTCAACATGCTGAAACCTACCGAACAGGCCCGCGGTTGCCGCGTCCCACTCAGGGGACT
>JBJXGK010000119.1:0-9995 GCA_046153705.1 Gemmatimonadaceae bacterium
ACGGGGGGGGGGGCGCCTGGGCGCCCCGCCCCGCTGATCAGACCGGCCGAACCCTTACGGCTTCTTCGTCGCCGGCTTCGGCTGCATCTCGTGCTTCTCGCCGTGCTTCATCTCGTGCTTACCGTCCTTCGCCTCGGCCTTGTGATGCGCCTTCATGTTCTCCTCGAACACCTTCATCTGGTCCGGCGTGAGGAGCTCCTTGAAGGCCGCATGTTCCCCTTCCATCTCCTTCTGGACCGCAGCCTTCACGGTCGGGTCGTTCGGGTCCTTGGCGTTCTTCTTGATTGCGTCCATCGACTTGTGCGCCTTGGCCTTGATCTCCATCACCTGCTTGATCTGCGCCTCGGTGAGCGTGATGCCCTTGAAGTGCTCCGCGAGTTCCGCGTCGAGCGCCGGCTTGGCCATCTGATGCGCGTGTTGACCTGCCGCCTGCGCGCCGATGGTCGGCGCAGCGAGGAGGGCGATCGCGGAGAGAGTCAGAAGCGAACGGATCATGTCGGGTCTCGGGAAGTGGTGGTCGGATAAGTCTGTCGATTTGCTGCGCCGAAGGGAATCGGCGACCCGCGTACGGTCACTACGGCTTGATGAGCGCCTTCACCACGTCGGGCACCGCCACCGCAGCCTCGTCGAGCGTGTCGAACTCCACCGACGCGATACTGATGATGATCTCGAACTGCGGATTGCGCTGCACCACGCGCGTCGCGAACAGCATCCCACCGAACGGCTTGTAGTCCGCGTAGGAGAACGTCGTCTCCATCGCCCCCATGGGCGTGGCCACGCTCATCATCCCACCGATGCTGTAGCCCGTCTCGACGTCGAAGTGCTCCATCACGGCGTCACCGTTCGGGCGCACCATCTTCACCCGATAGACCTTCCGGCCGTCCACTGTGGTCTGGTCGATCGTTTCGGCCGACTTGAACCGGGTGAAGTCGTGGAAGTCGCCGAAGAAATCGCCCTGCTCCTTGATCTGGTCCGCGGCGGAGCCGTCGAGGATCGCGGGCGGCTGCCCGGGCTGGATCTGCCACGCCCGGGTGCCGTCGAAACCCGATAGGATCTCGCCCATGGGGCCGAGTGTGGTGCGGAACAGATACTTGTTGGGGCGCAGCTTGTTGATCTCGACCGGGGCTTCGATGCCGACCGCAGGGATCGCGAAGGTGCCGACCATCCGCACGGACTTGCGCGCCTCGAGGGCGGCGCGGCCACCGATCAACGAATCGTGGCGGGCCGCGAGTTGCTGCGGTGTCGGCAGGGCCTGCGATCGAGCCACGATCGGGGTGAAGACAGCGAGAGTGCCGACGGCGGAGACCAACACGGCCGACGAGAGCTGGCGGGCGAAGGACACGAACACCTCATGATGGGGTGGAAACCGGCGAGGCCGGCACTCGCTCAGTACGTACCTGGACGGTGCGGTGTTCCAGCCGGGGCCCGGCGGGGCTCCGGGTCGGGCCGCGCGTGGCTACGGCACAGGCGCCGTGCGGAGTCCCGCCTGCAACGCCAGCGCGATCCGATCCTGATTCGTCTCGGAGCCGCCGACGATCACGGCCGCGAGATTCGCCTGCCACACCACACGGTACGGCTGCGGGAACGGCGCCGCCGATCCGGCCGGCGCCGCGGACAGCGAGTCGAGCGCGTCGGTCACCGCACGACGTTCGGTCGAGTCGCGATAGATCCAGGCGTACACCTCACCGCCGCCCGCGTTGTACACTAGTGGGGCGCGGCGCATCCACTCCGGACCCTTGGGTTGCACCTCCGCACGCCGAGGCGCGACACCGGATCGCAGCAGCCGGTCGGCGAGATGCGCCTCGGACCAGAGTCCGGTCGCCGGAAGCTCCTGCGCGCGTTTGGCGGTCGTCTCAGTCTGCGCGAGCGCCACGCGTGCCGTCTCCGCCTCACGCGCCTTCGCGGCCTCGCGGTCGCAGGCACCGAGCACTGCGACGCAGCCCAAGACCAGCAGCGAGTGCGCAGGGATCCTGCTGTGCAACGACTGTCTCATGCGTTCCCCCTCTGGTGACGACGCCGTTAACTTCTCCGCATGAGCCGCGACCCTCTCGACCGTCCACTCGACCTCACGCCGGTCCGCGTGGACAAGTGGCTGTGGGCCGCCCGATTCTTCAAGACCCGCTCGCTCGCCACCGACGCCGTCGATGGCGGGAAGGTGCAGGTGAACGGCGACCGCGCCAAACCCTCCAAGTCCGTGCGCCCCGGTGACGAAGTGCGCGTGCGTGTTGGGCCGTACGAACACATTGTCAACGTACTCGGCACGGCCGAACGCCGGGGTTCGGCACCAGAGGCCGCGCGACTCTACACCGAGACCGACGCGTCTGCCGCTGCGCGCGAGAAGCTGCACTGGCAACTGAAGGCCGCAGCCCCCGCCATCGATCCCGAAAAGGGACGTCCGACCAAACGCGACCGCCGCGACTTGGAGCGGTTCCGGCGCCGCTGACTATTCCTCCGCGGCGAGCGTCTGAAGCGTCGCGTGGTCCAGCCGATGCCCCCCGTCGAACGGCAAGAACCGCGCGGGGTGCCCCGCCGCTGCCAGCCGTGACCGTTCGACCTCCACACGCTCCGCTGACACGAACTGGTCCCGCGTCCCTATCACCAGGGTACAGCGTGTTCGCCCCAGCGGCGACTCGGCGTCAAGGGCGAGTTCCGGTGCGATCCCCGCACCCCAGCAGATAAGCCGCGCAGGCTTCACGTTCCCTCGCGCCACCCAGCGCGACGCGGCTGCCGCCCCCTGCGAGAACCCGAGCACGGTGAGCGGCACGTCGGCGGCGAGCTCACGGGCGACGAGCGCATGCGCCCGACCGAGCCAGCCGAGGGTATCCTCGATCTCGTGTTCGCGATCCTCACGCGTCATCCAGCTCGCGCCGACGCGGGCATCGGCGTGGGAACTGCGCGAGCCGGCGGTGTCGTAATACCGCGAGAGTGCCTCGGGCGCCACGAACAGCCGGGTACCATCGTCGATCGCCTCGAACCCGTCCAGGAAATCACGCGCGAGCTGGCCGTACCCGTGGAGCACGAGCCAGAGCGAGCGGACCGTTGACGGGTCCTCGGGGCCGCGGAGCTCGATGCGACCGGTCCGGTCGGTGGCGAGGTGACGGGATCGTGGGGACCAGTGGCGGTGCACATCCCTCTCCGGTTAGGATTCCCTGACGACCTCAACCCTGTTGGAGCGATCGATGACGGAGCAGCGCGAGGCATACGACCCGAACAAACTCGGCTGGGGATTCGCCGCCGCGATCATCGTGCTCGCGGTCGTCGCGAACGTGACCGCGTATTCTATCCACAAGGCCACCTATCTCAAGCCTGACAAGCCGGCCGCTGCGGCAGCGGCGCACTGAGTCGTGAGAGGGGCGTGGAGTCCTGCGCCCGCGTCGCCTTGCACCGCTTGACGTAGAACGCGCCGCGCTGAAATCAGCGCGGCGCGTCTCGTTCGAGCTAGTTCTTGTGGCGGAAGGTGATACGACCGCGACTCAGGTCGTACGGCGAGACCTCGACGGTCACTCGGTCACCCTGCAGCACTCGGATGCGGAAACGCCGCATCTTGCCGGCCATCGTCGCCAGAACGTCGTGCCCGTTGGAGAGGAGCACGCGGAACGTGGCGCTGGGGAGCACCTCGGAGACTGTACCTTCGAGTTCGATCGCTTCTTCTTTGGCCATATGGTCCGGTAAAGGGAACCTCGAAAGCTAGTCCCGGGCCTCCGGCTATGGCAGGGGTCAGCGCTTGGCGTCGCAGCGGGGTGACCCCGATGCGGCGCCATGAAGCATCGCGACCACCTCGCGTACCGTCGATGCGCCGGCATCGGCGTCATACCATGCCTGCTTGCGGCCGTGGAACGCGTCCAAGGTGCCCGCCTCGCGCGCTGCGATCGCCTGGCGTTGCAGATCCGCGGGGCGCTCGATCCAGCAGCCGACGTTGTTGCCCGCTTCGTCCAGGAGCACGACCGTCGGTGTCGCCGCACGGCCGTCCGGGGTGCGATGGGCCTCCATCACGGGGCGGCCCGGATCGGGCAGGACGATGCGCATCTCGAGCGACGGGACTTGGGCGACCAACCGGGCGATGTACGGGATGGTATTCACCGAGTCACTGCACCCGTCGACCGCCACCACGAGCAGGCGCCACTTCCCGCTCAGTGCCTGCGCGGCTGCCAGCGCATCCGCCGGCACGCGCCCCTCTGCCCAGTGCTTCTGCCACGCCGCCTTCCGCGCCTCGGCGGCGGCGAGGAACGTGGCGAAATCGGTGCCGCTGGTGTACAGCGCGACGAGTGACGAGTCCGCGCGAACGGTGGCGTCGTGGTACGTATCCGCACACGCGGACGCGACGGGCATCACAAGGTTCGCGGCGACGACAAGCGTGAGGATCACGGTACGGTCCTGAGAAAGAGGGTCCGACTCCAGCGCGTTGCAAGATGGTCAGGACCGCCGCGTCTTGTCCACCGTGCCCCGGTCGGGTAGCCTCCCCACCATGAATCCCCTCGAGATCGCCGCGGTCGTCTTCGGCATCGTCAGCGTCTGGCTGAGCACGCGCCAGCACATCGCGAGTTGGCCGACGGCGATCGTGAACGTCTCGCTGTACTTCCTGGTGTTCCGCGACGCGAAACTCTACGCGGACATGGGCCTGCAGATCATCTACCTCGTGCTCAGCATCTACGGTTGGTACGAGTGGAAGTTCGGCGGGTCCGGACGTACCGAGCTTCCCGTGTCGCGTACCTCCCGCCGCACGACCGTCACACTGGTGCTCCTCGGTGTGCTCGGCGTCCTCGTGCTCGGCACGATCCTCGACCGCAGTACCGACGCCGCGCTGCCGTGGGTCGATTCCGCTGCGGCGGTGACCAGCCTCTGCGCCCAGTGGATGATGACGCGCAAGCTGCTGGAGAACTGGCTGGTCTGGATCGCGGTGGACGTGGTGTACGTCGCGATGTTCATCTACAAGGAGCTCTACCTCACGGCCGGGCTCTATGCCGTCTTCCTCGCGCTCGCGGTGTCCGGATACCTCGAGTGGCGGCAGTCGTGGCGCGCACGAACTTCGCCCGCTCTGGCGCGCGTGCCTGCATGAAGCGGGTCGTGCTCATCGGCCCCGAGTGTTCGGGCAAGACGACGCTGGCCGAGAGTCTTGCCAGGCAGTTCCGCGCGCCGTGGACGAGCGAAGCGGCGCGGCGCTTCGCGGAGACGTCGGCTGTGGCGCTCTCCGTGCACACGGTGGCGCCGATCGCCGAGCTCTCGATGGCACTTGAGGATGCGGCCCTCGCGGCGCAGCCGGCGCTGCTCATCCGCGACACCGACCTCGTGAGCACCGTGGTGTACTCGTACCACTACTACGGCACGTGCGACCCATGGATCGAAGCCGAAGCGGCGAGGCGGCGAGCCGATCTGTACCTGCTGTGCGCCCCCGATCTCCCGTGGACGCCAGATGGGATTCGCGACCGTCCCGATGCGCGCGAGGCGCTCCACGCAGCGTTCGCGGAGCGCCTCGCGATGATGCAGGCGACGGTCGTGCAGGTCAGTGGTGTCGGTGCGGCCCGCAGCACCGCGGCCGCGCAGGCCGTACGAGCCCTGCTCGGCCGCTGACGCCGCGTCTCAGTTCCGCGCCGGCCACGCGAGCGCCGCGCGATCGAGACGCGAAACGAACGCGGCGATGGTGCGTGCGGCGTCGTAGTAGAACTTCCCGTTGACCTTCTCGGGATCGTCGGTCGGCTGGTGATAGTCGGGATGGTCCTCCACCCCGAAGTACACGAACGGGATCTTCACCGCGTTGAATGCGCCTTGATCCGACTGGTTGGTCCAGTCGTTCTGTCCGCCGCCGCTGTCGTGCCCGAGGCGCAGCGTGACGAGCGCGTCGGGCACGAGCGACTCGAGCACCGGTCGCATCTGCGGGTAGGGCGACGCTCCGGCAGCGTACAGCTCGCCCTTATCACCGCGCGCGACCATATCGAGGTTCACGTTCGCGACGATACTCGCGAGCGGCACCGTCGGCTTGGCCACGAACGCCCGCGCGCCGAGGAGTCCCACTTCCTCGGCGTCCCACAGCGCGAAGAGCAGCGTGTGTTCGGGGCGATTCTTCTGGAAGTAGGCCGCCATCTGGAGCACCGCCGCCGTGCCTGAAGCGTTGTCGTCCGCGCCGTTGTAGATCTGGCCGTTGCGGACCGGCACATGGTCGTAGTGCGCACTGACGACGATGATCTTCGCACCGGCACTGCGCCCGCGCACCATGCCGAGCACATTCACGCCGCGCACGGAGTCCGGCGAGTTTCGACGCGCACTCGCGAACGGATGCTCGAATGCGCCGGCCACCGGCTCGAGGCCGATCCGCTTGAGTTCGCTCACCAGCCACGCGCGCGCCTTGGCGTTGCCTGCGCTGCCCGACGGACGGCCGCCCATCGAATCATGCGAGAGTCGGAAGAGGTCGCCGAGGAGCCGCGCAGAATCGAGCACAGGGATCGCCACCGAAGTCGCGCCGGTGGTCGCCGCGGCACCAGTCGTCGCGCCGCCGGCCGACGCAGCGGCACACGCGCCTGCGGAAACACCGACGAAGCAGACGCACACCGCAGCGATGCCACGGGAGAACCACGTTGGAGTTGTCATTCGCGCAATCTGTCTCGACCCACCGCTCGATGCAAAGCGACAGGCGGGGAATGCAGCCGTCCTGGCCCGCATCCCCCGCCCATCCTTCCCCCTTCACCGGGGGACCCTGCGTGGACCACCAGCTCGATCAGAAGCTCGTCACGGCCTCGATCATGAAGCCCTTGAACTTGCCGCCGTTCCGGATGTCGGTAGCGATGAAGTTCTTGTACTCCTGGTTGACGTACTCCGCCTTGAGCAGAAGGCTCGGGGTGATGAACCAGCCACCGCCGATGTTCGTGCGGACGATGTCCGCGTCCGGCGCCACGACACCGAGGTTGCCGGTCACCGAGTTCCAGCGGCCGCCGACATAGAGCCGTTCACCGGGCAGGAAGCGGTACACCAACTCGGCCATCGACTGCTTCACTTCGCGCTTGGTGGTCTCCGTCGCGTTGCGCCCCTTCGCCGTCTCGTACATGCCGAAGAACTCGACGCCGCGGAACTTCACGAACGGGTTGACCATGACGCCGGTCATCTCGTCGCTGAACCCGGGGTTGATGCGGCCCGAGGTGAACTGCGCCGATTCGGTCGCACGGAAGTTCTCGAGCACATAGTAGTAGCGCGAGCCCGCGCGGTCACCCGAGTAGATCGTGTTGCTGACGGCACTCTTCTGGCTGCGCCACGAGCCGGTGAGACGGACGCGGAGGTCGTCGTTGAGCTGCTTGTCGTAGCCGATCTTGAGCATGTGGGCCGGATCGCGATCGTCCGGACGGGCGAGCTGACCGCGGATCTCACCGTTCGTGATCGAGGCGACCGCGAGAAATCCGTTCTTCTGCACGACGGCCTCGGCGCCGACCTCGGTCGTGAAGGCATCCATGATGGCGTTGCCGACGAACGGGTTGTACAGCGCCTGCCCGTTGTCCGACCGACGGAAATGGAAGTCACCGTAGTTCACTTCGAAGTGCCCGATCTTCACCGTCGTGACTTCCATGACCTTCTTCAGGAACGGCAGGTCGATCGGCGACTCGTCGATCTGGATGAAGCCGTCCTTCACCCACGTCTCGTTGTGGTGACGCGACGAGAGATAGCTGGTGAGCTGGACGCGGATCCCGGGCGCGAGCTGGGCGCTCATGTAGAGATTGGCAGTGGCGTTGTTGAATCCCTTGCCGATCTTGATGAGGCGGTTGCGGTTGCTGATCGCGGCCGAGCCCGCGCTGCCCGGCGACGGCGCGACGGCAGCGACCTGCACCGAGTCAGCCGTGTTCTCATGCGTCAAGCCCTGGAACTGCTGGGTGAACGCCGCCCCCCACTGGATCTTGAAGCCGTCGTAGGCGACGCCGGCGACCTTCGGCGTCTCGAACACGTTCTGGCCGCGCTTGTCCCACGCTCGCCAGTACTGCACCTGTTGCCTCGCCTGATAGCCCGCTTGCGAGCTATCGATGGTTTGGGCGCTGACGGGCGCGAACGCCGCGAAAGCGAGAGCACCGATGAAGAGAGTACGGAGGGTACGCATAGAGAGGGACCTCGGGGGAAGGAGATCGGCCGGCACCGCGCCGATCAGGGTTGGAGCTGCAAATCGTAGTTGACGGTGATCATCTCGTTCACTTTCAGCGTGCCCAGCATCAGCCTCGGCGGCACGACCTGCCACTCGGTCATCTTGAGGGCATAGCTGCCCGTGACCCGCAGCGCGCCTGCCGTGCCGGCCGCGAACTCCGCAGGCAGCGTGATGGCCTTCCCGACACCGTTGATGGTGAGCGTGCCTTGCAGCGTGCCCTTGGTGGGCGTTGCCGCAGTCAGCTCGTAGCTCGAGAGCGCGAACGTGATGGCCGGATGCTTGGTCGCATTGAGCGCCTTCATCATGTGGCTGTTCATCGTGCCGTTGGCGCAGTCGAGCTTGGCGGTGGGGAAGGTCAGCGTCGCGGTCTTCACGGCCTTCTGGCCACCGAGCACGTCGGCCACCACGGTCGCACCCGCCGCATCGATCGCTGCCTCGATCGCGGTCGCCTTGCACGACCAGTCGCGAACCGTGGACTTGCCATCGAACCACAGCTTGCTCTCCGCTCCGAGCTTCAGCTGGTCGGCCACCGGGCGTGTCGCACCGATGACGCCGAAGGCGAGCAGCGCGGCAACGGTACCGCGGAATCGTCTGCTCATATAGCGGATCTCCAAGAGGAAGGCCTGCACGCGCCGCGCACACTGAGCGGTTCGTGTCCTGAAGATCGGGACTGGGGGAATGCCTGACAGTAAGGCGAGGCCGGAACTTTAGTGCGGGGATGTGTCCCACCGCACAGGGCATTCCCCTACAAACTCATCCGCAGACGATCGCGGCCGGATAACGCGGCGGGTGCGAGAAGTGCTTCAGTGTCAGCGTCGTGACCCCCAAGACCGGCATCCGGCTCTCGATCCGGATCGGCATGTGGCACTCGCCCTCGTTCAAGTGGATACGGATCACCCCCGTGCCTTTGTAGCGCTTCGGGTCACGCACCTCCATCTCGATGATGCGCGTACGGAAGATCCCGGCGGGCGTCGTAATCGTATCACGACCGACCAGCCGGACGATCGTCGGATTGCGAGTCGCATCGAAGTGGCGCTCGAACCGCCAGAGCGTATCCGTCGACATGTCGAGCGTCCGCAGGAAGTAGATGAACGACAGTTCATCAAGCGGCTTGAGGCTGCCCAGGTCACCGGAACTCCCGTCGTCATCATGCCACCGGTGCAGCGTGCGGTCGATGCGCACGGACTCCTTGCTGCGCGAGAGCACGTGCCGCTCTTCTTTCTCGAACCGCACGATGCCGAACGTCACCGGATCGAGCCACGAGGACGTCCGGTCCGTCGCGCGGATCGGCCCCTTTCCGGCATGGATCTCGAATCGGAGCCGCCACGCTGCCACTCCCGACTCGACCACCGGTCCCTCGATCCACATGCGCCCCTCACCCACATCACCCACGCGGGAGAGCCGGACCTGATACGTCAGCGCCTCTCCGACCGAGAACGGCCAAGAGAACTCCTGCGCCGTGATCACGCTCGGCGACAGGAATGCGAGCACCGCGGCGACGCGGCGCGCGATACGGGGAGAGTGGGCAGGCATCTCCTGCAATCCTGCATCCGTGCGCGGACAATCACCAGCAGGTCTAGTACCAACCTCGCGTCCGGGGTTGCCTGACGGCCGAGCCAACCCTTTCGTCCGCGACTCTCGACACGCGGTGCACTGCCGAGTCACCCGTTGCACGACACGCGCTTCGCCGCGATCACGAAGCCGCGCAGCGCACCGCCCTGCCCCGGCCCTTCCACTCGCACGAGCAGAGAGTCGCTGCCGACGCGCCGGTACGTGATGCGCGTGGGGAAGTCGTGCGCGGGATTCTCGAACGTGATGGAGTCGAGCGCAGCGGCCCCGACGACCGCGCTCGTGAACGCCGTCTCCTTCTGCCCACTGGGCA
>JBJXGK010000134.1:0-2828 GCA_046153705.1 Gemmatimonadaceae bacterium
CGCCCAGCATCAAATCCTGCACCCGGACCAAATCGCCGCAACCCCCAACAGGGCACCGCTTCGGAAGCGCCGGCGCGCAGCCCAACCACGAACTCGGGTGAATTGGCTCGACCGAGCTAATTCGGTGGGCAGCCCGGTTTCCGCCCCGCATCACGCCCCGTATCCCGCCCCGCACTCCTACCCGCACTCCAACCCCGCACCAAGGCCCGCGCCCTACCCTCAACCCCGACCGCCGCCCCGCCCCGAAGACCGACGCGCGCCGGCGCGAGGCAATCCGTCCAACGGGCTCCGCACCCCCAAACCTCCACGATTCAACACGTGCGTGTAGATCATCGTCGTGCTCACGTCGCGATGACCCAACAACTCTTGCACCGTCCGGATGTCGTAGCCCGCCTCCAAGAGATGCGTCGCGAAACTGTGGCGGAAGGTGTGGCAGGTCACCCGCTGGCCCAAACCAGCCACCCGCGCGGCCTGTACCACCGCCCCCTGCACCACCGACTCGTGCAAATGATGGCGGCGACGCTCGCGCGTGACTGGATCACGATACTCGCGCGTCGCCGAGAACAGCCACTGCCACTCCCACCGCCGACCCGCGTCCTTGCCGAACTTGATGCGCAGCGCGTCGGGCAACTCGACGTACCCGCCGCCGCGTTGCACGTCGCGCTCGTGCCGCACCTTGGACTCGCGCAATAGGTCGCGCAACGGACCCACCAGCTGCTCGGGGAGCATCGTCCGGCGGTCGCGACCGCCCTTGCCCTCGCGCACGGTGAGTTCGCCGCGTGACAGGTCCACATCCTTCACACGCAGTCGGCAACACTCCATCACCCGGAGGCCACTCCCGTACATCAGCCGCGCCATCAGCTGCGCCGTGCCGACCATCGCGTCGATCACACGCGTCACGTCCTCGGCGGCGAGGACGGTCGGCAACCGCTTGGGACGCTTCGCCATCAAGTGGTCCGTCGGCGCCGCCATCGGACGCTCCAACACCTCCTCGTACAGGAAGCGGATGGCCGCCAACGCCTGATTCTGCGTACTCGCGCTCACGTTGCGGTGCTTCGCCAGGTGAGTCAGGAAGTCCCGCAGCTCTGCGACATCCATCTCCCGCGGATGCCGGCGCCCGTGGAACCGGATGTAACGCCGCACCCACATGGTGTACGCTTCGACGGTCCGTACGCTGTAGCGCCGCGTGTGAAGACGGTCGTGCAGCACCTCCAGGAGCGTCGGGGCGGGCGGCATGGCGTCAATCTCCAGCCTACTCCGCCTCGCGCAGGAACCGAAGGCGCGCGCGGTGGCGCGGATCTACGCCACGGCCGCGACCACCACGACCACCACGACCACCACGCCCTACGCTCTGCGAGTTCGTCCCTACTGGATCACGGCCGGTCGCTTCAACCAGCGATCGTACCACGCGACCAACGTGTCATGGAAGTGCGTGAACTCACGCTCGTTGGTCATCGGGATCCCATGCCCGCCGTCGGCGTAGTTGACCCACTCGACGTGTTTGCCGAGCCGGCGCAAGGCGTAGTACATCTCGCGCGTGTTGAGCGCGGGGACGTTGTGATCCTCGCCGCCGGTCATCAACAGCAACGGCGTCGTGATCCGATCGGCGAACATCACGGCACTGTGTTCGATGTACTTCATCGGCGCCTCCCACATGGTCGCACCGATCCGGTCCTGGCTCCGCTCGGCCGCGTGCGTGTTGCGGTCGCCGAGCCGCGGGGAGTCCGTGTAGAACGAGATGAGATCGACCTTGCCGGAGATGTTGACGGCGGCCTTGAACCGCTTGGTCTGCGTGATGAGAAGATTGGTCGCGTAGCCGCCATAGCTGGTGCCATGCACACCGAGGCGCGCAGAGTCGGCGACACCGGTCGCGATGAGATGATTGGCCGCAGCCGTCACGCCCTTGAGCCAGGCCTCGCCAGGGTAGCCGGTCTCGAACGACACGCTGGGCTTGAGCACGGCGTACCCACGCGAGGCAAGGAGATTGGCGGTCGCATCGAACGTATCATCGAAGAACGACTCGTACACCAGGAACACCGTGGGCGCGGGCCGCGCGCCGTTGGTCGGGTGATACAACACGCCCCACTGAGGCGCACCGTCGGCGTCGAGATAACGCACGAGTTCGGTGCGCGCCAACGCGCGCGCGGCGTCGGAGGGAGCGGCCCCGCGGCCCACCAACTGCGGATTCGCGTCGTACACCCGACGCGCGTTCGTGAGGTCAGCGGCTGCTACGAAGGGATCGCCGGGTCGGTTCGATGCCGCGAGCGCGAAGGCGACGGTCTCGCCGTTGCGGGAGAGTTGGAGCCCGGTGCGGAAGTTCGCGTCGCGCATGGGGACATCGGTGCGTCCGCTGGTGCGATCCCAACGCGCGACTCCACGCTCCCATTGGTCGCGCGCGTTCATGGCGAGGTACACATACCGGCCATCACGAGACCACTGCAGCAACGACGGGCGCGGCGACGACTGATCGGTGGAGTCCGGCAGTGCCGCGATGCGGACCATCGTGCCGGCGGTGTCCACCAGATAGAGACCATCCGTGCGCGAGGCGATCACGGCGTCGCCCGCAGACGAGGCACGCAGCAAGGTCCACCGCGAACGTGCGCGACGTTCGCGCGCGGCGCTCGACGTGTCGCTTGCCGCCACGGAATCCGGCGCCAGAATGCGTCGGCGAGGACTCGAATCCGCGACCTGGGTCATCCACACGGCACCGTCGCGGCCGTAGAAATAGCGGCGCCCGTTCTCCGCCCACTGCACGGCGGTGTTGCGGAGCGTCTCGAGCAGGACGCGCGTCGTCGTGTCGGTGCCGACGCGGGCGACGAGTCGCTCGC
>JBJXGK010000144.1:0-30784 GCA_046153705.1 Gemmatimonadaceae bacterium
CCTCCTAGTCATTGCCAGCTTCTTTAAGGACGACTACCCGTGGCTATATGAACTCACCATGGACGCGTACCGTGCTCTAAAGAACGGAAATGCAAAGGCGGCGGGGGAGACGTTCATGCGCCTCAGGCGAGCGATTGAGTTCACCATGCGAGGCCCCTTCAGTGAGGACATGATGGGGTCTCGTGAGATGCACATGATGTTACGCGAGCTGCCAATGATGTTGGATCATATGCTACACATGTTTGAACCAAAGCCGCAGAAGCCAACCAGTCGACGGAAGCCGACGAAGGAGACCGCTCCCTAACCACCATGCGCGATGAGCCGTCGGCGCTGCCATCTAACGGCAGTTGGTGCAGATGGCCGGCCATTGATGGCGGCCGCTTCGCGGCCGCATTATGTGATCGGCCACTGCACAACCAAACGTTGGCCCGACAGTCAACCTTCGTTACTCTGAGTGAATGAGCGAGCAGAAGTCCTCCCGGGAACGACCGACGCGCGTCGATGTCCTCGACGAGATCGTGAAGCCGCCGAGCCAACTCAGTGAGCTTCAGGCGCACCAGGTCTCGACGCTGGACCATTCGCCTGTCGCTCGTCGACGCATAGGACGTGTTGCACGCGTAGTGCTCGTGCTCGCTGGCCTCGGGTTCGGATTGTGGTATTGGCAGCAGGTGCGAGACGAGTTCTACGACGGCTTTCGGAACAAATCGGATGTCAGAGAACTCATCCGAGACGGCGTGCGCTGACCGCGACGGGCACGCGGCCGCGGTTCTGTGCTTGTACGGGCTAACGGAGGTCGGTGCACTCGACCGCCCATCTGCATCTGATTGAAACGGCCGCAGCACGATCTGACGGCAGTGCGACAGAAGACAGATCATCGCGCTCGTGGTACTGCTACGAGGGGTGAACGCCCGCTAGCACCGACGCCTGCGCCCTCGCGATGGTCGGTGCCGCTGTCCGAATCTCGGAGGCGGGGGCTTCGCCCCCAATCCGTCTGCGCGGCCACCGCACGACTTGACCTCAGACCGGCGATCCGACGAACGTGCCCTCGCGCGGACCTCTGGCCGCGCGGGCGATCTGTCGAATCGCCCCAAGGTGGTACGCGAGGTGCACGACACTGGCAAGCAGGCCCTGCAGTTCCACGAGACTGAGCGGTCGACTCGTGCTTAGGTGCACTTGCCAGCGACTCGCCTCCCGGCGAAATCCGTCACGTATCTCCGACCATTGTGCGCTGTTGACGACGGATACGCGCCACGCCTCGTCCCAGTGCGCGTCGGCGAAGGGATTGCCGCCTTGCTCGGCCCATCGGCTCATGAGTCCCAGGCCGTAGCGAAGGTGCTGCACATGGGCCGCAACCGTTGCACCGCCGTCAAGCGAGCGCGACGCGTCTGCGGCGGACAGCGTGTCGAGCGAGCGCAGCAGCCCAACGTCGCCGGAGTTGAGCGTGAAGGCGCCGCCTCCCTCCGCGACACCGCCGACGAGCTCCTCGAAGATGGCCGACGCGGCCAAGTGGAGTTCTGGTGATTGCATGCCCCCGCTCCCGGTAGAGATTCGTTCTCGAAGATACGTGCTCTTCGCGGTCGAAGGGCAGTTGGTGCAGCTGGCCGGCCTCGGAAGCGGCGGCGGGGCTGCCGCTCTGCGAACGGGCTAGCCCGCGGCGGCCCCGCGGGCGCAGATTGTCGGCACGGCCACAGCACGACCCTGGCCTTATACGGACAAGCAACCATTCAACCCAATCGAACGATGATCACGCTGCGCGAGACGGAATCGGGTAAGACGCTGGGCACCATCTCAGAAGCCGATCTGGCGGTGCTCATCCAGGCGCTCGAAGAGGAGTCGCTCGCGGATCGCGACTACTATATCCAGGCGGAGACGGTGGATCTGCTCGCGGAGGAGAACGCGTCACCGGCGCTCGTGGCGCTGCTCCGGTCGGCACTGGCCGGTCGCGACGGCGTCGAAATCGCGTGGGCGCGAGGATAGGCGCGCCGGTCTTACCAGTCGGACGCTCGGCGAACACTCCTACCATGCGCGCGACACTCATCGTCCTGGGCTTCCTCATGGTCTGTCCGAACGCTCACGCCCAAGGCGTTCTGGGTGGGCGGGCGCTCCTGGCAGCGACCGAGCAACCGCTCGCGTGCCTCGGGGTTGCTCTCGTGTCCGAGTCGGGTACACTCATCACGCGCACGCGAACCCGGACTGATGGGACGTTCGACTTGCCGGCGCCGACGACTGCGGGGCTCTACCGTTTGTACTTCGTCGGGATGGGCCTTGAGCTCATCGATACGGACACATTGCGGCTCGACGCCGCGACCGACTTCGAACTGCCCTTCCGCCTGGCACTGACGCGATCGCGCGGTACTCTGACTGCGGCAGGGCTCAACCAGTTGGGCATCGACTTGGAGCCCCGTGCGCTCCGTACCGTCGGGACCTTACGATATCCGGAGCAACTAGTCGCCGACTCCCTCGAAGGCCGTGTGGTGGTCGGCTACGCCGTCGACACACTCGGCCGCGTCGATCCGCGGACAACGGTGGTCCTCCAGAGTACACACCCTGGGTTCACTGCGTCGGTGCGGAACGCGCTCAACGCGCTGCGCTACCAACCGGCGCAGTACAGCGGCGCCGCGCAGTGCATCTTCGCGACGCAGGAGTTCGTGTTCACATTGAGACGCCGATAGGTGCGCCGTATCGAAGGCCTTATCGGGGATCGCGAATGCTGAATCGTCCGCCGTGATGGCGTTGCCACCATTCGGCAGATCGGTCCGGTTCGCGTTCTCTCCGAGGAGACGCGGATCGCGTCTCAGGTCCGCATGCCGCTCGCGCCAGTGACGGCGCGGCGTGTCACCACGGATGCTGATCGTTGTTCCGTCACTGGGAATCCGTGGAGGACACGGTGAATCAACGGGCGTGGCTCGCCGTGTTCTGGGCGCTCTGGGTCGCCTTCCTCGTTACCGCCGCCCTCAACATGTTGCACGTTCGCGGCGGATTCCTCACGAACCACACCGCTGACCTTGTCGCGCCAGCCTGGCTGTACGTGGTGTTCCGAGGATTCTACTCAGTGCACGGACGTCGCACGCGCCTCCAGCGGATGTTCGGTCGGACCCCGGAGATCACGGCACTGAGCCTGTTCGTTGCGAGCACATTGACGGAGGTCAGCCAGCTCTATTGGCCACGCGGTATCTTCGCTGGCCGCTTTGATGTGTGGGACATTCTCGCCTACGCAGTCGGACTCGCGGCCTGCTTCTTGGCGGACAAGCGGGGGTTGTCGGAGTCCGAACGCCTGCAGGCGCCTTATCGTGACACGACTGCATAGTGGCGTTCGGTGGTCCATTGCCGTGGGTTCAGTAGGTGCACGTTCCGAATGGAGGTGTCATGGGTGCGGTCTTCGTCGGTGGTGCGGTCGCGATCGCGAACCTGCAGTTGACTTGACCGGCGACTGCATAGCCTCACGCCATACGGAGACTCACAGGGAGGTGTCCGTTGAAGAGTCCGCTGGTTCCGCTGATCTTGGGCGTCGTGTTTATCGCAGGTGCTGTCGCGATGCACGTGCAGCAGCGCGCCGTCCAGCGGGACGACGTCCGTGACATCGCAGGCCTCCGCGCTGAGCTCGACTCCGTCCGTGCCGAGCATACGCGGGCAGGCACTCGCGCTGACTCGGTGCGATTGGCCGAGAGCATTGCCGGGCGCAAGTACATCCTCGGGCGACGTGAGTTCCACGTGCCGTCCCGCCAGGAAGCGATCGACACCTGGTGGGCGCTCACGGGACCGGGAACCGCCTTGAGCGCCGTCGGTGCGCTCTTTCTGGCTGCCGCCCTGCTCGCCGGACGTCGCGCACGTGCGTAGCAGCACAGGTAACGTGAGGGTGCGCCGCTCCAGTTGTCAGAAACAGGGGACTCGCACGGATGACCGACGACGCGACGCGACTGCGAACCGTGAAGGTACTGCATACGCTGGTGTGGGCGTTCTTCGCCTCGTGCGTGTTCGGCATCCTCGTCGCCGCGGCACGACAACTTCGACATCTACCTCCCGTTCTGGGTGGCGCGATACCACAGGCAGCTGTTCGGTTCGCTGTACGTCGTCGGGATCGTGTGGACAGTGCTGCTGTGGCTGGATGCGGGCGTGGCCGGACGCTGACCCGACACGTGCCATGCGACTGGCAGCAGCAAGGGACAACGCGACCGGCGCGCCACGGGTCGACACGATCACCGCGCAACGAACGCCGGTCGGGTCGCAGCTCGTGAGCAATCCCGGTAACGCGTCCTCCGACTCTGAGAGTGGGGGCGGCGGCGAATAGCGACGATGGAGCCAAACGACAGTTGCTGTCGCTGGCGCTGCCGCCGCATCTTACAGGCTCTCACAACAGAACGAGCCGTTCGGTGGAGGAGATGCATCAGATGGGACTCGTGGTCGCCGTGAGTGCGAGCGCCACCCATGACTTCAGCAAGGCGCCGAGAGCGTCCATCCGTCTTGAGGCCGGCTTTGGTGTCGTGGGCGACAGCCACGCGGGGGTGACGGTCCAGCACCGTTCCCGAGTCGCGCAGAACCCGCACCAGCCGAATCTGCGCCAGGTTCACCGCATCCATGCGGAGCTGCACGAGGAATTAGCCGTCGCAGGCTTCGCATTGACGGCGGGTGAGATGGGCGAGAACATCACCACTCGTGGCATTCCGCTGCTTGCGTTGCCGAGCGGCTCACAGCTGCACATCGGCACCCGCGCTGTGGTGGAGGTGACGGGACTCCGGAATCCTTGCGTTCAACTGGACGGTCTCCGTCCTGGCCTCATGGCGGCCGTTCTCGAGCGGGATGCGTCCGGTGCGCTGGTCCGCAAGGCCGGGATCATGGGGGTGGTGCTGGTGGGTGGTGAGGTGCGGGCCGGCGACCGCATCCGCGTTGAACCGCCGCCACTGCCACACCGCGCACTACAACCTGTATAAGGCCTCGCCCAGCACGTCAGATGCACCGGTGATTTCTCACGTCGTGGAAAGGGTCCGACCGATTTCTTCCCCGACGATCCCTCGAAGGAGCGCCAAATGGAGTTCGTCGCGCAGTACTGGTGGGTGATCTTGTTCGGTGTCGTTGTTCTTGTCGTGGGCGTCGTGCGTCGGGGGCGAGGCTCCGGAAGCTGAACCCAGCGAATTCCGGCACCGCCGCATGACGCCACGGTGACCACAAAGCTTGGCGCGGGGTAGATCAACACGGAGGAGCCATGAAGAGAATCAGAACCGTGCTCGCGCTGCTCGTACTCGCCGCGCAGGCGGGATGCAGCACCGAGAGCATCACCGTGCCCGCGGGCACAGTGCTCACAGGGGAGTGGAGCGCCGCGCGTCTCGTCCTCGCGCTCGACGCGACGGGCGGCACGACCGAGTATGACTGCGCGCATGGGACCCTGAACGCGCCTGTGACAGTCGACGCGGCCGGCCGGTTCGATCTATCTGGCGTCCACGTGAGGGAGCATGGTGGGCCGATTCGCACCGACGAGGAGCTCGACGCGCGGCCAGCGCGCTACTTCGGGCGATACGACTCCGGTGTCCTCACACTCCGGGTCGCGGTTGACGCGGACACGCTCGGCCCGTTCTTGCTTCGACGTGACGCGCGACCACAGCTGGTGAAGTGTCTGTGAGTCGGTAGCCTGGCAGCGGTGCGGGCGTTGCTGCGCTGGCACTGCTCGTGTTTGGCGTGTGGGCGCGGAGGAGAGATCGTTCGAGCGTCAGTCGACCGCCGTTCCCGACTCGCACGAGGACAGTCGCGAGGGCTTGATGAAGCAGACGCATACGCTCGAGATCGTCTTCCTGTGCATGGTGATCGCCACGAGCCTCGTCGGCTTCCCGAGTCTCCTGCTCGCTGCCGTGGATCCTCGCCAGTTCGTTCTTCATGTCGAAAGGGTTGTTGCAGGTGTTCCTCGACAACACAGACCGTACCACGCGCCTGACAGCCCTTGTCGCATCGATCGGGCGAGCACCTGCCTTCGGGCTGAGCCTGTTGGGCTTCGGGGCCCTGCTGTGGCTGGCGTGGACAATCGCTCCGGACCAACGGGCGCGGCGAACAGCCGCGACGAAAGCGCCCGGCGAGTGACTGAGCAGACGCGCGCGACAGGTAGATTGTCCGCATGACTGTCTTCCTCTCCGCGGCCGCGACCGCCGGCGTCGCGTTGACCGGACTCTACCTGCTCGTGCTCGGCGGCTCCGCCCTCGCGCGGCCGGAACTCGCGAAGAAGTTCCTCGGGGGCTTTGTCTCGAGTGCCGCTACACACTTCGCCGAGCAGTGCCTGCCGCTCATCGGGATCGCTTCGGTCGCGGCGGCATGCGCGCTGTTCGCGGCCCTCTTGCTTCCGCGCGCCGCCGCCGGGGAGCGCGTGGCCGATCGGCGTGCTACCATTTCCGCGGCCAACGGGTCTACTCCCCGCGCCTCCCACGACCTTCGCACCTCCGGATCCCGCATCGGATGACCGCTCGCAGCGATCTCCTTCCGTCCCACGCCCGGGTCGTCGTCATCGGCGGCGGGGTCATCGGTTGCTCGGTGGCCTACCATCTCGCCCACGCCGGCTGCCGCGACGTCGTCCTCCTCGAGCGGCACCAGCTGACCGCCGGCACGACGTGGCACTCCGCCGGTCTGATGGTGACGTTCGGCTCGACCTCGGAGACCTCGACCGAGTTCCGCAAGTACACGCGTGACCTCTATGCGCGGCTCGAACGCGAGACCGGACAAGCGACCGGCTTCATGCCCGTCGGGTTCATCGAGTGCGCGATAGACCGCGACCGGCTCGAAGAGTTCCGCCGCGTCTCGGCGTTCAACCGGTATTGCGGCGTGGACGTGCAGGAGATCTCGGCGCACGAGGTCGCGACACTCTTCCCGATCGCGCGGACCGACGACGTCCTCGCCGGCTTCTACGTCGAAGGAGACGGGCGCGTGAATCCCATCGACGTCACGATGGCGCTCGCGAAGGGGGCGAGGATGCAGGGCGCGACCATCCTCGAAGGCGTCGCCGCCACGGGCGTCATCGTCGATGACGGCGCGCGGGCCGGCCGCCGCGTCACCGGCGTGCGTACCTCGCACGGCGACATTTCGTGCGAGATGGTCATCAACTGCGGTGGCGCGTGGGGACGCGAGATCGCCGACCAGGCCGGCGTGACGGTGCCGCTGCAGGCCGCCGAGCACTACTACCTCCTGACGGAGGAGTTCTCGGGGATATCGAAATCGTGGCCCGTGCTCGAGGATCCCGCATCGTACGGCTATTTCCGCGAGGAGGGCGGAGGCCTCATGATCGGTCTCTTCGAACCCGTGTGCGCACCGTGGCGGGTGGAAGGGATGCCGACCGACTTCGCGTTCGGGGAGATCCCGCCCGACTGGGATCGGATGGGCCCTTACCTCGAGAGGGCGATGGCGCGCGTGCCGATCTCGACGCAGATCGGCCTCAAGAAGTTGTTCTGTGGGCCCGAGTCGTTCACGCCGGACCTGAAGCCGTGCCTCGGCGAATCGCCGGAACTCAAGAACTACTTCGTCGCTGCGGGGCTGAACTCGATCGGCATCCTGACCGGCGGCGGGGTCGGGCGGGCGATGGCGCACTGGATGCTCACCGGACGGCCTGATGTGGACATGACCGGCTTCCACGTGGACCGACTCCACCCGTGGCAGGCGACGCCGGAGTACCGGCGGTCTCGAACAGTGGAGTCACTCGGGCTCGTGTACCAGTGCCACTATCCGAATCGGGAGATGACCACGGCGCGGAACGCGATCCTCGGGCCGTTGCACGAGCGGCTCGCGGCGCGCGGGGCGTACTTCCGCGAGGTGAGCGGCTGGGAGAGTCCTGCGTGGTATACGGCAGACGGTTCGGTCCCCGGTCCTGAGCCGCTCACGTTCGCTCGTCCGACGAGTTGGGAGAACTGGAAGGCGGAGCACGACGCCTGCCGCAACGGCGTGATCCTGATGGACATGTCGTTCATGTCGAAGTTCCTCGTGACCGGTCGCGACGCGGGGCGTGCGCTCAACTGGATCTCGGCCAACGACGTGGACGGGGAGCCCGCGCGCACGACGTACACCCAGTGGTTGAACGAAGGCGGCACGCTCGAAGCCGACCTCACCGTGGCGAAGCTCGCGAGCGGTGCGCTGGGTACCGCGCGCGACGAGCCGGCGTATCTCGTGGTCGCCAGCGACAACGCGCACCGGCACGTCGAGACCTGGATACGCCGTCACACTCCGGCCGACGCGCAGTGCGTCACGACGGATGCCACGAGGGCGTATGTCCAGGTGAACATCCAAGGCCCCCGTTCGCGCGCGCTCATGGAACGCGTCACAGGCGCTGATCTCTCCAATCATGCCTTCCCTTACCGCGCCGCCGGTGAGTTCATCATCGGTGGTACTCGCGTGCTCGTCGTCCGCATCACGTACCTCGGCGAGCTCGGCTACGAGCTCTACATCCCGCGCGACAGCGCGGTGAGCGTGTACGACCGAGTGGTCGAGGCCGGTCGCGAGTTCGGGCTGCGGCACGCCGGACTCAAGGCACTCGCGAGCCTTCGCATGGAGAAGGCGTATCGCGATTACGGCCACGACATCGACAACACCGACTCGCCGCTCGAGGTCGGACTCGGCTTCGCGGTGGACCTCAACAAGCCTGGCGGATTCCTCGGCAAGGACGCGGTGCTCGCGAAGAAGGCGGCTGGGGTGAAGAAGAAGCTCGTGCAGTTGCTCGTCACGGACCCCGAGCCGCTCATGTTCCACGCCGAGGTCGTCCGGCGTGATGGGGTGCCGATGGGTTATGTGCGCGCGGCGTCGTACGGACACACGCTCGGTGGGGCAGTGGGCCTCGCTTTCATCGAGCGGGCGGATGCCCCGATCGACCAAGCGTGGCTCGACGCGGGGCGGTGGGAGGTGGAGATCGGCGGCCGCCGCTATCCGGCGCGGTGTTCGCTCCGGCCGATGTACGACGCGGCGATGGAGCGGATCAAGAACTGACGTCGGGCGTCTTCAAAGGGAGTGAGCGAACATGGGCATGGCGATGGAGATCTTCGCGGTTCGACCGACGACCCTCGAGCGTCTTCGTGCGGATCCTCCTCTCGTGTGGTTACTCATCGCACCGGACGAGCCGGAGATGTATGAGGAGGCACGAGCTCAGGCGTCTTCGGCTGGCGGGCTCCTCGGTCGCCTCTTCGGGCGCAAGCCAGCCAAGAGGGCCGCGGCCGATGAGCCGACGCTCGTGCTGGCCGAAGACGAAGGCCCTGTTGCCGACCTCGATAAGGCGTGGCATGGACTGCACTTTCTCTTCACTGGGACCGCCGATGGCGGCGACTCCCCAATGAACTTCCTGACGGTCGGCGGCGACGACATCGGCGATGTCGATGTCGGGTTCGGTCCCGCGCGCGCGATCAGTCCGCCGGAGGTGATCGCAATCGCAAGGCAGCTTCGCGGGCTCAGCGACGAGGAGTTGCGATCGCGCTTCGACGGCCCGGCGATGAACGCACTGAAGATCTATCCCGAGATATGGGACCGCGGCGGGAGCGGGGTGGATCCGTCAGGCTACCTCTTCGAGAACCTCGCGGGAGTGCGAAAGGCGGTCACGGAGGCCGCTACTCGCGGCCACGGCTTGGTGATCGTGCTCCACTAGGGCACTTCACTCGACGGACGCGAGGGTCATCAGATGAACAGAACAACTGCAGGACTTGGAGTCGGCATTCCTGTTGCGACGTTCGTGAATGCGCGTCGGCGGAGCGGAGCTCCGGCGGTTCGAGAGTATGCAAAGCAATCGGCCTCGTGAGGTGGTCTCGGTCAGCCCTGATGGCACGTCCGATCGAACCGTTGTCCGAATCATCGGCCGCACTCTTGGTGACTCGGCGCTCGTTCGGCGAGTGGCCGACACGGTTCAGCCGACGCCTGAACAGTCCTGCAGGCGTTGGTGCCGACCGCAGCCCACCTGCATTACCTTGAGCTGGCTGAAGCGCAACCATGCGCTCTGGCCATCGTACGCAAAGCAGGAGTTTGCCCTTGTCGGGACCACCAGCGTTGAGTGCACGTTCCCGCATCTGGCTGCTGGTGAGTGCAGCGCTGAGTGCCGTCGTCGCCCTCCTGCATCTCGCAATAATCTTTGCTGGCCCGTCGGCGTACACCTTCTTCGGTGCGCAACCGCTCGGTGAAATGGAAGCGGCTGGCTCGATGACACCGGATCTGATCACCGCCGTGCTTGTCGTCGTGTTCGGCGCCTGGTCCTACTATGGTTTGGCCGCCGCAGAGACGGTGAGGTGGCGTCCGCCGTTCATGGTCGCTGGTTTCTGGGCTATCGGCGCGGTGTACACGTTGCGTGGCCTCGGCGTCATTCCAGAGGCCATAGGGTACGCGAGCGCGGTCGGTGATGTGCCGCTTCGGTTCGTGGGGTTTTCGGCGGCCTCGTTGTTGATCGGGCTGTGTCATCTTCGCGGCGCGTTTCTCAGGCGCGGCGAGCGGCGCCGCACGACTTGACCTCGGTCGGGGCGGCAACCACTGATCCCAGACCCTGCGTGAATGGTGGATGGAGACTCGCGTTGCTCTCTCGTTCGTCTTTGCAGCGTAGGGCGCTCAGGATTAGGAGATGGCGCTAAAGTGCTAGCGAATGGGCGGCCGCACCTGCACCTTCATCAGGTGGGGCGCGGTCGCCCACCTGCATCTCGTGAGAACGGCCGCCGAAGAAGCCGACGTGCGGCCGGTGCGCGCCACTCCGACGGCGATACGCTGGTGAAGACCCTCTCTCCGCTCCTGCTGGTCGCCATCGCGGTCCTGCTGATTGACGCCGGGCGGGCCCTTCTGCGAGCCGACTACTGGCATGGCGCGGGAACGATTCTCGTCGTGGTGTTGCTCGCAATCGCGCTTCGGCGTCGCCGACCGTCGTCCGGTGTTTGGACGCGCGCACGCCCTCGACGCGCCGCCCGGCAGATCTTACGTGTTACGCGGCCTCGTGTTGTCGTGGGAAGACATTCGGAGAGCACAACCAGCCGGAGCGTCGCATGAGACGTGGTGGCACGAAGCGCGATCAATCTGCCGAAGCCACCGTATCGCCGGCCAAACAGTTTGCTGGCTTCTTGGCCAAATACGACCCGGCGGTCGGGAAGCTCGCCCGTGCAACCCGGGCAGCCCTCCGCAAGCGACTACCCACGGCCGTCGAACTTGTCTACGACAACTATCAGTTCCTCGCGATCGGATTCTCAGCGACGGAGCGCGCGGCCGATTGTCTCGTATCGCTTGCCATCTCCCCGAAGGGCGTGGCACTCTCGTTCTACTACGGTGCATCGTTGCCGGATCCGGGCGGGATCCTGCTCGGCAGTGGGAAGCAGAATCGATTCGTCCGCCTCGACGGTGTGGCGACACTCGCGTTGCCTGAAGTGGAGGCCTTGATCCGCGAGGCGATCTCGAACGCCAAGACTCCGCTGCCAACACACTCGAGAGGTCATACCGTGGTCAAGTCCGTCTCCGCGAAGCAGCGCCCGCGTAGGCCATCCCAGAAGCCGCCGAGCAACACCTGACTCCGATCGCGGGAGGAGCTCGAGTTCTTACCCGTCTTTCCGCTCCTGGCGGCCTCCCATTGCCTGCTGGACGCCGGGGCGGGTCGGAGCGATGTTCCCGCATCCCGAACCTCGGCCAGCCCATGCGCGCCCTCCTGTTCCTTCCGCTTCTCGCTGGCGCCCTCGCGGCGCAGGCGCCCCTGCCGACCGCGGAGCAACAGATCGCGGCCGCCGTGCTCCCGCTTCCGGCAGACCTGCGCGCCAACGCGACGGTGATGGGCTATCGCGAGGCCGGCAAGCTCGTGGTGCTGCGCGAAGGATCGAACGGCATGCATTGCCTCGCGCTGTACGTCATGCGCCCGGATTTCCACGTCGCGTGTTATCACAAGGACCTCGAGCCGTTCATGGCGCGTGGTCGCGCGCTGCGCGCGCAGAGCGTCACCGGGACCCAGGTGGACAGCGTGCGCTTCCGCGAGGTGCGCGAGAAGAAGCTCGCGATGCCCGCGATGGGGACGCTCTACTCCATCAGCGCCAAGAAGGAGCAGTACGACGCGGCGACCAACCGGGTGAATGGTGAGACGGGTCTGCTGGCGGTGATCTACGTGCCGAACGCCACGCCGGCGAGCACCGGCATCACGGCGACGCCGCAGAAGGATGGGCCCTGGCTCATGTTCCCTGGCACACTCAAGGCCCACATCATGATGCTGGGGACGATGTCGCCGTGATCATCTCCATCGTCAATCAGTCCACGGTCAAATCCGACGACGAGGTACAGCAGGCGATCCGCGTGGTGAACCGGCAGATCGCCGAGGACGTGGCACCCTACTGGGGACTCACCGCCACGCTGCGGCTCGACGGTACTGGCCGCGGCGGCGCGATCCGCGACGTGCGCGGCGACGCCCTCCTTCGCCTGCGCGACGAGGTGCAGTCCGATCACGACGTGGGAACGGCCGGTGTCCCCGAGGGCGTCGTGTTCACGCAGCTCGAACAGCTCGTGAAGAAATCAGTTCCTTGGCTGACCTGGACAGTTGCGCTCTCGCATGAGGCGATCGAACTGCTCCTGGACCCATGGGTCAACACGCTCGTCCGTGGACCGCACCCCGAGTCGAAGCGTTCGGTGTTCTACTATCGCGAAGTCTGCGACCCGGTGCAGAGCGAGATCTACACGCTCGACGGGCTTCCGGTCTCCAATTTCGTCCTGCCCGCCTACTACGGCCCGGGCACGAAGAAGAACAGCGACACGAACTTCCTCGGCACGCCGATGCGACCGTTCGGCTTTCTGAAGCAGGGCAACGTGGGATTCTGGGACCCGCAGAAGGGTGCACGCGGCGGCTACGTGATGTGGCCCGCGTTCGGTTCCGACGACGTGCATCACGCGGTGGTCAAGTACAAGAAGCGCATGAACGCTGCGCGAATCGTGCGCTACTCGCAGCACGGTGAGGATGGACGTCGGCGCTGACTTTCGCGCGGCCCTCGCGGACCGCTACCGCCTCGAGCGAGAGCTCGGGCGCGGCGCGACCGCGGTGGTCTACCTCGCGCGCGACCTCAGGCACGACCGCGATGTCGCCATCAAGGTCCTGCACCCGGAACTGACGCGCGGCGACTCAGGCGAGCGCTTCCTGCGAGAGATCCGGATCTCGGCGTCGCTGCAGCACCCCCACATCCTCGCGCTCTTCGATTCGGGCGAGGCCTCCGGGTGCGTCTATTGCGTGATCCCCTACGTGAAGGGAGAGACGCTTCGCACGCGGCTCGCGCGGGAGCGGGCCCTCCCGATCGAGGAGGTGCTCCGCCTCACCCGCCAGGTGGCCGATGCGCTCGCGTACGCACACCATCACGGTGTGGTGCACCGCGACATCAAGCCCGAGAACATCTTGCTCGACGAAGGCACTGCCTTCGTCGCCGACTTCGGGATCGCGCACTCGGTGGCGGCCGAGTCGGCCGAACGGCTCACGCTCACCGGCACCTCAGTCGGCACGCCGCACTACATGAGTCCCGAGCAGGCGGCTGGCGAGCGGAACGTCGATGGACGGAGCGATCTGTATTCGCTCGCCTGCGTGACCTACGAGATGCTCGCCGGCGAGCCGCCGTTCGATGGCCCCAATCCGCAGGTCGTGATCTCACGGCACCTGCAGCAGCCAGTGACCTCACTGCGCATCCTGCGCAAGACGGTGCCGAAGCACGTGGACGAGGCAGTGCAGCGGGCGCTCGCCAAGTCGCCGGCCGACCGCTTCCGCGACACAGCGGCCTTCGCGGCGGCGCTTGAGAATGCGGAACTGCGGGCCCTCGGCGCGTCCGTCGGCGCGTCCGTCGGCGCGCACGGCGCGGCGCCGCGACGGCTGCTGCGTCAAAGGGTCGTCGGCGCGGTGGCGCTGCTTGCGCTCGCGGCCGTAGGCACGCGAGCGGCCTGGGGTCGCTTCGCCACGCCGTCGCTCGACGCGAACCTCGTCGCCGTCGCACCATTCGACGTCGGGGAGGTATCGCTCGCGCCATGGCGCGATGGACTGCTCGACCTGCTCGCCCAGAATCTCAATGGCGCGGGACCGCTCAAGGTGGTGCCGCCTTCGCGCGTGGTGCCCGACTGGGAGGGTCGCGCCGACGAGTACTCCGCGCTCACGCTCGGCCGCGGCGCCGGCGCGGCCGTGAGCGTGGTGGGCGCGGTGCGTCCCAGCGGGACAGACTCGGTGCGCCTCACCGCGGCGATCTATGACGTCGCCGCGCGCCGCCTACTCGCTGACCTGCGCGTGGTGGTGCCCGAGGATCGCGTGGACCATGGCGCGGACTCACTCGCCATCGGGATCCTCGGCGTGCTCGCGCGCGGGCGGCCGCTGGGCGCGACACGGCCGCCCTCGCAGGGTGCGAACGCGATCGCCGCCCTCAAGGCGTACCTGCAGGCTGAGGTCGCCTTCCGACGCATGGACTGGGAAGTCGCGCGACCGCTCTACGAGCAGGCCGCGCAGTTCGACACGAGTTACGCTATGGCGTTCCATCGCCTCTCGCTCGTGCGCTCCATGAGCGGCAGCGGCCTCGACACGCTTATCTGGTTCAACGGGCTGCGCGCCGGGCGGCTCAATCACGGGCTCCCGGAGCGCGACAGCCTGATGCTCGTCATCGACTCGTTGCAGGCGGCGCTCTGGTACGTCGTCGGTGTGCCGAACGTGCCGGCCGCCGACTCGCTGGACAAGTTGTTGCGCGAACGGCTCTTTGCGACGCACGAGGTCGCCACGCGGCGCTTCCCCGGCGAGGCCGAGTTCTGGTATCGCGAGGCAGTGAACCTCGCCAATCTCTCCGCTCCATCGGACCGCCGCGCGCGGCGCGTGATGGAGGCGCTCGACCGGACGATCTCGCTCGACTCGAGTTATCTACCCGCGTACGTGCGCGCGACGAACCTCGCGGCGACGCTGGACGGCGGGGCGGCCGCACGGCGGTATATCGCGGCCTTCCTCGCGCGCGCACCTGAGGGGCCGGCGGCCGACGAGGCGCGACTGAAGGGACTGCTCCTCGACCCCGTGCGCTCGCAGGGGCCGGAGGCCGAACGCGCGCTCGCGGACGCCACGCCGGCCCAGCTGTACGCGACGTTCAATGCGATCTTCTGGATCTACGATTCCGCGCAGACTGCGGTGCGGGTCTCTGAGCGGATCCTCGCGCATCCCGATGCCGCTCAGCTCGACCCGCGCGGAATGCCGTATCCGGAGTTCCTGCTCGCGCTCTCGCTCGCAGCTCGCGGGCGGGTGCGCGACGCCTGCGGCGCGATGACGGCTCCGGGGCAGTGGCTCCTCGTCTCGCAACTCGCCCTGATGGATTGCGCGCCCGTGGACAGCGTCGAACGCCGCGTCGCGAGGCTCGCCGAGTCCTATCGGCGGCAGCCCGCCCGCCTCGTCATCTACCTGCCGTGGTGGTACGCACGGCGCGATGCGGCGAAGCTCGCCTCCATGCGACGGCTGGGCGATTCGATCTCTCGGGCGGGCTCCAACGAGGCGTCGCGCGCCGCGGGCCGGACACTCGCCTCGTCTGCAGAGGGCTGGATGGCGCTCGCGGCCGCCGATTCCGCGGCGGCCCTCGCGCGATTCAGCGCGGTCCCCGATGCACTCTGCGCGTTCTGCGATGCGCAACGCCTGGTGCGCGCAACGCTGCTCGCGGCACGGGGGCGCGAGATGGAGGCGGTCAACGCGCTCGGTACAGGACTCGACGACAATCTGATGCCGCTATCGTTCCTGCTTCGCTTGAAGCGGGCCCATCTGCTCACGGCCCTCGGTCAGTCGGACCGCGCGCGCGACGACTACTCGCGCGTGGCCGCTGCCTGGGCGACGGGCGACGCGGTGATGCGCGACTCGGCGGCGGTGGCGCGACGCGCCCTGGAACGGTTGCCGCGGTAGCAACTCAACCGCCGGGTTCGAGGACCGAGGGCAGGGACGCGTCCGCCAGCCGCAGATACGCATGGCCTATCCCAGCGAGCCCGAGCATTAGCGACGGATTCTCGCCGCGCACCACGCCCACCGGCCAGCGCCAGGGCTCGTCAGTCCAGCGGTCAGCGGCGCGCTCCGCAGACCGGAGTGCGCTGCACCCCGCGCGCGAGTCGCCGAGCGCGTCACCGAGCGTGCATGCGGTGGCGACGAGACCCAGGGTGCCGTGGCAGAGCGAGGCGTCCGCGAGCGGATCGGTGTCGTGCGCCGACAGCGCGCGCTGCACGACGCTGAGCGCGGTGATGGTATCTCGCCGGACGTCTGGTCCGTCCGCCCTATGCAGCCGCAGCGCCAGCGCGCGCGCGCGCGCGAGTCCGATACCCGGGCCGCCGTGGCACCAGCCCGTACCGCAGGGTGCGTCGTCGTCCACGCGCTCGACGCCGCGAAGGTCGGGCCAGTTGCCGACTGCCTGCCGGAACAGCGAGTTCTCGTACGCGAACGCACGAAGGGCCGTGTCGCTGTAGCGTAAGTCGCCGGTCGCCTCCGCCAATCGAAGCAACGCCCACGCGATTCCTGCGGCGCCATGCGCGAAACCGGTGAGATGCGGGGACGAGTCGTCCGGCGCCTCGGGGTCGCCCCACGACAGCGTACCGTCCGGGCGAACCGTCGCGCACGCGAGCAGGCGTTCACCAAGACGCAGGGCGTCCTCTCGCGCGAACGGTGCGTCGCACCACTCGGCAAGCACCAGCAGCGCCGGCGCTGTTCCGGCGGCGCCGTCGATGACGTCGAGCGGTGCTGCGGCACGCTCGATCGGCAGCGGCCGCAACAGCGCTCGGGCAGCGACGAGGAGCGATTCGTCCCCAAGGACGCGCCCCGCGCGGGCCGCCGCCCACGCGACGCCGACCGCCCCGGTGTAGAAGCCGAGGCGATCGTCGAGCGGCATGTGTGCCGCGCGCGCGAGTGCGTGCCGCATGGACTCCGTGGCGAGCCCGCGCGCGGCACTGTCGTTGAGGAGCACCGCCGCTTCGGCGAGGAAGAGCGCCACGCCGCTCGTGCCGCCGTACAGCGACGGGCCCAGCGAGGCGTAGGTGAATTTCAGCTCGTCCGAGAAGAGATCCTCGTCCTGTGTCGTGCCCATCCAGGTGGCCTCGCCGCCGAAGCGGTGCGCCGTGCGCGTGAGCTCATGCACGATCGCCTCGGCCGCGACGAGCCAGCGCGCGCCCTCAGGCATCGGACGGCTCCACGCGCACCCATCGATACGTGGCGGTGGAACCGGCGTTGCGATACAGCTGGAAGGGATCGAGTCCCATGGCCCGCAGCTGGGCGTGCACCGCGTGCGCGCGGGCCGCGACGGTCGGGAGGGCGGACGTCTCGGGCGAGAGCATCGCCTGAGCAAGCAGTCGGGCTCGATGCTGCCCGAAGCTCGCGCCGTCGCTTGGATCCTCGGCGAGGCATACGCCTGGCTCGCAGCTGTGTGCCAAGAACGAGGTCTCCGGCGACAGGTAACTCCGCACCTCCGCGGTGATTCGTGCCACGCGCGGCATGGTCTTGTCGAAGTCGACGCGGCGCAGGTAAAGCACGGCTGCGTCGGCACGGCCGAAGTCGCGCGGATCGCGCGGCACCTTGAAGCGAAAACCGATCCCCGCCGCGTTGAGCTCAGTGGTGACGAGCTTCAACAACGGGATCGCGCCTCGCGCGCTCACGTTCCAATAGAGGCGCACACAGGGCGCCCCATCTTCGTCGTCGGCATCGCCGATGGCCATGAAGAACCCGGGCAGAAGTTGCCCGTACTCGCGCGGGATGCGCACCATCACCGAGTCGCCGGGCTCGACGGGTGTGCGTGCGGCCCTGAACGACCCCGGATCGACCCAGAAGCGCACACCCATGCTCTCGGCCACGACGCCGCCGCCGTCGCGCATGGCTCGCACCGTCCAGCCCGCCTGCCAAGACCCCACGCCGTGATTGGCGAGCGCGAGCAGGCGCGGGAAGTCGCGCGGGTCGAGACGTGCGTCGCCTCGGGCGTCGCGCGCCCAGGATTCGACGGGAAGCCGGCAGTGCAACTGCGCGTAGATATCGTCGGCGAGATCGCTTTCGGTCACGCCCCGCGCCATCGCCGATGCGAAGTGCGCGACGGTGATCGTGACCGCATCGCGCGCGGCGTCGGGACGGTCACGCTCAGACGGTGTCATCGGTCCCCGCCGTGCCGAGGAACCGCATGGCGTCCGGGAGTGACGCACGCAGCAGGTTCATCGCGAGCTGCAGCGCGAGGACCGCGTCGCGCGGCGGCAGCGGCTGGCCGTGAGACCACTCCCATGCCGACTGCAGTAACCGCGCGCCAGCTGCACGGACGCTGGCCTCGCGCTTCGCGTGGTCCTCGACCGCGTCCGCGTCGTACGAGGTCCACATCGCCCGGATCTGTTCGCGCGCGCGTTTCATTCCCCGATCGAATGTCGCCCGCACCTGCGTCGGCGTCGCGGCCTCCTCGGTGACCGCAGCGTGAATGCAGTCGGACACGAACGAGTGCAGCGCGGAGCCGAGGTCCCAAGTCGGGTCACCCCAGCCGCCGAACTCCCAGTCGACGATCCACACACGCTCGGGTTCGAACCGCGGCGCGCGTGCGCGCGCCAACACGTTCCCCCATTTGAGATCGCCGTGAATGAGCACGTTCGGCGTCCAGTGCGCGCGTAGCGCCCTGAGTGCGTCATCGACGCCGGTGCTCGCCTGCACCTGTCGGGTAAGCTCGAGTTGCGCTGGCGAGACGTCGCGCAGCACCTCGGGACCGGGGCGACAGACGTCGAGAACCCATGGGATAGGCGCCGGCTCGATCGCGCCGAAGGTTCCGCCGTCCCGCGCTTCGGGGTCCCGCAGGCCGCTGGTTCGCGCAACTCCATGCATCGTCGCAAGGCTCGCCCCAAGCAGCTGACCGATGCGCGGGAACAGCGCGGCACCGTCGGCATCGTCGAGCTCGTGCACATTGCACGCGTCGGGGACGAGTTCGAGGATCAGCAGCTTGCGGTCAGGATCCCATGAGACGAGGGCCGGGAGGCGATCACGCATGGCCGCAGACATGTTCGGTGAGCGCACCGCGGAATAGAACGCCGCCTCCCGCGCGAGCGTCGCAGCGGCCGATGGGTCGGCGACCTCTGCCTGCTTGAGGAAGAGTCCGCGTCCGGCGGGATTGAGGACGCGGAAACTTCGATTGCGTCCGGCAACCGGCTCCACGCGTACATCGCTCGCGACGATGTCGCGGGAGGAGAGCAGTCCGGTGCGGAGTAGAAGCCGGACTGCTCCCTCAGGGCTGAGCGGATCCTGCGGGCTCGCTATCGGCTCGGCCCCCCTCCCGGCCACCTTTGGTTGCCCGTGCACGCCTCGCTGCCAGTGGTGCAGCCCGGTCGATTCTTCGTCGGACGGGGCTTCGGCTTCTTGGCGGGCTTCTTGGCGGGCTTCTTCGCGGGCTTCTTCTTCGGCGCCGCTTTCTTCTTCTTGGCCGCCATCTCGGCGGCATCGCCGTCCCACAGTTGAGTCATCGCGTCGCCAGAGAGGAAGTCGAAGCCTGCCGGTGCCTCCTCGAGCGTCGCACCACCTGCATCACGGCCGAACGGTTCTGGCACGGTCCTTCTCCTTCCGGTTGGCTCCGGAAAAGGGTGGACTGCAGTGCGCCGAGGCCGAATAGCATCTTGGCGGAACGACGCTAAACTAATAGGTATGCTTCAGGGAAAGATGTCAAGTTTTCCGTGACTGACCTCCCGTCGACGTGAGGAGCGCCCGCACATGCGTCATAACATCATCGATTCGCAGGTCGTCGAGATCCCGCACGAGATGACCACCACCGCGTTCGATATCCCAGGATGCCGCATCGTCGCCAACAAAGGCGTCGTACGCGGGGTGGTCGTGCGATCGCGCTCGGTGATCGGCACGATCGGCGCCGGGCTGCAGACGATCTTCGGCGGGAACATCTCGCTGTTCACCGAGCTCGCCGAGCGCGCACGACAGCAGGCGTTCGACACGATGCTGGTGCAGGCGCATCTCGCGGGCGCACACGCGGTGATCGGGGTACGCTATGACGCGAACGAGATGATGAACGGCGTCACGGAGGTGTTGTGCTACGGCACCGCCGTGACGCTCGAGCGCCTGCCGTCTCGGTAGGCCTGAGCCGTGATTGCGCGAGCACACGCGAGCATCATGCACTGAGTAGGCCGACATCCAAGGAGCCCACATGGTCGCACTCGAACTGCCCACCAACGCCACGCTCTCCGAAGTATTGAGCGCTCGCGCACGGCGCACGCCGCGGGACCGGCTCGTCGTCGACATCGTCGGAGGCGCGCTCATCGCCGGCGCTGCCGCCTGGGCTCGTCCGGGTGGGTGGGTGGCGTTGGCCGCGGCCGCCTGCTGCCTCGGAGCGTACGGCCTCTGGGCGCTCGCTGAGGTGCAGTTGCTGCCGCGTCCGTGGCCGGAGCGGATCCGGTTCGAGCGCACGTGGCGCGTGCTCCAACCTTCGGCGGCACTCGTGGGTATCGCTGCGTTCGTGGTGTTCCTGTTCGCCGCGCTCGGCGTGGCACTCGGGCCGATCAAGTCGTAAGCCTCCGCGGAGGATCGAACGGAAGACGACTTCGCTCCAGAGCCCGAGACCCGCGGACGACTCGCGGCGTGAACGATCGGCCGTGATGACTCGCGACGCACTCCGCACGCGCCTCCGCCGAGGTCCAAGTTTCGATCGAGTCGAACTGGCGGGCCCACCCTCCGAGCATCTTATTGGAGGGCGGGGCCGGAGCGGATCGCGCGCTCACTTTCCACACTCACGCCAGTCCGATGAAACACTTCCTGCTGTTCTACGACGTCACGCCCGACTACCTCGAGCGGCGCGCGACCTTCCGCTCGGCCCATCTCGCGCTGGCGCGCGCGGCGCTGGACCGCGGCGAACTCGTGCTCGGCGGCGCAATGAATGACCCGCTCGACGGAACACTATTGTTGTTCAAGGGCGAGACACGCGAGGTCGCCGAGCAGTTCGCGCGCGTCGATCCGTATGTGCTGAACGGGCTTGTGAAGCAGTGGCGGGTGCGCGAGTGGACCACGGTGGTCGGCGAAGGCGCTGCGACGCCGCTGGTGTAGCGGTGCCTCACCTTCGCAGTCGCTTCGCGCGGGCAGTCGCATTCGCGGCTCTGGCGCTGCCGAGTTGTAGCCAGGGCGACGAGCCCGACGACGTACTCTGGTCGCTCGCCGCTGCTAGCGTTGCTGACGCGGCGACCGGGCGCCGCACGTGGGAAGCGGTCGCGGTGGATGCGGTCGGCCCCGCCGAGCGTGCGATCGCTAAGACACTCGCGCTCAGTCTTGTGGCGCGTCCGGGTGGTCGCGCCGTTCCCTGTCCGGCGACCGCGACGCGTGATGGGGTACCGGACGTCACCATGTTCAGTGCACTCGATCGCCTGAGTGATCGGCGCGCGACCGCGTCGCTCGCCTTCGTATGCGACTACCACGACGGCAGACGCGCACGGGCCAACTCGCAGACCTTCATCGTTGACCTTGCGCGTGGATGGCGCGGGTGGCGCGTCGCCAAGTGGCACGAGGCCAAACAGGAGTGAGCACACGCCTGCCGCGACGACGCCTGCTGTACGCTGGACTCCTCGGCGCGACGATCCCGCTCGGACTCGCCACGCGGCGTTTCCCCGAGCTGTTCCCGACGGTCGTCGCGACGTACGGCGGCGACACGCTCTGGGCGATGATGGTGGTCTGGATGGTCGCGATCGCACGACCGACCGCCACGACGGTGGCGATCGCGGGCAGCGCGTTCGCCGTCGCGGTCACCATCGAATGCAGCCAACTCTACCGTGCGCCGTGGATCGATGCGCTGCGCGCGACGACCCTCGGCGCGCTGGTGCTGGGGCAGGGGTTCCTCTGGAGCGACCTGCTCTGCTACGCGTGCGGCGTCGCGCTCGCGGCGCTGGTCGACCGATCGATCACGACGGCCTGAGATAGGACCGGTCGAGCTTCATCGCCCCTGCTCCGCGCGAGGTTGCCCGTGTACGGTGCGGCGTGATTCCTTCAGACACTCTCCTCACGCGGGATGCGCCAATGCCGTTCGACCTCACCGGCGAGCGCCCGTCGTTCGGCGCGCTGACGCGCGACGGGGTAGCTTTGGACACGGAGGATCCATGATCAGTGCAGCATATTTCCGCGCCGCCTTCGCGTCGCCCGCCGGATCGAAGAGCATGAAAGAGCGCGCAGACGTCCATCTCGTCTCGGGCACCGTGTTCGAAATCGAACGCGTCGAGTCGGTGGAGGAGGGCTACGTGGTACTGCGGGTGGTACCGTCGGAGTCAGGTTCGACTGGTGCCGATCGCAGTCGCGCGAAACGTGCTCCTGATGCAGGCGCTGCGGTCGACGAGACCGATCGACTGGTGCTCGCCTACGAGAGCATCTCCGGCGTCCACTTCTCTCCACTTGAGCGGCGGCCGGAGCACGCGGTCGGGTTCTAAGGCGGCGTCTCGCTCACTGACCGAAAAGTCAGCCAAGGGGACAACCGAGCCTTCTTCAACCAAGATGCGATGACGCCGAGAGAGCACTGGGGTGCGGACGCGAACCGGCCAGCGCGCACGCGCACACTCACGCTCGTCGCGTATGATCCCGCGTGGCCCTCACGCTTCGCCCGCGAGGCGGCGCGTCTGCGCACCGCGATCGCTTCGCAGGTGGTCGCGATCGAGCACGTCGGGAGCACCGCGATCCCCGGCATGCTCGGCAAGCCGGTGCTGGACATCGCGATCGCGGTCGCCGACGAACTCGCCGCTGACGCCTGTGTAAGGCCCCTGCAGTCGCTCGGCTACGAGTACCGCGGGCCCTATGGCGACGACCCACGACGTCGGTACTATGTGCTCGCCGCCGACGGACGGCCGACGGTGCACATCCATCTATATGTCCTGCCGGCCCGCGCCTGGGAGGAGAAGATCGCGTTCCGTGAGGCGCTGCGCGCCAACGCCGCGCTCGCGGCCGCCTATGCCGTGGAGAAACTCCGGGTGGCCGATGCCGTCGCGTGGGACAAGACCGCATATTCCGACGCGAAGGGTCCGTTCATCGTGTCGGTGTTGCGGCGCATCTCGGACGCCGGAAGTTCCACCACGCCGATACCGGACGGAGTCTGACGATGCCTCCCGCGCTCGACGCCGTGCTCTACGCGAAGGATCTCCGGGTGATGTCCCTGTTCTACGCGGCCGTGCTCGGTCGCTCGCCGGTCAAGCTGACGTTACCCGTCGCGTCGCTCAGCGTGGCGCGGTCGGTGGCGGGCGCGAACGGATGATGCGCGAGCCGTCGACACGATGACGCGCACCATCCGTCGCCAACTCAGCTTGTTCGCGCCGGACGCTGCCCGCGGTCTCCTCGACGCGCTGCGCGCCGTGCTCGACCCTGTGCAACATCGGTTGATCCCGGCACACGTCACGTTGTGCCGCGAGGACGAGTTGGGAGCACTCGGTGCGACCGCCATCTCCACGGCACTCGCGTTGCGAACCCCGGCGGCGCTGACGCTCGTGTTCGGCCCCGCGGAGTCGTTCGACGGACACGGGATACGCCTGCCGTGCATCGAAGGCGAGGAGCACTTCCATCAATTGCGTGCGCAGATCCTTGCCCACGCGTTTCCTGAGCACACGCTCAGGAGACCGGCGGCACACCTGACTCTCGCGCATCCGCGGAACCCACGCGCGACCGGGAACACACTCGCGGAGGCGCGGCGAGTTCCGTCGCGGCTGCCGCTGGCATTCCCCGCCGTGCAGCTGATCGAACAAGTCGATGCTGCGCCTTGGACCGTCGTCGCGTCGTTCCCACTCGAGACCCACGGTGGCTCCGATGCCTGACCGCGCGGCGGCCGAACAGTCGAATGAAGAAGGGCACGAGGCATCCGATCGCGGCGAGACCATGGCCGCCGAGCACGCGTACCGTGCAGCGATCGCGGCCGATCCCGAGTGGTCGGTGCCGTACTACAACCTCGGCCTGCTCTATAAGTACCAATCCCGTTGGGCCGAGAGTGCGGCGATGAACGCGCGCGCCGCGGCGCTCTCTCCGGAGGACCAGGCGTCGTGGTGGAACTTGGGGATCGCGACGACGGCACTCGGCCGGTGGCGCGAGGCGCGCCGTGCGTGGCGCGCATGTGGCGTGGAAGTCGACGATGGCGACGAGCCCCCGGTGTTCAAGTGGGGCCAGACGCCCATCCGCTTGGATGCGGACGGTCTGGGAGAAGTGGTCTGGGCCCGGCGGCTCGATCCGGCGCGTGCGCGGATCGTGAGCGTGCCACTGCCGACGGCCGCGCATCGGTGGGGTGACATCGTGTTGAACGACGGGGCCCCGGACGGCGAACGCGTCGTCGACGGTCATACGTACCACGTGTTCAATGCCCTGGCCGTGCTGGAAGAGTCCCGGTTCGAGACGTTCGTCGTGGAGCTCGCCAGCGTGCCGGATGGGGCGATCGCGGTCCTGGCAGCCATCGCCGAAGAACAGGGCGGGGCGGCGGAGCACTGGGGAGAGGCCACCAGGATCCTCTGTCACGAGTGCAGTCACGGCGTGGTGCACGACCACCACAAGGACGAGGCATCGCCGGCACATCCGCACTGCGGGCTGGCCGCCCTCGACCCGGCGCAGGCCGAGACGATCCTGGCTGTTTGGCTGGAGCAGACCGGGGCGGACGTCATCAAATGGTATGTGGCGCCGAGGCCCGCGGGGGCCTAGGGAGTTGGACGGCCCTTGCAGTCTTGACACCCGGACCGGGGACTCCCATACTTTGTTCGAGAACCGAACAAAGAGCCCGCCGGCCGGTCCAGCGTGCTCCTCAACCATATGGGTCTCGCGACCCGGAGTGACCGCATGCGCTCGCGCTCTCCCTTCGTCTTCGCCGCCGCCGGCCTCCTTCTCGCCGTGGCCTGCACGAGAGACAACGGAACACTCGGGCCGGCGCCGTTCCCGGACGAGCCAGCCATCTTCTTGGATGGATTCTCTCCGGGCCTGGGATTCCAGGCGTTCGGTGGCTCAAAGCTCGACGCGCTGGTGCTCGACCCGACGGTCAAGCGGAGCGGGTCCGCTTCGTTGAAGGTGATCGTGCCGGGCCCGGGTGATCCGACCGGCGGCTACGCGGGTGGAGCGTTCGTGGCCAACGTCCCGCGCGACCTCACCGGCTACGATGCGATCACGTTCTGGGCCCGCGCCAGCATCCCGGCGGTGCTCAACGTCGCCGGCATCGGCAACGACAACACCGGCAACTCGCAGTTCACGGCCGAGCGCAACGGCATCGCGCTCACGACCTCGTGGACCAAGTACGCCATCGCCATCCCGCTGGCCTCCAAGCTCACGCAGGAGCGCGGGATGTTCTTCTTCGCCGAAGGCGCGGAGAACAACAACGCTTACGAGTTCTGGCTCGACGACATCCAATACGAATCGCTCGGCACGGTGATCAACCCGCGGCCGACGGTCGCCGCGACGACGGTGAGCGCCGAGATCGGTGCGACGTATCAGGTGGCCGGCACGGCGCTCACGGTGAACGTCGAAGGAGCCGATCAGACGCTGAACGTGGCACCGGGCTACTTCACGTTCACGTCCAGCGATACGACGGTCGCGACGGTCTCGGCGACCGGTGTGGTGACCGCCCGCACGGCGGGCAATGCGGGCATCTCGGCGAGGCTTGGCACCGTGGCAGCCGCCGGCGCCGTGACGGTGAGCGCCTCGGCGCCGCCGTCGGTCGCTGCGCCCACGCCGACTCGGCTTCCGGCCGATGTGATCTCGCTGTTCAGCAACGCCTACACCAACCGTACCGTCGACACCTGGTCGGCGGTGTGGGACCAGGCCGACGTTTCGGACGTGCAGTTGGCCGGGAACCTCACCAAGCGCTACAGCAACCTGAACTTCGCCGGCATCGAGTTCACCACGCAGCAGATCAATGCGTCCGCGATGACGCATCTGCACCTCGATGTGTACGCGGCCAACGTGACGAGCTTCCGCGTGAAGCTGGTGGACTTCGGGGCGAACGGTGCATTCCAGGGCGGCGATGACTCCGAGTTCGAGATCACGCTGAGCGGCAGCAGCGTCCCGGCACTCACCGCGGGCGCCTGGAGCAGTCTTGATATCCCGCTGTCGCTGTTCACCGGGCTGACCAACCGCGCACACCTCGCGCAGATGATCATCGGCGGCTCGAGCCCGACGACGTACATCGACAACGTGTACTTCTACACGGTCCCGATCCCGTCGGCGCCTCCGGCCCCGGCCGCGACGCCCACGACTGCGGCGGCCAATGTGATCTCGCTCTTCAGCAACGCCTACACCAACGTGCCGGTCGATACCTGGTCGGCGGTGTGGGACGATGCGGACGTGACGGACATCCAGATCGGCGGCAACGATGTGAAGCGCTACACGAACTTCACGTTCGCGGGCATCGAGTTCGGGTCCGCGCCGATCAACGCGACGGCGATGACCACGTTCCACTTCGACTACTGGACGCCGAATCCGGTGAGTGCGACCGAGGATCTCAAGGTCAAGCTGGTCGACTTCGGTGCGAACGGCGTCTTCGGCGGTGGTGACGATGTGGAGCATGAGCTCACGTTCAACACGGCGTCGATGCCGGCGCTGGCGCAGGGCAGCTGGGTGCGCTTCGCCATCCCCCTCAGCTCCTTCACGGGGCTCACGACGCGCGGGCATCTGGCGCAGTTGATCTTCGTGAGCGGCCCGAACACGGTGTTCTTCGACAACATCTACTTCTCGTCCGGTGCGGCGCTCACCACGCCGGCCACGGCGGCGCCGACGCCGACCTATGCTGCGGGTGACGTGATCGCACTGTTCAGCAACCCGTACACCAACAGCGCGGTCGACACGTGGTCGGCGTCGTGGGACGCAGCGGACGTCGATGACGTGATGATCGGCGGGAACGCGACCAAGCGGTACACCAACCTCACCTTCGCGGGCATCGAGTTCACCACTACGCGGGTCAACGCCACGGCGATGACGCATTTCCGCATGGACGTGTGGACGCCCGATCCGGTCACCGCGCCCGCCGTGTTCAAGGTGAAGCTGGTAGATTTCGGTGCGAACGGTGCGTTCGGTGGTGGTGACGATGTGGAGCATGAACTCACGTTCTCGACGGCCTCCAGTCCGGCGCTGTCGCGGAGCAACTGGGTGACACTCGACATTCCGTTGTCGGCGTTCACGGGCCTCACGACACGTGCCAACGTCGCACAGTTGATCATCGTCGGTGAGGACGCGCTGAACACCATCTTCATCGACAACGTGCTCTTCCGTCGGTAGCACTGTCCCGGCGAGGTGGCAACACCTCGCCGGGCACCCCCCGCCCCGAAACCGATGACGGCGACGCCGCTCTCTGACGCCATTCTGCGCATGGTCTGGACGGAGCGCCGCATCTCGCGCGCCGAGATCGCGCAGCGCGCGGAGCTGTCGCGCTCGACGGTGTCGGAGATCGTCGAGGATCTGTTGGCCACCGGGCTCGTCGAAGAGGCCGGCGAGGGCGAGTCGCGCGGCGGGCGCCGGCCGATCCTGCTCGAGTTCCAGGACGACGCCGCCTGCATCCTCGGTGTGGACATGGGGGCGTCGCACGTGGCGGTCGTGCGGACGAACCTCCGCGGCGACGTGCTGGACTCGCATGCGCGCCCTTACGCGGTGCGGACGGACCCCGACGGCGCGCGCGCACTGGTGAAGGCCCTTTGTGATGACGCCATGCGAGGGGTGGCGCGCGACACGCTGATGGGTATCGGTATTGCGGTCCCGAGCCCGGTGGACCCGCGGCATCCCGACAGGCTCTCCGAGTTGGCGCTTCCGGACTGGGGCGGCCGACACGGCTTCCGGCAGCTGCTCGCCAAGTACAAGGTGCCGATCCTCGTCGACAACGATGCCAACTGCGGCGCTCTCGCCGAACACTGGTGGGGTGGCGCGCGCGGACTCGACGACTTCACCTACATCAAGGTCGCGACCGGTATCGGGGCGGGGCATTTCATCGGCGGGAAGATCCGTCGCGGTGCCAGCGGGGTGGCCGGCGAGATCGGGCACGTGACGATCGACTCGCGCGGTGAACCCTGCGTGTGTGGCAATCGCGGTTGCCTGACGACGGTTGCGGGCGGCCGCGCGTTGGAGCGGCGGGCCATGGAGCTGCGCACGGCGTTCCCGCAGAGCGTGCTCGCGCACGAAGAACCCACGTTGGCCCGCATCGAGCAGGCGGCGATGGAGAATGACCCGCTCGCGCTGCAAGTGGTGCACGAGGCGGCGGAGTACCTCGGCATCGCCATCGCGGGCGTGCTGAACCTGCTCAATCCGTCGGCCGTGATCCTCGGGGGCGGCCTTGCCGTGCTCGGCGACAAGTTGCTCGTCCCGCTACGCGCGAGCGCATTGCGGCGCACGTTCGTGAGCGCGGTCGCGAACACCGAGATCCGCACCAGCGAACTCGGGCTCGACGTCGTCGCGATCGGCGCGGCGACGCTGGTGCTCAACGCGGCGCTCGCCGATCCGACCCTCTTTCCCACCGTCGGCGCAGCCTAGGCGCCGCCCCACTCCCTGCCCATGCGTCAACTCCTCAGCGTCTTGCTCGCCAGTTCCACCTTGGTCGCCTGTGCCGGAGGATCCACCGCATCCGCGGACTGGACGCTGGTGTGGGAGGACGAGTTCAACGGGCCGGCGAATGCATTGCCAGCGGACTCCAACTGGACGTTCGATATCGGGACCGACTGGGGGAACGCGCAGTTGGAGTACGACACCAATCGGCCGGAGAACGTGTCACTCGACGGCGCGGGGAACCTGCGCATCGTCGCGCGCCAGGAACCCTGGCTGGGGCGCAACTACACATCGGGTCGGATCAAGACCAAGGTCAAGCAGGAGTTCCAGTACGGGAGGTTCGAAGCGCGCATCCGGCAGCCCACGGGCCGCGGGCTGTGGCCGGCGTTCTGGATGCTCGGCTCGAACATCGACGTGGTCGGGTGGCCGCAGACCGGCGAGATCGACGTGATGGAGTATCGCGGGCAGGAACCGACGATCACGCACGGCAGTATCCATGGGCCCGGCTACTCGGGCGGCAACGCGATCACGCGACGCTACTTCATCCCGTCCGGCCGACTCGACACCGCGTTCCATGTGTATAGCGCGGAGTGGAGTGCGAACCAGATCCGCTTCTACGTGGATGATCAGGTGTTCCACGTCGTGAACAAGGGTGAGCAGACCGGCGCGTGGGTGTTCGACCAGCCGTTCTTCATCCTCCTCAACCTGGCGGTGGGCGGCGGTTTCGTCGGGGCGCCCGATGGGTCCACGACGTTCCCGCAGACGATGCTGATCGACTATGTGCGTGTTTATCAGAAGGCGCCATGAGCGTCAAGTCGCAATGGGATGAGATCGCGCGGGTGGCGATCGCCGCATGGCACACGCGGCTCGGACTGAAGAGAACGGGAGAACACCTCGCGCAGTTCGAGACGGCGGAAGAAGACCGCATCCCGTTCATGAAGAAGGTGGCCTACGGCCTCGGCGCGTTCGTCAACAACACGTTGGCGGCGGCGATCGGCGGGATGTTGATCATCCTGAACCTCGGCTTCGGGGTGAATCCCGCGCTCGTGGGCCTGGCGAGTGCGTTGCCGCGCGTGACGGATGCGCTCACCGATCCGCTCATGGGCTTCATCTCCGACAGTACGCGCTCCCGCTGGGGTCGCCGGCGCCCGTACATCTTCGTCGGCGCGATCCTTTCGGGCATCACGTACATAGCGCTGTGGTGGCTGCCGGTGGGCAAGAGCGAGATGTGGTACTTCTGGTACTTCACGATCGGCTCGACGATCTTCTATGTCGGCTACACGATCTTCGCGACCCCGTGGGTGGCGCTGGGCTACGAACTCACGCCCGACTACCACGAACGCACGCGCTTGATGGGCGTGCAGAACTTCATCGGACAGTTGGCCTACCTCGTCTCGCCGTGGTTCCTCTGGGTGATGACGTACAAGCCCTGGTTCGCCACCCCGACCGAGGGTGCGAAGGGGTTGGCGATCGCGGTGGGTGTGGTCGCGATCGTGATCGGGGTCCTGCCGGCGATCTTCCTGCGCGAACGATTCGTGCATGCCCCGGTGGCCGCTCCCGTGCCCGGTGCTCCGGTGGAGAGTGGCGGTGCCGCGCTCAGTCGCAACATGGCGACGTTCTTCAAGGGTTTCGCCTCGACCATCCGCACGAAACCGTTCCTCAAGCTCTGCGGCGCGACGTTCCTGGTGTTCAACGGCTTCATCATGATCGCGTCGTTCCAGAGCTACGTGATCATCTACTACGTGTTCGGCGGCGACCAGGAAGCCGGCGCCCGGTACTCGGGACTCAACGGCACGCTCGGCGCGTTCTCGACCTTCGGCGTGATCATGGTCGTCACCTGGCTCGCGACCCAGGTGGGCAAGCGCAAGGCGTTCTTCTTCTCCACGGGCATGTCGGTGCTCGGCTACGCGCTCAAGTGGTTCTGTTACGATCCGGAGCGGCCGTGGCTGGTCTTGATCCCGGCGCCGCTCATCGCGTTCGGGCTCGGCGGGCTCTTCACGCTCATGGGCTCGATGATCGCCGACGTGGTGGACGAGGATGAACTCGCCTGCAGCCAGCGGCGCGAGGGCATGTTCGGGTCGATCTATTGGTGGGTGGTGAAGGTGGGCATGGCGGCCGCACTCGCGGCGGGAGGGTTCCTGCTGAACGCCACAGGATTCGACGTGAATCTCGGTGGAGCGCAGACGGAGCGGACCCTGCTGTTGCTGCGTGTGTTCGACGTGCTGGTCCCGATGATCTCGTCGATCCTGGCGATCTGGCTGATCGCGTCGTATCCGATCACGGAAGAGCGGGCGCACACGGTGCGGAAGCAGCTCGAGGTGCGCAGGGCGGGGAAGGCCTAGCTGCCTCTCCCAGAAGCAAGGGGACAAAACGAAGAGCGGGGCTCGGCGATGTTCGCCGAGCCCC
>JBJXGK010000169.1:0-30721 GCA_046153705.1 Gemmatimonadaceae bacterium
TCGCCGGCGGCCGCGGGTCGCGCCTCATGGAACTCACGGACCGGCGCGCGAAGCCCGCGGTCTACTTCGGCGGGAAGTCGCGGATCGTCGACTTCACGCTCTCGAACGCGCTCAACTCGGGCATCCGCCGGCTCGCCGTGGCGACCCAGTACAAGGCGCACAGCCTCATCCGTCACTTGCAGCGCGGCTGGAACTTCCTGCGCACCGAGCGCAATGAGAGCTTCGACGTGCTCCCGGCGAGCCAGCGCGTGAGCGAGAGTCAATGGTATGCGGGCACTGCCGACGCCGTCTTCCAGAACATCGACATCATCGACGGTTACGCGCCGGAGTACCTGCTGATCCTCGCCGGCGACCACATCTACAAGATGGACTACGAGCGCATGCTGGTGCAGCATGTGAACTCGGGCGCCGATGTCACGGTCGCGTGCATCGAAGTGCCGGTGGACGAGGCGCGCGGGTTCGGCGTGATGCATGTGGACGGCAGGGATCGCATCATCGATTTCGTCGAGAAGCCGGCGGTGCCGCCGGAGATGCCGGGCAAGCCGGGCTTCGCGCTCGCGAGCATGGGCATCTACGTGTTCCGCCGCGAGTTCCTGCGCGAGCAGTTGCGCCGCGACGCCGCCGACCCGCAGTCGCAGCGCGATTTCGGGCGCGACATCATCCCGTACTTGGTGAAGCACGCCACGGCCATCGCGCACCGCTTCACCGATTCCTGCGTGCGATCGGCCGGCGAGGCGGGCGTGTACTGGCGCGACGTGGGCACGATCGACGCGTATTGGGAGGCGAACATCGATCTCACGGACGTCGTACCGTCGCTCGACCTCTACAACATCGACTGGCCCATCTGGACCTACGCCGAGATCTCACCGCCGGGCAAGTTCGTGCACAACGTCGACGGGCGCCGTGGGTTCGCGCTGTCGTCGCTGATCTCCGGTGGCTGCATCGTGTCAGGCTCGCAGGTCCGTCGCTCGTTGCTCTTCACGCGCGTCTTCGTGCATTCGTACGGCACCGTGGAGAACGCCGTGCTGCTCCCCGAGGTCGACGTGGGCGAAGGCGCGCGGTTGAAGAACGTCGTGGTCGACAAGGGCGTGCGCATCCCGCCGGGACTCGTGGTCGGTGAGGATCCGGTACTCGATGCGGCGCGCTTCCGGCGCACCGATCGGGGCATCTGCCTCATCACCCAACCGATGATCGACCGTCTCACGCCATGACGCCATCGCTGCAGGTCCTCGCGGTCGCGTCGGAGATCTTCCCGCTCGTGAAGACGGGTGGCCTCGCGGATGTCGCGGGCGCGTTGCCGGCGGCGTTGGCAGCGGAAGGAGTGCTCGTGCGCACGATCATTCCTGGCTTCCCTGCCGTGATGGACCGCATCGCGATCGGCGAGACGGTGAAGGAGTACCCCGTGCTGCACGGTGGTCCGGCGCGCATCATCCAGACGAGTGCGTCCGGCCTCGAGCTCTTCGTGCTCGACGCCCCACATCTGTTCGCGCGACCAGGCGGCCCCTACGTCGGGCCGAACGGCAGAGACTGGGCTGACAACGCGCAGCGATTCGCCGCGCTCTCGTTCGCGGCCGCGGACCTCGCGGGCGGCGCAGTCCGTGGATATCGGCCGGACGTGCTGCACGCGCACGACTGGCAAGCGGGGCTCGCCCCCGCGTTCCTGCACTATCGGGGTGGTGAACGCCCGGCCACCGTGATGACCGTGCACAACCTCGCGTTCCAGGGCGTGTTCCCGGCCGAGCTGCTCGGCGCGTTGGGCTTGCCGGCGCGAGCGTTCGCGATGGATGGCGTCGAGTACTTCGGCCGGATCGGATACCTCAAGGCCGGACTCGCACTCGCTGACCACATCACCACCGTCTCTCCCACGTACGCTCGCGAGATCCGCACGAGCGAACACGGCATGGGCCTGGACGGCCTGTTGCGGATGCGTGCCCCTCAGGTGAGCGGCATCCTGAACGGGATCGACGTGCAGGTGTGGGACCCGTCGGCGGACGAGGTCCTGCCGGCACGTTTCGACGCCAAGCGCATCACCAAGCGCGCGGTGAACAAGCATGAACTCCAGGCGCGGCTCGGCCTCGCGCAGGATCCGGATGCGCTGCTCTTCGGTGTGGTGAGTCGACTCACGTGGCAGAAGGGACTCGACCTTCTGGTGTCAGCGATCCCGACGCTCGCCGCGCAGGGTGTCCAACTCGCGGTGCTGGGGTCCGGTGAGGCTCCCCTGGAAGCGTCGTTCACGGCGGCAGCCGCAGCGGACCGCTCGCGCGTCGCCGTGCAGCTCGGCTACGACGAGGCACTCGCGCATCTCATCCAGGCCGGCTCCGATGCCATCCTGATCCCGTCACGGTTCGAACCCTGCGGACTCACACAGCTCTGCGCGATGCGCTACGGTGCGTTGCCCGTGGTGGCGCGTGTCGGCGGACTCGCTGACACGGTCGTGGATGCCAACGAGATGGCCCTCACGTCGAAGGCGGGCACCGGGATCGTGTTCTCGCCGGCCACCCGCGACGCGCTGGAGCTCGCGATCGAACGCACAGTGGCGCTCTGGCGCGATCGGGCGGCATGGCGTCTCGTGCAGAAGCGCGGAATGGCGACCGACGTGAGCTGGACGCGCCCCGCGGCGCGGTATGCGGCACTCTACCGCGGACTCGTGGCCTCGCGGGCGCCCTGATGCGTCGTGTCGGCCCCGGCACACCGGAGCCGCTCGGTGTCACGTTGCACGGCGATGGGGCGAATGTCGCGGTGTTCAGCGCGCACGCCACGCGCGTGGATGTGTGTGTGTTCGATGCCTCCGGCACGCAGGAGATCGAACGGATCGCGTTGCCCGAACGCAGCGGCGACGTGCACCATGGGTATCTGCACTGGATGAAGGAAGGCACGCGCTACGGCCTGCGCGCGCACGGCCCGTGGGTGCCGCGCGAGGGGCATCGATTCAATCCGGCGAAGCTGCTGGTGGACCCGTACGCACGTGCACTCGACCGGGCGTTCGTCATGCACCACGCGCTGATCGGTCAGCGGCCCGACGGCGCGCGCGAGGAGACCGACTCGGCGGCATGGGTGCCCAAGGCCATCGTGACGCCGTCGGTCCTCCCGTCGCAGAGTCCTCACTCGGCGAGTGCGCCCATCGCGGCACCACGCACACCGTGGCGCGACACGGTGATCTACGAACTGCACGTGCGCGGCTTCACCAAGACGCACACTGGCATCCCCGAGCGCCTGCGCGGCACCTGCGCCGCACTCGCGCAGCCGGCGGCACTCGCGCACCTCAAGCGACTCGGCGTCACCGCGGTCGAACTCATGCCCGTCGCCGCCGCGATCGACGAACCGCATCTCGTGCGGAACGGGCTGCGCAACTACTGGGGCTATAACACCATCGGCTGGATGGTCCCCGACCCGGGCCTGGCGCCCGGCGGCATGGCCGAGCTCCGCGCGATGGTCGATGCCCTGCATGCGCACGGCCTCGAGGTGATCCTCGACATCGTGCTCAATCACAGCGGCGAAGGCGACGAGGCCGGCCCGACCATCTCGCTGCGTGGCCTCGACAACGCGAGCTACTATCGGCTGCAGCCGTCCGACCACGCGCGCTACATCAATGACACCGGTACCGGCAACACGCTCGCGCTCGATCGTGCACCCGTGCTCCGGCTCGCCATGGACACGCTGCGCCATTTCGCGAGCGCTGCGGCGGTCGATGGCTTCCGCTTCGACTTGGGTACCACGCTCGGCCGTCGTGACGACGGTTTCGACCCCGAAGCGCCACTACTGCGCGCCATCGCGGACGATCCCCAGCTGCGCCGGCTCAAGATGATCGCGGAGCCCTGGGACGTGGGGCCAGGCGGCCACCAGCTCGGACGATTCCCTGAGGCCTGGGCCGAATGGAACGACCGGTTCCGCGATGCGGTGCGGACGTTCTGGCTCGGGCATGGCGAGGAACTCGGCGACCTCGCCACGCGCATCGCAGGGTCGCCCGACGTGTTCCGCGCACCGCGTGCGCCGACGAGTGCACTGAACTTCGTCACCGCGCACGACGGCTTCACGCTCGCGGACCTGATGAGCTACGCGCGCAAGCACAATGAGGCCAACGGCGAGCAGAACCGAGACGGTACCGACGCCAACCGGTCGTGGAACCACGGCGTCGAGGGGCCGACGAGTGACCCCGCGATCATCGCGCGGCGCCAAGGCGACGCGCGCGCGCTGCTCGCCACGCTCCTCTTCTCACGTGGCACGCCGATGCTGTCGATGGGCGACGAGCTCGGCCGCACCCAACACGGCAACAACAACGCGTACGCGCAGGACAACGCGACGTCGTGGATCGACTGGGCGACCGCCGATGAGCGCTTGGTCGATTTCACCGCCCGACTCATCCGCGCGCGACAAGAGCACCCTGCTCTCCACAGCGATCGTTGGCTCACCGGAGCGACCACGGCGCACGGCACCGCTGACGTGGAGTGGCGGCGAGCCGATGGCGACGCGATGACCGCCACTGACTGGACGTCCGGCGCGGCGCGTACGCTCATCGCGGCGCTCTCCGAGGGCGACGATCGTGTGCTGGTGGCCATTCACGGCGCCGCAGAGGCGATCGACATCGTGTTGCCCGAGCTCGGCGCTGACCACCGCTGGGCTCGCGCGATCGACAGTGCGGCGCCCGGCGGGGCGACACCCTTCGACGCGCACACGGTCGCGGGAACCCGCGGGCACGCACTCGCCCCTCGTAGCGTGGTCCTCTTCGTCGCGACACCGTCGTCCGACACGCGCGCATCGTGAGTTCCCGGCGCGCCACGGGCGCGCCACGCGCGCGCTCAGCGGCGCTTCGCGCTCGCTCGCTTGATCCCGACCTTGAACCGCCCCAGCACCATCCGCCACGCGTTCTCCATGTAGGCCGCCTGTGCCGCGGACTCCACCATCTGGTGGACCTCCACGAGGCAGCCGCCTTTCGCTGGGCTGATGTGCAGGTACGCGCGCTGCGCTCGACCGGGCAGCGGGAGCTCCGCCGCCGTCTCATGGTCCCAGTTCATCCCGATGAACGACGGCGCGACGAGCTGGTCGTACGTGCCGCGCACGCGCGTGCCGTTGCCGAGGACCGCATGGAACTGCGCGCCTTCGATCGTGACCGCGCCTCCGAGCCAGGCGCTGTACACCCGAGCGTCGGTGAAGCCGCGGAACGCCACACGTCGGGTGACGTCGGCCCGCACGCTCGCCTGTACCACGAGTCCCGTCGTCGCCTCGGCGTGCTTCGACTCGGGCGGCGGTGGATTCGGGACCCACTTGGCGCCGCTCTCGAAGATCGCCGGATCGATGCCGCGGATCTCCCACGGGACAGCGCGATAGAGCCGATAGGTTCCCCGCACACGCTTGGCGATCAACCCCGCGTCGAGCAGGACCGCGAGGTGCTGCGAGATCGTCGGGGCGGAGAGGTCGAACGACCTCGCGATCTCGCCCGCAGGGAGTTCCTCACGCCAGACACGCCACAGGATCTCGCGCCTGATCGGTGAGCTGAGTGCGGCGAAGACCTTGTCAGTCTCTTCCATCGCGTGGGGCTGGAATCGTCTCCCTAGAGCGCACGCATGCGGTTCCCACGTGGGTTGTGTTCGACCTCAGCCAAACCGAGTGCTTCCATGAGCGGCGGGACGTACATCCCGAACCGACCGCGCAGACCCTTCTTGCGCCCGTACCAGCCCTTGACGGGGTTCTTGGGCGAACGCCCCCACGCCTCGACCGTGCCCTCCTTGGCGGGCTTCTGCTCATCGGCAGAGCCGAGCTCCATCCAGTCGCCGTGCGCCTTGAGCATCGCCTGCAGATCGGCGAGACAGCGATACTCGTAGTGCAGGACCGTCTTGCCTACGGTGCAGACCAACATGTCGGTGCCGTCGATGCTCTGCCGATGCATCGTGTACTCGGCGGTGCCCGGCGGCGTCTTGAGTTTCCACGGCTTGTCGGCGGTTCCTGCTCCGTTCGGCTTCGGCATCGTGGGGCTCCCCTGCGGTGGAGTGACGTGATATGACGGGCGGTCAGCGTTCCGCGGCAGCTTTCAGATGCGCGGCGTACTGTTCGAAGATCGGCGCGAAGTCGGGGAGCGATCCGGCGATGAGCGGAAGCATCACACCGGTGAAGACCTCTTCCATGGCGAACGTCGTGAGCGGGCCGGACGGCGTGATGGTATACGTGCGCACCCCACGGAAGATCGCGTTGCCGTCGCTCCAGACGAGCCGACTCGGAGCGTCGAAGACGTCGACCGTCACGGGAAAGGTCCGCTTGGAATACGGCACCACGATGGTCAGGCGCTCGCCCAAGGCGATGCGGCCATCGATGCGCGTGACCGTGCTGGTCCACGACGGGATCCCCGCCGCATCGGTGAGGAGTGCCCACACACGCTCTGGCGTCGCACGGATGGTCGTCGCGACCCGGACCGTGCGGCGGAAGGTGCTGCGCGTCGACTCGGCTTTTCCGGTGGTCACCACCCGCTCCGCTGAAAGATGCCTATTTCGTTCGTCGACTAAATAGTGCGTGGTCGAGGGGGTTGTCAACCCACGGCTCTGCGGCAACGCTTCGCCGCTGTACGCCATCTTATTGTGTGACCCTTCGCTCGGAGTGGCACGTGCTCGTCTCGACCGCCGGCCGGATCCCCCTCGCTCTCGTGTTGCTGCTCGCCGCCGCTCCCGTGGCGGCGCAGCGCGCCGATACACTTCGCATGCGCCTCGCGTGGGAAGTGGTCGAGGGTGGCCACCCGATCGCCGACTCCATCGGCACGCTCACCGGCATCGCGCTCGACTCGCGGGGCAACGTGTACGTCTCGGACGGCTCGGCGACCAAGATCTGGGTGCTCGACGCGAACGGACGCTCGCAGCGCGGCATCGGGCGGAAGGGCAAAGGGCCGGGGGAGTTCGATCATCCCACCGGCATCGCGATCGGCCCCGACGGGAAGCTCTATGTCCGGAACCTGTCGCAGGTGGCGCGGTTCAAAGCGGATCCGGCGACCGGGCGGTTGACCGCGTACGACTCGGCGTTCACGGGACCCCTCTACGCCGACTGGATGAACATGCGCGCCACGCGATTCCATGCGAACGGGAATCTCTTTCACGTCGGCACTGCGATCATGGACCTCAAGGAACGCGCCATGATGTATCAGGTGTTCTCGCCGGCAGGCTCGTTCGTCGACTCCGTTCCGGTGCCTCCGTTCGCGAACTTGACCGTCTACAGTGCGCGATACCGCGTCAGTGCGGGCAGCGGACGCATGGTGCGTGGCGTCTCACACGTCCCCTTCGCCCCTCAACCCGCCTGGGACATCACCCCGCGAGGCACCATCCTCCTCGGCGACGGCACCAGTTATCGCCTGCGTGAGCAGGACCGCAGCGGTCGCGTGCTCCGCGAGTTCACGCGCGCCGTGACGCCCGAGCGCATCCCCGCCGACGAGCGCCGCGACAGTCTCTCGGCACTTCGCGCGCGCCTTGACTCCATCCCCGTGCCGCTCGATCGGGTGGAGGGCATGCCAGCCGAGGTGCGCGCACTCAAGCTACCCGAGGTGTTTCCGGCGAACTCCGCAGCCTACGCCGCCCCCGATGGCCGCGTGTGGGTGCGGCGCTGGCTCAAGGCGAGTGACGTGCGCACCGTCTTCGACGTGTTCGAGGCCGATGGCCGGTATTCGCGCGTGGTCGTGTTGCCACGCATCATCGCGTCGTTCCCCACGCCGGTGCTCTCGCTCGACGGAATCGCGGCGGTGGGGATCGACCCCGAGACCGGTGCCAACACGATCCTGCGATTCGCGCCACGCTGACCAGCAACATGCGCGGCGCGGGCAGCGGGGCGTCCCGCACCGCATGAACGCTCAGGGGGCTTCATACTCCGCCACTACCGTTCAGAGCGCGTCTCGGAAGGACGAGGCGGGGGGACGAACTGGAATGGTTGCTGGACCACCTGCGCGACTGGCTTGCCGCTTTTCCTCGCCGGGGTGTAGCGCTGCGCGAGTACCGCGCGCCGGACCGCGATCGCGAAGTCATTGTGCGTCGCGAGCACGATGGAGAACGTCTGCGGCATCGGCCTCCCTGCCGAGTCGACCACGAACTCGGCGAGCACGACGCCCGCCACCCCATCGACGAAGAGCGACTCCGGGTACTGCGGTCGCGCCATCGTCTCCTCGCGGAGCTCGACCACCGCATCCACGTCCGCCGCCGCGAAGGCGCCGCCGGACGAGAGCAGTTCGCGGACTCTCCGCGCAGCCGTCGGCTCGCCACGCTTCGGCACGCGCGTCACCGGATCCTGATGCTTCGTCCAGATCGCGATGACGCCTGCGCTCACCGCCGTCGTCCGCCCGAGCATGAACGCTGGAGGCACCATCCCCGCTCCGCGATACACCTCGAGGCCCGCGATGTTGTCCACGTCGAAGTGCGAGAGGTCGATCACGTCCGGACCGAACGCGACACCGTCCACGAAGATGTCCGGGAGTTCGCGCTCACCCCGGAAGCGGACCCGTCGCGAAGACGTCCGCCCACCCGAGACTTCGACGCCGGGGATCATCAGCAGGAGCTGGGCGAGATCGACTGCCCGACGGCGCTGGATGTCCGCTGCGCTGAAGTAGCGTCCCATGCCCTGCCGCTTGCGTTCGTAGAAGCCAGCCAGTGGGCCGACCTTCTCGCGCTCACCTGCGACCACCACCGCATCGAGCACCTGAACGGCCCAAATGAGCACCAAGTCGAGGTGTCGCGTCTCTCCAGCGGCGACCACCACACGCGTCGAGTCGGGACGGTAGCCGATCCGCAGCAGGCGCAGCCGATGTTCACCAGGCTCGACGGCGGCCAAGACATAGCGCCCCAGCGAATCGGATTCGACCCCGCGTCGACCGGCATCGAGTTGCAGGTCCACGCCGGAGAGCGGAAGCCCCGCCGCGTCTCGCACCACCCCGCGGATCACCGCCGTGCCGGACGTGTTCGGCGCGGCCTGCGCCGACGCGCGCGACGAACTCAGCGCCGTCGCAACGGCAGCGATCGCCAATACGAAGAGGCCGGTCGTTCGCATAGTCACGATGGGGTTCTCGTCCGAAAATGCCTGGCGGGCGTGGCTCGCTCCACCGCCACAGGATATTGTACTCCATAGCCGCAGGAACCGCTCACGCCCAGCCCTGTCTCCCGTCATGGCCCGCACCCCATCCACCATGCTCGCGCTGGGGACCGTCGCGCCCGAGTTCGTGCTGCCCGACCTCGACGGCACCATGGTGTCGCTCGCCTCGGCGTCCGGCAAACCGGCGACGCTGGTGATGTTCATCTGCAATCACTGCCCGTACGTGAAGCACGTGGCCGACCATCTGGCGCGACTGGGCGTGGAGTATCAGGCAAAGGGCGTGGCGGTGTTCGCCATCAACTCCAACGACGCCGTCGCCTATCCGGAGGACTCACCCGAGGCGATGCGACGCGAGGCACACGCGAGGGGCTACACATTCCCGTATCTCTACGACGAGTCACAGAACGTGGCCAAGGCGTATCACGCTGCGTGCACGCCTGACTTCTATTTGTTCGACGCCGAGCGTCGTCTGGTGTATCGCGGTCAGCTCGACGGCAGTCGTCCGGCGAGCGGTGTGCCGGTGTCCGGCACGGATCTGCGACTCGCGCTCGATGCCGTGCTCAAAGGCACGACACCGAGCGCGGAGCAGTACCCGAGCCTGGGATGCAACATCAAATGGCGTTGATCCCCAAGCTACGAGTGCGCTTACATCTTGGCCGGCGGGAGCAGCACGCGGTCGATCACGTGGATGATGCCGTTGCTGGCCATGATGTCGGCCGACTTAACGGTCGCTTCGTTGATCATGAGGCCGTTGCCCATCTTCATGATCTTGAGGTTCTGACCGCCAACCGTCGCCGCGCTGGTCAGCGTGCTGGCCGTCGCCGCGTTCACCTTGCCCGACACCACATGGTACAGCAGGATGCCCTTGAGCTTCTCACGGTTCTCGGGCTTGAGCAGGCCCTCAACGGTGCCGGCCGGGAGCTTCGCAAACGCTTCGTCGGTCGGGGCGAACAGCGTGAACGGACCCTTGCCGAGCAGGGTCTCGGTCAGGCCGGCAGCGTCAACGGCCGCGAGCAGCGTGGAGAACGTACCGGCCGCCTTCGCGACCTCGGGGATGGTCTTGGCAGCCTGCGCCTCGGTGACGATCGGGGCGACGGCAAGAAGGGCGGCGGCAGCGAACTGGGTGAAACGCATCGAGAACTCCGAATGATGGATGGAAGGAACAACCGGTTGCAGCCAGTAGTTCGTCGGGTATCGCGGTTTGGATGCACCCCCCTGTTCGGTGCATCCGAAATGGTCGGCACGGCGAATGCCTGTCGACGCCGCTCATCGGCGTGGCCGCATCGGAGACGCCATGGCACCGGGACAGTCACTTACAATGGATGACTTGAAGCGACCCGCCGCAGGCGATTCACCGCGCAGCCACCTGGCGCTCGTGCGCGACTCCGAGGCGGCGTCGCCGCTGCCTCCGTTGCTTCCGCGCATCGCTGCGGGAGACGACCGGGCGGTGAGCGAGTGCATCACCCGCTACGGTGCCTTGGTGTGGTCGCTCGCGCGGCGCTGGACCCCCGACGCTGCCGACGCCGAGGACGCGGTACAAGAGGTGTTCATCGACCTCTGGCGCACCGCGGCACGGTACGAGAGCGAACGCATCACTGAGGCCGGTTGGGTCGCCATGGTGGCGCGCCGTCGACTGATCGACCGGGCGCGCATGCGCGGCCGCCGTCCGGAACACGAGGAGATGAACGAGGAGACCGACGCACCCGCCGACAACGGGCGTGACCTCGATCAGGAGATGGACCGGGAATCGCGCTCCGAGGCGGCCCGGCAGGTGCTTCGGGAACTACCACCCGCGCAGCGCCGCATGCTCGAGCTGTCGCTCCTGCACGGCAAGACACACGATGAGATCGCCCGCGAGACCGATACTCCCCTCGGGACCGTGAAGTCGCACATCCGGCGCGGGTTGCAGCGTGCGCGCGAGCTCTTGGCGACGCGCCTTTCAACTGAAGTAGGAGAAGAGTAGTGGAACGGGACGTGAAGGACCCCACTGGGCAGACCCCCGATCAGCCGATGAGCCTCAACGACGTCGTCGTCGGCGAGATCACCGCCGGTTTGGCCGCGGACCTGCCGCCCGAGGAGGAACAGCTGCCACCTGCGCTCCGCGCGCGGTTGGTGGCGATCGGGGAGTCGATGGTACGCGAAGAAGCTCGGGCACGCGCTCGGGCCGAGGGGTCGCGCTCGGATACGCGGATCGGCATCCGCCGCGCCGATCCGGCCCTGCGCGTCCGCACCTGGGGCGGCTGGGTCGCCGCCGCGGCCGCAGTCGTATTGTGGGTCGCGGTGCCGCGGACGAGCACGCCCGTGCCGGTCGTGCCGCTCTCGCCGGCCGCCGAAGCCGCCGCGCTCCGCGCGGAGCTGTTGGCGGCCGCGACGCCGTCGCCGGCCCTCGCCTGGACCGCCACGAAGGACTCCACCGCCATCGGAGCCACCGGTGACGTCGTCTGGAGCGACCAGGCGCAACGCGGCGTGATGCGGTTCGTCGGCCTGCAGCCCAACGACGTCTCGCGGTACCAGTATCAGCTCTGGATCTTCGATGAGAAACGCGACAAGGCGTATCCCGTCGACGGGGGCGTGTTCGACGTCCCGGCCGGTGCGACCGAGGTCCTCGTCCCGATCGACCCGCGCGTGCCCGTCGGCAAAGCGGTGTTGTTCGCCATCACCGTCGAGCCACCGGGTGGTGTGGTGGTCTCCACGCGCGAACGCATCGCGCTGGTCGCGGAGCGGAAGGGCTGAGCAGGCGCGAAACCGACGTGAACAAGAAAGCGTAGGGCACGCAGTCGACGTCGCCCGCGCATCCGCTTACCGAAAGGGCGACATCGATGACGATGGCGCCCTCTCGTATTTGCGCTCGCAACTCACAGACCGTCAGATGTCGCACACCGGCTCCCATCCTCTCTCCTCCCCTCGCGCTCGATCACGCTTCACCATGTTCGGCGCCGTTCTCGGCCTTCTGCTGGCCTGCGCACCGGAACGCAGCGCGGCGCCCGAGCCGGTCGTTCTGCCGCCGCTCGCGACGGCGACCTGGCACGTGCATCGCGCGGACGGCCAACCGCTGCCGGCGCTGGTCGCGCATCGGCTCGAGAAAGGCGTCCTCGTGCAGACCTTTCTCGACTCCGCCCACGTGGTCGTCGACCGTGCAGGTCGCTGGGAGCAGCGTGTGTGGCTCCAGCGTTACCGTGACGGCGTCTTTTACGATCGCCTCGCCGAGATGGACGCGGGCACGTGGTCGATCGATGGCGCCGAGTACCGTTTCACCTCCGACCTTCTCGGTCCGCGATTCGCCCTCGGCGCGCTCACCACGGATTCGTTGCGGCTGTGGCTCCGCTCTCCTGAGGTCGACGGCAGCATGGACGCGACACTCCGCCAGAGCGCGGCACCCGTCGCGCCCGTCGGCACATGGCGTGCTGACGCTGTTGCGGACCGTCCCGTGCCGTCGGCGGTCTACGTCTTCGATCCTGCGGAAGTCGACGGCGACACGGTCAGCATCCACCTGATCGTGGATTCCGCGTGGATCACGCTGCATCCGACCGGCCGCTATGAGCACGCGATCCGATACTCGGAGTGGATCGGGCCCAGGAGTGGCGCGCCGACGCATCGGCGCTTTCGCTGGCAGTGGAACGACTTCGGCACGTGGACGCGGACGGGGACGCAGGTCGCTCTGGAGTCGGGCTTCTTCCAGAACCATCGCGTCGCTGGCGATTTCGTCGGCGGCGGGCCGCTCCGCCTCCGGCATGGCCTGACGCATGGCGACCCGCCGGTCGGGCTGAGGTATGTAAGGCCATAGTGTCGCAGGGACCCTTGCGCATGGACCACGCGCGCGAGGGTTCCTCCGACGCGCTGTCAGGCAATCGAGGCTAGCTGCGCGTCGCCCACGACCCACATTGAGAGAAGGCGCTCTCACTGGAGGAGTCGATGCTCACGCTACGCGAGATCATGACCAAGGATGTCCTCACCATCGCCCCGGATCTCAGCATCCGCGAGGCGGCGGAGATCTTCTCGACCGAACGACTCGGCGGCGCACCGGTCGTGCGCCTCGGTCGGATCGTGGGCATGCTCTCGGCGAGTGACCTCCTCGACTTCATCGCAGCGCTGCAGGCTGAGCCCGATGATGTGAGCGGCGGACGAGAGCACGGCGTGCTCGAGAATCACACGGTCGAGGAGGCCATGACACGTGCGCCGCTTCGCACACTCGGGCCCGACGTGAGCGCGGTCGAAGCCGCACGGGTGATGAAGGAGGAGCGCCTGCATCGCATCCCGATCGTCGAGGACGACCGTTTGGTGGGCATCATCTCCACCGTCGACCTCGTCACGGCGGTCGCGGAGAAGAAGCTCCTGCACCACACCTTCGTGTTCCCGAAGCGCGCCGGGATGGTGTAGGCTTCGTGGCTCTGTCCGGAGTGCTAACTTCCGGACATGGCTCACATCGCATACCTCGGCACCGGTCTCCTCGGTGCCGCCTTCGTCGAAGCGGCCTGCAAGCGCGGTGATTCGGTCCGCGTCTGGAACCGCACGCGCGCCAAGGCCGAGGCGCTCACCACCTTCGGCGCTAGCGTTGCCTCCTCCCCTGCGGACGCGGTTCGTGGCGCCGAACGCGTGCACCTCGTTCTCACCGATGATGCCGTGGTCGAGGACGTCATCGCGCAGCTGCGTCCGGGTTTGCCGACCACAGCGATTGTCGTCGACCACACGACCACGCTCCCCGCCACCACGGCGGAGCGCCTCCCTCGGCTCAACGCGGCTGGTGTGCGTTACCTGCACTGCCCTGTGTTCATCGGCCCGCCAGCGGCGCGTGAGTCGAAGGGCATCATCATGGTGTCGGGTCCGCTGGCGCTGTTCGATGCCGTTCGCCCCGCGCTCGAGCGGCAGGCCGAGCGGGTCGTGTACTGGGGTGAACAACCCGACCTCGCAGCCACCTACAAGCTCTGCGGCAACGCGTTCATCATCGGCATGGGTGGACTCGTCGCGGATGTGTTCCAGATCGCACGCGGCGGCGGAGTGCAGCCGCTCGACGCGCTCAAGCTGCTCGAGTTCTTCAACCCCGGCGCGATCATCGCCGGGCGGGGCAAGAAGATGGCGGCTGCGGATTACACCGCGACGTTTGAACTCACGATGGCGCGCAAGGACGTGCGGCTCATGATGGAGACGGCCGCGCCGCGCCCGCTCACGGTGCTGCCCGGCCTCGCCGCGCGGATGGACGCGCACATCGCCGCCGGCGACGGCGTGCTGGACCTCGGCGTGCTTGGGAGGGAGTGAGCGTGACCCACATCGCGGCAGTGCCGTTCCTCCTCGAGCGCTCGCACGATGTGTACGGCAGCGAGTTCACGTCCACGGCCGAGACGATCCACGGCTTGCTCCGGCTCGACGGGGCGCGACTGGTGGTGCAGTGGCGACTCGAGCGCACGACTGATCGCTACGGCAGCGAGATCCGCAGTGACCGCGAAGTGGAACCGGTGCGCGAAGTCGTGCTGCCGCTGGAGAGCGTCGCGGGTGCCGCGCTGCGCACATCGATCTGGCCCTGGATCCGTCGCGCGCGGCTCGTGCTCACGGCCGCCGACCTGCGCGCGTTCGAACCGATCGCGGGTGCAGCGGGGCTGGAAGTCGCTCATCCAGCGGAACTCCTGCTCCTCGTGCGCCGCGCGGACCTCGCGCTCGCAGCGGAGTTCGTGGGAGAGTTGGAGTTGGCCATCGCGGAGCGTGCCTTGGCACTGGCCGAGCGGGACGATCGCTCCGCCCTCCCGAGCGCGGCACCGCGAGCCCTGACGCCGCGACGAGACACCACAGGGTCACAGGGACACGTGCCCTGACCCCCGCGGTTCTCTCCATCGACCTCGCCTCGCGGCGCTACCGGGACAACGGCATCGCACTCGTCACGCCCTCGATGGACGTGCGGTTCATCGACCCGGCCTCGCTCGGCCTGACAGGCGAACCGGACGCCGTGACCTTCGCCGACGCGATCACGAGCGTCGCCGACGAGTACGCGGTACGACTCATCCTGTTGGACGGCCCGCAAGGGTGGCGCGCCGAACGCGCACCGCCCGGGCACGCACGCGAATGCGAGAAGGCCACGCGCACGCCGGGCAAGACCGGACTGCCCGGCGTCGTGAAGCCGGCGAGTTGGACCCGCATGGCTGACTTCTCCGTCGCGCTGTTCGATGCGCTGCAGGCGCGCGGCTGGCCACGGATCGATCACACGTGGAACGGGGGTCGCGCCACGATCGAGAGTTTCCCGACGCAGGCGTGGCGCTCGCTCGGGCATCCTGCGCTGCCCGGGAAGAAGCCCGCGCTCGACCACGCTCCGTGGACCGAGCGACTCGTCGCTGAAGGGCTGCGTGGCATCACGCAGCCCTCCCACGACGAGGTGCAGGCGACCATCGCGGCCCTCGCCGGCCTGCAACTGCTCGCCGGAGGACTCGACGCGGCCGATGTGCGCGGGCTCCCTCCGACGTTCGAGGGCGGACACTGGCGCGAAGGCTTCATCATCTGTCCGCGACGCGGTTGACGCTACGCAGTCCCGCGTTCAGCTCCGATCGAAGAAGTCGGGCGGCTGGATCCCCAGCGCACGGAAGTACACATACGCCTGGCCTCGATGATGGATCTCATTGTCGATCGCGTAGAGGAGCAGATCATAGGTCGGCCCGTCGAACATGCCGAACGCCTTGTCCTGCTCCTGCCACTGCTCAGGCCGGATCTTCGGGAAGAGCGCGTTGATCTCCTCGGTCTGCGCGTCCCATTCCTTCAGCGCCGCATCCTTCGAGAGGGGACGCGGATCGAAGGACGTCTTCCAGTCGCGATGCACGAAACCCTTCAACGACGGCACGGCAATGGCGAGCATCTCCTGTACGAGCCCGCTGAACGTGCGCATACCCCCGATGGTGAAGGTCTCGAACTGATCGGGAGGAAACGCCGCGATGAGTCGCCGCGTGACGCGGCGGTGGCCCTGCCAGTGGGCCAGCAGTTGCGCGGGTGTTAAGACCACAGCCGTGGACATCGGAGGCCTCCGGAGGCGAGGAACCATAAGGGCCGTGAAAGGCGCCTCAGATTCGGTTTTTGTTCGGCAGTCCGAAACTAGGCCTGTCCAGCGCCACGCGCAAGCCGCTGAAGCGGCCGCTAGGGGACGGGAGGCGACACGAACAGGTCGATCTGCGGCGCCTGCATCGGCAACGCCAGGACTGCCACCACGCGCGCGATCCAACCATCGCGGTCGCCGGCATCGAGCCGGATCACTGGCACGTCGAACGCCGCGATCAACGCGTCGATCGTATCGTCGACCTGAAGCTGGAAGCTCGGACTCACCGCCCGCTTGCCGTCGAACGACGGCGCGCCCGTCACCGGCACCTTGAACAGCGCGTCGTAACCACGGATCCAATGCGACACCAGCGCGTCGAGGGCCGGCATGCGCCCAATCCGCGCGACCAGGTACGCGTAGTTGTCGAGCACCGAACGATCGCAGATCACTACTTCGTTCTGCGCACAGGTCGCGAGTTCCTCGGCGATCTGCGTGTGCAGGATCCACGCCTGCGCGTCGAGAGTGGTCTCTTCATTGATCGGCAGCGGACAGCGCCGCGCGACCTCCTTCACGAGGTCGACGCCGAGGTCGAGTCGCTTGAGCTGCGACGCGAGGTCGAAGCAGAGCGTGGTCTTCCCCACCCCGTGCGTCCCCACAAAGGCCACCTTGAGTCGACGCCGACCGAATGGGTCGAGAGGGAGCGCTTCGCGGGCCGCAGTCATACGGGGATGGTAACCGCCACAGCGTCACACGGTCAACGCGACGCGCACCCCCAGCGCTCGGCCAGGCGTGGGTCTGCCGCTCCGAACGCGCGCGCGCGCAACAACGGCAGCGATACCGCGCGCCAGTCGTCGGCGAGGAACTGCTCCGTCTGCCATCGCTCCACGACCGTCCTCGCGAGTTCACGACACGTTGGCGCTGGTAGCAGCGGCCCCTCGCGCATGATCACCGGCAGAGCATCCGCCGACAACCAGCCGAGCTGGCGCACATCGAGCTGCGCACCGGTGCGCGCACGCGCCAGATTGGTCCGAGCGACCAACGCATCCGGATTCAGCATGTTCTGCGCCTGCACCCACACGACCGCGAGAACGATCATGCCCGGCAGGAAGCGCGCCCGCGCGCCGCGCAACACGGTCAGTGCGAACCAGGTCATCGCCGCCGCCACACCGACGAGGATCGCGAACGCGAACACGCGGTCGGACGTCAGCCCGAAACTCGTCATGTACAACGAGAGCCGCACCACCGCCGACACCATCACCACCGACGTGAGCCCCAACAGCACGGCGCCCACGGCACGGAAACGGCGCAGATCCGCGGGCTGATCGTCGCGCAAGGTCCGGTCGGCGAGGAACAACAGCGCGAGCACGAACACACTCAGCACCACCAACTCGAAGAATCCGCCGCGGGCGTACTCCGCCATGGTGAGTCCCGCCGTGACGAGCACGTATTCCGCGCCACCGAACAGCGCGCGAGCTTGCAGTCCGACGAAGATCGCGAGCAACGCCGCCACGCCGTACAGCGTCACCGCCAGCGCCGAGAACGGCAGCGTGATCGCGGCCCCGCGGTATTCCACCATCCGCTCACTGCGCAAACCCACCGCGCCGTGCAACCAGCCCGCGCTCACCCAACTGAGCACCGTGATCAGCACGAGATGCCCCAGCGCTTCGCCTTCGAGGAAGCGCAGCACGAACCGCGCGCCGTCCTTGAACACCGGGTCGGCCGAGGCGAGCAGCGCGGTGACGATGAGCAGCGGGGGGAACGCGAGCGCGAGGCCGCCCCCGATCACCAACACCCGCGTCGCCAGCCCACCGCGCGCTTCCTGTGAATCGGCCATCGCCCGCACCGCCGCCGGAGCGCCGGTGATCACCGCCGACGCCGCAGTCGCGGGCGCGGCGAAGAGATCGAGGAACGCGAACTGTCGCAAGCTCCGTCCGCTCCCCATCCACACGAGCAGCATCGCACCACCGAGCATGATGATGAAGTTGATCGCGAACAGCCACTCGGCGCTGCGGTACACGAGGGACAGCGCGCTCAACACGATGGAGATCACCACGAACGCGCGCTCGCGCGACGGCGCGGTCCACGTCTGTGGCGCGAAGAACGACGGCACCGCCGCGTCGCTCCGGGTCTTGCGGTGCAGATACACGAGCTGCGCGACACCGAGCACCGAGAGGATGACCCAGAGCGCGAACCCGGCGCGCCATTCGGCCGCGCGGAGCATCTGATCCCCGACGAGTCCGAGCAACAGCGCGAAGCCGACGAGTCGGCGGGCGAGGGCGGGCGTCATCAGCTCGCCCTCCGCGTGGTGGGCACTGCTCCGAAACGGCGCTCCCGCGTCGAGAAGTCCGCGAGCACGGCGTCGAGCGCCGCCGGCGTGAAGTCCGGCCACAACGTGTCGACGAACGCGAGCTCCGCGTAGGCGCATTCCCAGAGGAGGAAGTCGGAGAGCCGGCGCTCCCCCCCCGTGCGCAGGAGCAGGTCGACCGGCGGGAGGATCGTGGTGCCTTGCGTCGCGGCGGCGGACGCACTGAACGCCGACCCGCTCGACTCCGCACGGAGCGCGCGTGAGACCGGCAGCGTCTCCTGCATCGACGCGCGACTCGAGTAGTCGATCGCCAGGCGCAGGTGCAGCGCGCGGCCCGACGCGGACGCACGCTCGAGATCGGTGAGGGCACGACGCATCGGCAACGGCAAGCGGTCGCGGCGGCCGATCGCACTCACGCGCACACCGTTGGCGACGAGGGCATGGAGTCGTGTGCGACACTGGCTCTCGAGGAGCTCGAGCAGCGCGTTCACTTCGATGGCCGGCCGCGACCAGTTGTCGCTCGACATCGCGTACACCGTGAGTTGGTCGACACGCCGCGCGACGCAGTGTTCGACGATCGGCTTCAGTGCGCGCGCCCCTGCCACGTGCCCCATCCAGCGCGGACGTCCGCGCTGTTCGGCCCAGCGGCCGTTACCGTCGAGGATGATGGCGAGATGGGCCGGAATTCGCGAAGTGCTTTGCATCGTAAAGTTTGCCTCCCAAGAAAGGGCGCTTCGTCAGCGCCTTGTCAGTGGACGCGCGGTCATCGCGCGTCGGTCATCGGTCCAGTCCATGCAGGCGGGCGTGCCGCCTGTCCCTCACCCACCCACTCGACGGATCAACGCCTCCATATGCGCGAGATACCCCTCGAGCGCCCGCCGCCCCGCCGCCGTGATCCGGTACTCGGTGCGTGGGATGCGTCCGTCGAAGCTCTTCTTGCACGACACATAGCCGGCGTCCTCGAGCTTGCGCGCATGCACCGAGAGATTGCCGTCCGACGTCTCGAGCACCGATCGGAGTTCGGTGAACGTGAGCATCTCGTGGACCGCGAGCGTGCTCACGATCGCGAGGCGGATCCGCTCGTGGATCACGCGATCGAGCGCCAACGGGCCCGCCATGTCCCCATCCACGGAGGCGAGCCCCGCCGACGACGTCGCCGACGACGTCGCCGACGACTTCGCCGACGCTGCCTCTCCGCGCACCACCTTCATCGCAGCCCCGCCTGCCGACCGTTTAGCCACCGTGCCTCCGAGCGATCCACCAGCCGAATCCCATCTGCACCACACCGAACCCGAGCGCGAGCAGGATCGACCCGCTCGACGCCGGCAACAACAAGGCGATCGTCCCGAGCAGCATGAACGTGATGCCCATCAGCGGCACCGCCCGTACCGAGAACGCCCCAGCGGTCACCACGCCCACGCCGTAGAGCAGCAGCCACAGCCCGGGCAACACGCGCGGTACCACTGATCCCGCGGTCCAGAGCCCATCGCGTTCGATGAGCGCGAAGGTGAGCACCGCGCCGGCGATGATCGCCGGCCAGAACCCCAACATGAACTTCCGCGCCGGCACGCTCACCACCACCGCCCCTGACGTGTCCGCACGCCGCTTCATCTTGCGGTACATCGCGACGGCGGCGAGACTCGCGGCGAACACGGCCTCGAGCAACCACATCGCGATCCACGCCCCTGCACTGGCCGTCTGCTCCGCCCCCCACGCCACCACCAAGGCGGAGGTGCCGACGCCGACCAGTCCCCAGCCGGGAACATCGGTGAACGCGGAGGCGCTCTCGATGGTCCGGCGAATGAACGACAAGTCGCGGAGAGCGCGATCCTGGAGGTCGGGGACCTCGCGGACGGGAGCGGCCATGGGCTGAGTATCGGCAGTGGCTCGCTTTCTGTCAAGTGCTTTGTGTCACAAAGCGAAACTGCCGCTCGGCGCCAGTGCCCGGGGACGGCAGGGCGCAGCCCAGCGGACAAGAGTGGACGCCGCGCACCGCAGGTGGGATGTTCTACCCATGACACGCTACCTCGCCTTCTGCCTCGTCGCCGCGGTCTCATCGGCGCGCGCGCAACACATCCCCCTCGTCGACCTCGACGCCGAACCCGGACGCCACGTCCTCGTCGATCGCGAGCCCGGCCAGTACCTCGGCCACGTCACCACAGCGCTCCTCGGCGACGGGCGCACCATTCTCGCGACCTATCCCAAAGGTCACGGCAAAGGTGCGATCGTCCTCAAGCGCAGTGACGATGCGGGGCGCACGTGGAGCGAACGACTCGCGGTCCCGGAGAACTGGAGCGGGTCGCTCGAGGTACCCACGCTCTTCCGCGTGCCCGACACCACCGACGGCAAGTGGCGCTTGCTCATGTTCTCCGGCCTGCATCCTGCACGCCTCGCACAGAGCGATGACGAGGGCCGCACGTGGTCGCCGCTCAAGCCGATCGGTGATTGGGGCGGCATCGTCGTGATGGGATCGGTCATGCCCATGCGCGACAGATCGCTGCTCGCGTTCTTCCATGACGATGGTCGTTTCTACAAGGCCGGCGGCAAGGCCGACGGGGTGTTCCGTCTCTTCCAGGTCCGCTCGCGCGACGGTGGGCGCACATGGGGCACCCCCGACGAGATCTGGCGCGGAAGCAAGGAACACCTCTGCGAACCGGGTGCGGTCCGTTCACCCGATGGCCTCACGGTCGCCCTGCTCCTGCGTGAGAATCGCCGACAAGCCGAGTCGCACGTGATGTTCACCGGCGACGAAGGACGCAGCTGGAGCACGCCGCAGCCGGTCGCGCGCACCCTCACCGGCGATCGGCACACGGCTAAGTACGCGACCGATGGTCGCCTCGTCATCACCTTCCGCGACATGGCGGCCGACTCGCCCACCAAGGGCGATTGGATCGCGTGGGTCGGTCGCTGGGACGACCTCACGGCCGGCACGCCCGGGCAGTACCGGGTGCGCATCAAGGACAACACCAACGCGTGGGATTCCACCTACCCCGGCCTCGAGCGGCTCGGCGATGGCAGCTTCGTCGCGACCACCTACGGCCATTGGACCGCGGGGGAACAGCCCTACATCCTGAGCACACGCTTCACGCTCGCCGAGCTCGATGCGCGCGCCGCGTTCGATGCCTCGCGGCTCGCGCGACTCGATGCGTATCTCCAGCAGAGCGTCGACTCGCAGTGGATCGCCGGCGCGGTGGCGCTGGTGCTGCGCGACGGCGAGGTCGCCTACGAGAAGGCGGTCGGCTGGTCGGATCGCGAAGCGAAGAAGCCGATGACCCCCGACGCGATCTTCCGCATCGCGTCGCAGACGAAGGCGATCACCAGCACGGCGATCATGATGTTGGTCGAAGAGGGCAAGGTCGCGCTCGGCGACCCGGTGTCGAAATGGCTGCCGAACTTCGCTCGCACCACCGTTGCCTCGCGCGCCGACAGCGGACGCACGCTCGCGCCCGCCCAGCGGCGTATCACCATCTTCGACCTGCTCACCCACAGCGCGGGCATCTCGTACGGCACCGACACCCACGTCGCCGAGCGCTACCGCGCCTCGGGGCTCGGCCCCGCTGCCGGCTGGGGCTGGTACACCGCCGACAAGAACGAAGATGTCTGCACCACCATGGACCGACTCGGCACCCTGCCCTTCGTCGAGCAACCGGGTGTGCGATTCGTCTACGGCTACAACACCGACATCCTCGGCTGTGTCGTCGAGCGCGCGAGTGGTATGCCGCTCGACAAGTTCATCAAGGCGCGCATCACCGCACCGCTCGGCATGGTCGACACGGATTTCTTCGTACCGCGCGAGAAGATCGCACGCTTCACCGCGGTGTATCGCAACGACGAGAACGGACGGATCGTACGGGCCGACACCGGTGCGCGCGGTCAGGGACACTACGTCGATGGTCCACGGCGCAACTTCGCCGGCGGTGCCGGGCTCACGTCCACCGCACGCGACTACGCCCGATTCCTCGAGACGCTGCGACGCGGCGGCGAGTTCAACGGCACGCGCATCGTCTCGCCGCGCGGTGTGGAGCTGATGCGTACCAACCAGCTCGGCACACGCTACAACAGCAACGGTCTCGGCTTCGGACTGGCGTTCGAGACCGTCGACCGACTCGGGGCCAGCGGCTATGCGTCGGTCGGCAGCTTCGGTTGGGGTGGCGCGTACGCGACGTTCTACTCGGTGGATCCCGAGAACCGCCTCGTACTGGTACTCATGCTGCAGAACCTGCCGAGCAGCGCGGACGTCCGCGGGAAGTTCTCGACCTTGGTGTACCAGGCCCTCAACGGGACCACGCGTCAGTAGCGTAGCTTGCAGACTCCTTTCCACTCGAGCAGCCCGTGAGACAGCACACGCACTCCCCCAACGGCCCGGCGGCCATCGGTCCGTACTCGCACGGTGTCTGGGCCGGCGACCTCCTCTACCTCTCCGGCCAGACGCCGATCAATCCGAAGACCGGCAAACTCATCGACGGCGACGTCGAGGCACAAACGCAGCGTGTGTTCGACAATCTCGAAGCGGTGCTCAACGACAGCGGCCTCACCATGGATCACGTGGTGAAGTGCAACGTGTATCTCGTGGACATGAAGGACTTCCCGAAGATGAATGCGGCGTACGAGACCCGATTCGCGAAGCCGTTCCCGGCACGCACCACGGTGGCCGTGGCCGGCTTGCCGCTCGGGGCACGAGTGGAAATCGAACTGGTCGCGCGGAAGAGTTGATCGCCCCTTGACTCCTCCTTCGCTCCGATACTGTTTTAGTACGTACTAACTTTATCGGACCCCCGTGCCCGACCCGCGTACCTCACTCCTCGTGTTCGGCTTCCTGCTGATGGTCACCCTCGTGATCGTCTGGCCGCGCCGTGGCATCCTCGCCCGCATCCGCAAGCAGATGCGGCACTCCGAGCGCGTGCGGATCGAGGACACCCTCAAGTATCTCTTCCATCGCGCCGCCGACGGGCACACGGTGCACGTCGATGCACTCGCGGGCACGCTGCAGATCCCGCGCGAGCGTGCGCAGTCGTTGCTCGAGCAACTCGTGGCGAGCGCGCAGGTCATGCGGAGCGGGACCACCTTCGCCCTCACGGAACAGGGCCGCGTCGCCGCCCTGCGCGTGGTACGCACACATCGCATCGTCGAACAGTACCTCGCCGACAACACCGGACTGGCGGCGGACGAGTGGCATGAGGTCGCCGACGAACGCGAGCATCTCGTCACCACCGAGGAGATCGAGACACTCTCCCGGCGCTTGGGCGACCCCCGTTTCGATCCGCACGGCGATCCCATCCCGAGTCGAACGGGTGAGATGCCGGTGCACGCCCCCAGCCTGCTCGCCGCGCTCGAACCAGGCGAAGCGGGCGTGATCGTACATCTCGAGGACGAACCCGTCACGCGCTTCAATCACCTGCGTCGGCTGGGATTCGAACTCGACAAGCGCCTCGTCGTCCGCGCACGCACCTCGGTGACCGCCGAGGTGGAGCTCGACGGCAAGGTCGTCTCGGTGCCACCCGACTACGAACTCGCGATCGGCGTGGTGAGCACGGATGGCGGCGACACCGTACGCCCGCGCACGCTCGATGACATCGATGTCGGCGAGAGCGCACGCGTGCTGCGTCTCTCGCGCGAATGCCGCGGCGCGCAACGCCGTCGCCTGCTCGACCTGGGCGTCGTGCCCGGCACGGTGATCACGGCGGAGATGCGCAGCGCCGGTGGCGATCCCATGGCGTATCGGATCCGCGGCGCGCTCATCGCGCTGCGACGTCAGCAGGCGGTCTGGATCGAAGTGGAGCGTGCAGCGACGACCGCGCACGTCGCGGAGCAGCGCGCATGACGACCACCATGCGCACCCGCCTCAACGCACGCGATGAATCGCTCGTGCAGCTCGGCGTGCGGTCCGACAAGTTCGATTTCCTCGTCGCGCTCGCCGGCAATCCGAACACCGGCAAGAGCACGGTGTTCAACGCGTTCACCGGGCTTCGCCAGCACACCGGCAACTGGCCCGGCAAGACGGTCACCCGCGCCGAGGGGTTCTTCACCGTCGGCGGGGACCGTTTCAAGCTGATCGACCTGCCTGGCACGTACTCGCTGCAAGCCGCGACGACCGACGAAGAAGTGGCCCGCGATGCCCTGCTCTTCGGCAAGCCCGACGTGACGGTGATCGTGCTCGACGCCACGCGGCTCGAGCGCAATCTCAATCTCGCACTGCAGGTGTTGGAGATCACACCGCGCGTGGTGGTCTGCCTCAACCTCATGGATGAGGCGCGTCGGTTGGGGATCGCGGTGGACCCGGCCGCGCTCTCGCGCGAACTCGGCGTCCCGGTGGTCGCGACCGCCGTGCGCCGCGGTGAGGGTGTCGACGCGCTGCGGCAGGCCGTGCACGACGTCGCCACCGGGAAGCTCACGTCCGCGCCCCGTCTCGTGCGCGACCTCTCGCCGGAGATCGAACGTGTGATCGGCGAGGTGGAGCGTGCCGTGCGGGCCGCCGAGCCTGAGCGACCCAACGCGCGCTGGGTCGCCATGCGACTGCTCAATGCGGACGAGCGCGTGGAAGCTTCCATGCCGGAGTCGGTAAACACACTCGCCGCCGCGGTGCGCTGGCGCATGCCGTCGGATTTCAACGACAAGCTCACACAGGCGCTGTTCGCGGCCGCCGAGGGCATCGCCTCGCGCTCGATGCTCGGCGGCGCACGCAAGCTGCACTTCGACCTCGACCGATCGCTCGACCGCTGGCTCACGAGCCCGGTCTTCGGCTTCCCGCTCATGATCCTCATGCTCGGTGTCGTCTTCTGGCTGACGATCGCCGGTGCCAACGTGCCCTCGGGCATGATCGCCGACCTGCTCGTCGATCAGGGGCATCCGTGGCTGCGCGGACTGGCTGTGAGTGCAGGGCTGCCGGCCTGGTTCATCGGCATCACCATCGACGGTATGTACCTCGCGACCGGCTGGGTGATCGCGGTGATGCTCCCGCCAATGGCGATCTTCTTCCCGCTGTTCACGCTGTTGGAGGACTTCGGGTACCTGCCGCGCGTCGCGTTCAACCTCGACGGCTTGTTCCGTCGCGTCGGCGCGCACGGCAAGCAGGCGCTCACGATGTGCATGGGCTTCGGCTGCAACGCCGCCGGCGTGGTCGCCACGCGTGTGATCGACAGTCCGCGCGAGCGCCTGGTGGCGATCATCACCAACAACTTCTCGCTCTGCAACGGGCGCTGGCCCACGCAGATCCTCATGGCCTCGCTGTTCCTCGGCACGTTGGCGCCGGCGGCGATCGGGGGACTGATCTCGGCGGGTGCGGTGGTGGGCGTGACGCTCGTCGGCATCGGCATGATGTTCCTCACGAGCTTCATCCTCACACGCACCGTGCTCCGGGGCGAGGCGACGAGCTTCAGCCTCGAGCTGCCGCCGTACCGGCCGCCGAATCTCGTCCAGACGCTCTACACCTCGCTGGTCGATCGCACACTCATCGTGCTCTGGCGCGCGATCGTGTTCGCGGCGCCCGCCGGTGCCGTGATCTGGCTGGTGGGCAACGTCGGGTGGTCGGGGCTGAGCGTGGCCGAACACGTGATCGGCTGGCTCGATCCGGTGGGGATCTTCATCGGGCTGAACGGTGTGATCCTGCTCGCCTACGTGGTGGCGATCCCCGCGAACGAGATCGTGATCCCGACGGTGCTCATGCTGACCGTCCTGGCCGGTGGCACTCCCGAGGCGGGCGCCGGCGCCGGCGTGATGTTCGAACTCGATGCCGACCAGATCGGGGCCCTGTTGCGAGCCAACGGCTGGACCACGTTGACCGCCGTCAACCTCATGCTCTTCAGTCTGCTGCATAACCCCTGCTCGACCACGATCTACACGATCTATCGCGAGACGAGGAGCGTGAAATGGACCGCGCTCGCGACGCTGTTGCCGGTGGGCATGGGCATCGTGATCTGCTTCCTCGTCGCCCAGATCTGGCGTATCGTTGCTGGCGGAGTGTAGCAGTCGCGCAACAGCGGGTCGTGATCGAGTGGCCGATGTGCAGTGAACACAGCCAGTTGTGAATCGTCCAAAGAGTGCTGTCGGTGCCCCACCGTGTTCCGCGCATCCGGCGTTTGGTGATGCAAGTCGCCGTACGGACCTTAAGAAGGTGCTGGGGGCTCGCCTGGCTGGCTATTGCCTTGTCACCAAACGATTTGGCGACAGCCAGTGGTGGACGCATAAGGCTGGCACGATTCTCTCACGTTGTGACGTCATTTCGGGCCGTCCGCGTTGCTCGGAATTCCCCCATTGCCAAGGTCCTAAGCGTGTCTGATATTCGGCTTACGGTATCCTGCATCGACAATCGGACCGGAACTGGATGATCTGCGCCCACTGCAGCACGCCTGTAGCGGACGAGGCGCGTTTTTGTCATAGCTGCGGTTCCTTGGTCTCCGACGCCGAGGGCCAAGCGGCTGCGACGGCGTCCATGGACCAGTCCTCGTTCCGCAACATGGAGCGACTGCTCCGCGAGGACACCAAAGGCGAATACACGGTGGGCCACATGCTCGGCCGCGGCGGCATGGCGGTGGTGTATCTGGCCACGGAGACACAGCTCTCGCGCAAGGTCGCGCTGAAGGTGCTGCCGCCCGAGCTCACGTTCGGGCACGGTGTGGAGCGCTTCAAGCGCGAGGCCAAGACCGCCGCCGCGCTCGACCATCCGAACATCATCCCGATCTACCGCATCGGCTCGAGCGGCAAGATCTTCTGGTACGCGATGAAGTTCCTCGAGGGCAAGTCGCTCGAGGACCTGCTGCGCGAGCGTGGCGCCATGCCGCTCGACGAATCGATCGAGATCCTCGAGCAGGTCGCCGACGCCCTCGACTACGCGCACGAACATCACGTCATCCATCGCGACATCAAGCCCGCGAATGTGATGCTCGACAATCGCAATCGCGTGATCGTCACCGACTTCGGCATCGCCAAGGCGCTCACCGAGGGCAAGCTCACCGCGACCGACTCGGTGATCGGCACGCCGTACTTCATGAGCCCCGAGCAGGGCATGGGCAAGCCGGTCACCGGTGCCTCCGACCAGTACTCGGTGGCGGTGATGGCGTACCGCATGCTCGCCGGCCATGTGCCGTTCGACGGCGACTCGGCGATCGACATCCTGCACAAGCACTGCATGTTCGAGGCGCCCAACCTGCACGAGGACGTCGCCGAGATCCCCGAGCATGTGGCGGCGGCGGTGGCGCGTGCGCTCTCCAAGAAGGGCGAGGAGCGCTTCGCGACGGTGCACGACCTCGTACAGTCGATGAAGGACCCGAAGTACGTGCCCAAGGCGAACACCCGGCCGAGCGTCGTCACCGTGATGCTGGACCCCGCGGACGCCGCCAAGGTGCGCTCGGGTCCGGGCTCACAGGCGGCGACCGGAAGGCCGAAGAGTTCTGCGCCGAGCACGAAGCCGGTGGCCGCGGAGAAGACTGTCGTCGCGAAGGTCGGCGGCGAAGCGCGCACAAGGACTACGGCTGGTGCGGTGGGCGCGGCGGCGGCGGCCTCGTCGAGCGGCTCGTCGAAGATGGGCCTCTACATCGGCATCGCCGCGGTGGTGATCGGCGGCGGTGGATTCGGGGTGTGGAGCATCATGTCTCCGAAGTCGAATGCGCCTGCGCCGGAGGCGCAGCCTGGGGCGCAGCTGGGGGCGCCGGCGGCCGCGGTGACGCCGACACCGGCGGCTACCGTTCCGAACGCGGACTCCGCGGCGCTGGCGGCCGCGCGGAAGGATTCGATCGACAAGGAGACGGAAGCGCAGCGTGTCGCCGCGGAGGCAGCTGCGAAGGCCGAGACGAAGACGGCGGCCACCAACCCGAAGAAGTCCGCCCCGCCGCCGCGTACGACGCCGACGAAGGCAGCGGAGCGTCAGCCGGTGACACCCGCGCCGACGCAGAGTGCGCCGGTGCAGGCCGCGCCGGTACCGCAGGCACCGGCAGCTGACGCGAAGGCGAAGCTCCGCATCGCCCTCAACACCGCGGCCGACGACATACAGATCGACGGCGAGTCCGTGGGTGCGGCCGCGCGAGTCGAACGCGAGGTCATCGGCGGCGCCCATCGCATCGTCATCCGCAAAGAAGGCTTCGTCACCATCGATACGACCGTCTCGCTCGAAGCCGGAAAGACCGAACTCTTCAGGTTCACGCTGCAGCCCCGTCAGCCATGATCCGTCGCCTCGCCCTCGCACTCGCCGTCCTCTTCTCGCTCCCTGCAGCCGCCTCGGCCCAGGGAGCGACGCGCGCCACGCTCCTGCGTGATGCGACCACGGCGTATGAGAACTTCGAATCCGCGCGAGCGCTCGAACTCGGACGCGCGGCACTCGATCCTGCGCTCGGTGCGCCCGACAGCACCTGGGCCCGTGCGGTGCACCTGCTCACTCAGCTACTGAGCGAGGGCGGCGAAGAGACATTGGCCCGCACGTGGGCCCGATGGGCCATGCGCACCAGCCCCACCATGCGCATCGACACGGTGAACTTCCTGCCCGCCGTCGTCGCAACGCTCCGCCAAGCCCGCTCCGACGTCGGCGCGCGCACCTCGTCCGACGAAGTCACCCGCGTCTCCTACCAATGGGCCACTCGCACCTCGCGTGAGACACAGGGCCGCGTCCGCGTGGACCCCTCGACCATGCCGGTGCCCGTGAGCGTGCTCGTGCGCGGCACCGGTGTACTCCCGGCCGGCAACGGCCTCGCGCTTGCTCCCGGCACCTACGACTTCGAAGTCAGCGCCAATGGCTACCTTCCGGCGCGAGTGCAACGCGAAGTGCTGCCCGGCGTCACGGTGACGCTTTCGTTCCAACTCACGACGGCTGCCGTCGCCGCCGGAGCCATCGCCGAACCCGTGCGTCAGCAAGCGTATCGCAGCACCGCGGCGCTGAATGTCACGCGCTTCGGCATCGGCGCTCCCGCCTGCGCGGCGGCGGCCTCGGTGGGCGGGCGCTTCTTGGTCACCTCGTATTCCGCCATTCGCGGCGCAGACAACCTCGGTGCCTCCTTCGCTGGGACGAGCGCTGGTGATGGCATCCGCGTCGCCGCACACGATGTGTCGTCCGACCTCGCGGTGCTGCTGCTCCCTGCCCCGCGTCCGGATTCGCTGCGCGTCGCCACCACCGTGATCGACGGGCAGGCCGCGTGGGGCGTGGGCCTCACGCAGTGCCGCACGCCGAGTGACACGCGTGCCGTGGTCGAGGAATGGGCGCAGCGTCCGCTGGGTGCGCTCCGCCTCTCGGAGACGATCGCGCAAGGCGTCGCCGGCTCGCCGCTCGTGGACTATCAGGGCCGGCTGCTCGGTGTGTTCACCAGCGCACGGTCCGCGCAGGCCGCACCGGCCGTGACGCCGCTGCTCGAGCAAGCGCGTCGCAACCTCGCCGCGCAGCAGACCCTGACGCTCGGAGAACTCGCGCGCCGCGAGAACCACGCCTTCGGTGTGCTCGCGGTGACCGCGGATATTCCCGGTGCGACGGCCAAGCTCACACCGCGTGAGAACTGGCATCTGCAGAGCGACGGCACCACCGGCCCCGCACCGCTGACCTACAGCGGTCCGATGGGGCGCTACACACTCGAGACCAGCGCGCCCGGAATCACGGCGAAAACGCAGGACGTCACCATCCGCGCAGGCGAGACCGTGCGTGTGCAGGTGATCCTGCGCACCGCGATCGCGCAGACGCCGGTCAATGCCCTGCCGCCAGCCGGCACTGTGAAGAAGGGCGGCGTGCCCAAATGGGTGTGGATCGCGGTGCTTGGTGGTGGCGCGGCCGCAGCCGCAGCACTGGGCGGAGGTGGGGGGGGCGGTGAGCCAGCGCCGCGAACAGGTGGGATCGTCATCACTGTGCCGAATCCTTAAGCCATGCACATGACTCGTCGTGGTCTTCCGTTCGCCGCCGCGCTCGCGGCTGGCTTCGTCCTCGCTTCGTGCGACAGTCCGTCGCGTCCGGAGACGGTGGGCTCGATCATCCCGACCGTGGTGCTCGGTCGGGACACGCTGCCGCGGATCACGCTGCCGCTGACGGCGGTGCGTGTGACGGTCACCGGCGTCGGTACGCCGCGCATCGTCGACCTCGTGCAGAGCGGCTCGTCGTGGACCGGTACCATCGACAATCTTTCGCCGGGCAGCTACACCGTCACCATCGAAGGGCTCGCGAACTCGCAGGTGCAGTACTTCGGAACGCGAGGCGATGTGACGGTCAACGCCGGCGCGCCCACGGCCGCAGCCGTGCCGTTCAACCCCGCGGTCCCGGTCATCACGCCGCCCGCCCTCGGCAACACCACGGCGTTCACGCAGAACATCACCTTCTCGCCCATCACGGCGGCAACGCTCTACACCGTCGAAGCCAGCAAGTCGAGCACGTTCGCGTCGGGCATCATCCAGGCGACGTC